>JAQXZD010000001.1 GCA_029227035.1 Lachnospiraceae bacterium
GTCTTGATAAATTTGTTTTTGCTGCAATATCTACTACTCTGCTCCCATCACAGCTTGTCATCATCATCATGGAAAACAAATGTTGCCTTGTTTCATCTCCAAGTGCTGTAAGTATTTTTTGACAGTCATGAAATTCCGCCCGTAATTTGGTTAATTCCTGTTTTACATCCATATTCTTTCTCCTAACTGTTCATTTTTTTGAACAAACACATAATATCATATTTTTTCGGAGAATGTTCATCCATAAAGCAAATCGAGATGGATAAAATTATTATCCATCTCACAATTTTCGTAATGCTTTATAATATACTATATCGAAACGAATTCTGCCGCAGTCAATATCTTCGGATTTCTAATTCCAGACTCCAAAAAGTCTTTGTCACCTGTTAATAATAC
This sequence comes from Lachnospiraceae bacterium, assembly GCA_029227035.1. GTDB lineage: Bacteria > Bacillota > Clostridia > Lachnospirales > Lachnospiraceae > Roseburia. The sequence continues at coordinate 397 of JAQXZD010000001.1, forward strand.
GTCAACCTTAGCATTAAGAGCAGCTCGAAGAATTGGACGATCAGCTACATCTCTGATGTAATTTTCTTCCTCTGTTTCTTCAATCGGTGTAGGCACTACCTCCATTGCCAAAAGTGCGATTGATAAGAAATGCTCCAACAATGATATTTTCTGCGGAAATTTGCGATTAAAGATACGTCGCAATTCCTCAATATTCTGGTCACAGACAATTCCTTTGTTTGGATAAGTCACAGCTTTTAGAAAAGCCTTATATGGCGTACCATTAGAACTCAATGCTGCTGAAATCAAAATATTTGTATCTATCAATACTCTCATAAACCTTCCACTTCATCTCTTACTTCCGCAACTAACTCGTCAATGGCTTCTTCTGTATCAAGACCAACCATATTGGACTGACCTTCCATTCCTTTTTGTAACATTTTCATTGCGTAAACAGCCGCATTCATCATAACCACCTGATCACCTTCACAAATCAATGTTACTCTATCGCCTGCTGATAAACCTAATTTATCTCTGATCTCTTTAGGTAGTGTGATCTGTCCCTTTGACATTACTTTTGCATTATCTACAATCATATTCTCCATACCATTTCCTCCCGTTTGTAGGATTCACCCTACTTTTCCTACTTTTAGTATATGATAATTATGTGAAAAATGCAATGCATTATTCAGGTTTGATAAAAAGCTCACGACTTCCGCCGCCCAAACTCCAGTATGTCCCATAAAGCAAATCGAGATGGATAAAATTATTATCCTAAAAATTCGGATGCGTGCCATTTACAGGCGTATATACTTTTTGCCACTAACGGATTCCCCATATATTGCTGCATACCGACCTGTTTTAAAATCTTTACCAACTTTTCGTCCTCACCGGCCTGACTGCATTCTCTTTCGACCTGAACCGTTGCGCTCCTGAGCCGTTCCAACATATCTTTACTATTATGAATTACCTCTGCCAATTTTTCCTTATCATATACCTCATCCCAAGCCGGACAAGTATATTGAACATTCGATAATTCACTGATTTTATCAAGCGACTGTACACTTTTTTCATAGTTCACAAAGATTGGCAGATCATAGGCCACCGGTATTGCATCTCCTGTAAAAACCGCAGTATCATTGAGCACAAAGGACATGGAACCATGCGAATGCCCGGGTGTCTCAATTGCCTGAATCCGCAATCCCTCTTCCAATGAAATTACATCGCCATCCGAAAGAGCCACATCTACCGCTACCGATTGGGATAGCAATTTGTAGAAGTTTGGAATTGGACGCTCCTTATATTGCACATCAATATCCTCAATCCAGTTTAATTCCTGCTTTGGCGCATACACCTTTGCTCCCGCAATATTTTTTATTTCGGCTGCTCCACCAATATGATCCGGGTGAGCATGTGTAAGAAATATCCCTTTAATATCGGACAATTTTCTGCCGATGGAATGCATATATTCCTCTATAATCTTCGCCGAACCGGAAACACCACTGTCTATTAAATAACAGTGTTCCCCTGTAATCAAATAGATGTTTATATATCTTTTCACTTCCGGTGTTACATAAAACTCATTTCTTATCAAATGTATATTATCCATTATCTTCATACCAAATCTACCTCTCATTCAACAATTATCGCATTACTCTTTACGCTGTTTTCTCGCAGTTGCGCTATTCTTCTATATTCTTCAGACGCAAAACAGGTCTCCAGTTGTTCCTTTGTATCAAACTCAATAATTATCACTCTGTCCGGCATCCATTCTTCACTTAAAGGTATTACTTTTTCGGAACGTACCAAGTATCTTCCATTATACTTTTTGACAATCGGCACCACTTTTTCAATGTACTCGAAATACGCATGATCTTCCATAATCTTATCAAAACAAACAGTTGCAACAAAATAAACCATATCTTTCCTCCTTTTTGCAAGTGTTCACTTGCATGATTTGTAAAAAGAAATGGTACCTTATTATCGTACCATCCCTACTTACCTATTCCATTTACAAAAGTTCTCACACTGCTTTCAATATATTCCTTGGATTGAAGCGCAGTTAATCCATCTCCAAAGGATGCCTTAAAAAACACAAATCCAAAATTTACTGCCAGAAAAGAAACTGCCAGGCTTTCAATATTGTCCGTCTGCAGCTTGCCTAATTTCTGCATCTCTGTAAAATAATCAACAAGCACCTTTTTGAACGTATCCGGCACTTCCCTGATCCCATCTCTGGTCAATTCATACAAGTCCGGCGAACGAAGACCAATAGATATTCTTACCATCCTGGGAGTAACCTTTCGCAAATACACTTCAGAAAAAGAGCATAAATCCGCAATCAAATCTCCGGTACTTTCAAAATCTTCTTCCCGAAGACACGGATTCCATTCCGGCAGTGTCATCGCTGCTGCAATAATTTCTTTTTTACTGCCGAACCTGCGAAATATAGTACATTCATTAACTTCCGCTTTTTTTGCAATATCCTTAGTGGTAGTTGAAGTATATCCTTTTTCCATCACCAAAGACATCGTTGCATCAATAATCTTGTTTTGTGTTTCATCAAACATGTCTTTCCACCTTTGCAAGTGATTACTTGCATTGTAAAACATACCTATTTGATTGTCAAGCGAATCTGTCCGCAAAATTTATATTTGATTATTCCTACAACAAAATATCCGGTTTCTGTTCTACCCTATTGCAATCAGCATATTTATACGGATCTAATTCCTGCAAACTCTCCAAATATCTTATGGATGTCATATTAGGTTTTGCAAAAATTCCGGCAACATCATACTCATTCAATTCCTCTCTGATTGGAAAAGCGAGAATTGGCTCTCCCAAAGAAAACTCGGCGTGAACATTTTCTTTGTTTCCTCTCGCATCAAGCTTTACCCAATGCGCCTCCAGATAAACAGCATTATATCCATGTGTAACATATCCTCTTGAAGCATCCTTGTCATCAAGCGTCAAATATTGAAAGCAAAATCCTGCAGGTATTCCCTGTGAACGAAGTAAAGCTGCAAGCAAATTGGATTTGACATGGCAAACTCCTGTGCCGTTTAACAGTGCATCAGACGCAGTAATACTAACGACTTTTGCCCCTATATCAAAAGAATGTTTAATTTCATCCCTGACGAAATAGTATGCTTTTTGTGCCTTTTCCACTTCCGTCATACCATCCTCAAACAGTTCCTGTGCCTTTTTCTGTATTGCCGGATGAGAATAATTAACATATTTGGTATCCTCTGTAAATAACTTATATAAATTCTTATCCATAAAAATTCTCCTCTGCAACTTCATAATTTCCCTAAACTGACTTCCATTTTTAAATACATATCTTTGGTATGTATAATATATGATGGGCAAGAAAATTGTCAAGCCGTATTCTTATTCCATACTGCTCTCATAATGCTCTTTTATTCACACTGCTGCACAGCCTCATCTCTTCATTTAATGTTACCACTCCAAGTGTAAACTTTGCAATTGGAGACGCTGGTGGAATAAACATAACTGATTTTATGCAATCATTTTCTATCTTTCCAAGATTCGTAATGCTATATGAATCCGGCTGTCCATAGCCAAGCATCCCTTCTCCAACAAAGTGTCCCGCCTTACTCTCAAATTCTCCAATTGTAGAAATCACTGCCGCATCAAGCAATGTTGGTGACATCTCAAAATAACATGCCAATACCAGCATAAGCTTGCTATTTTTCTTCATATGCTTCTGAACTGCTTTATGAACTTTTTTAGCCATCTCTGTCACATCCGTTGTCTTTGCGTTACACGAAATCCCCATAGCAGTAGCATAATTTCCCAATGCCCCCTTGTTATAATTTGAAATGACATTTCGAACATCCGATGCTATGACAATTTTTTTCGTTCCCTTCCGCAAGTATACATATGCCATCAACAAGTCATTGATAGAAAATCCATTTGCTTTACAGAGCTCCTTCATCCTTTGTAAAGCTTCCTTATCTGCCTCATATGTTTCATAGGATACCCTATTCTTCTCCGCATACTGCTTTACAAAATCCTCATATTGCTCATAACTCACCTTGTGATTTTCTTTTACCCACTGCTTGTTTGCCTGCCTGACCAACAACTTGCCAATCCCTGATAATCTGCTTCCCTCCGGCAAATCATCAATACTTTCCATAAGATTTTCTTCTGCATATGCCGGTACAATTCCCTTTACATAATCACGCGCAAACTCCTGTGAAAGTTCCAATAAACCTCTTCCGTCTGCCAACAGGTGGTGCGCAGCGAACAATACCGTCATTCCGTCCTTTTCCGGACATACATATACTTTTAACAGGCCCTTCTCAAATACATTCCAGTTCTGCTTTGACAATTCTTCATAATCCGCCCAAACAGCAGCTTTATTCTCCCTGACAACCACATCTATCTTTGATTCGCCTGTAACACGATAATAAAGCCTGTCGGTTCCATTTTCGTAAGTAATTAAACTTTTAAGAAACGGATGTGCGTCAGCCAAATGTAATAACGAAGTTTTCATTGCTTCCTTATCATATTCTTTTTCAATTTCCATCAGTATTCCAAAATGCATATTAGGACACATGAAATGAGCTCTCTCTGTCATTAAATACTGCTTTTTCATTATCTTCCTCCTAAATAATCTGTTGAATGACGCCCTCTAACATAATATCAATAACCTGACTCTGCATCTCCGGAGATTGATCCTGTAAAAAAATCCATGACTGATACATTGCATGAAATATATTTGATACAACTTCTGTATCATATCGAAAAACTATTCCATGATTCTCTATTGTCTTTACCGCATCAAATCCTTGTGCACTGAATTCTTCTATACGTTCCGGTGCTATTTTTCTCACAACCATCTCTTTTGTCTCATTATCGATTCCCGTTAACAACGGATACTTCTTCACCAATTCGGACATAGAAAAAAAGACGGTCTTCACCCTTTCCCTGTCCGTTTTCATTTCGCTCTCCATCAACACACCTTCCAGTATGTCAAATATCTCCTTTTGCTGCTTTTGCACCACGTCCAAAAATAAATATTCTTTTCCGTCATAAAACTTATAAAATGTTGCTTTTGCTATATTTACAGCCTTGACTATATCGTCAACAGTAACTTTTTTTAATCCGTACATACTGAATAGTCGTTCTCCCTCTTCCAGTAAACGTTGTCTGATTCTCACTTTTTCCATCTCTCCGAATTTTGGCATATTGCGCTCCTTTATATGAACTAATCGAACCGTTTCGGTATGTTTAGTATATTACTGCTGCCGGAATAAATCAACTTAAAAATGAAAAACCTTGTAAAGGCGAGTTTGTTGCCATTACTAAATGTAAATTACAATGGAAATATATATTGATAAATAGTATAATTAGGATATGATTATAAATACAAAGATAAAAACGCAATGTACATTTTGATGTACTAGAGCCGGTAGGTAGCCCGGCCGTCCCATCATTTTGATGGGGTAAGTAACCTGCCCCTCCGGGTTGTCCATTCTTTGTTCAAAAAGATTAAGGAGGGATCTTTATGGGCGAGAATGTTGGTAAATTGTCAGTGTTTTTTGAAGAACCGTTTTGGATTGGAATCTTTGAGAAGATTGAAGACGGTGAATTATCTGCGGCAAAGGTAACTTTTGATTCCGAGCCGAAGGATTATGAGATTTATGATTTTGTCTTGAAACACTACAACAATTTGCAGTTTAGTCCGGCTGTTGAAGTTACTGTTACGGAAAAGCATGTAAATCCAAAACGCATGCAGCGTGAGGTAAGAAAGCAGATGAGTAATACCGGTATCGGAACAAAATCTCAGCAAGCATTGAAATTGCAACACGAACAGTTTAAATCCGAACGCAAAATCCGAAGTCGTGAGCAAAAACTGGCAGAAGAGCAACGTTTGTATGAACTGAAACAGCAAAAGAGAAAAGAAAAGCACCGAGGTCATTAAGACCTCGGTGTAATTCTGTTTAATGATGGAGGTTGTTATGGAACAATTATTTGAAATTGATTTACATGATTATAAAGCCGGAGACGATGTTTTCCGCAGACCTTCCGCAAGAGGTATTATTATGGATGATAGTGGAAAAATCGCTTTGGTTTATAGTGAAAATGAAAAATATTACAAGTTTCCGGGTGGCGGAATCCATCAGGATGAAGATAAAAAAGAGGCACTTATCCGGGAAGTCAGGGAAGAAACCGGCTTGATTGTCATTCCGGAATCCGTATGTGAGTTTGGAAGTGTATTGCGCCGACAAAAAAGCAACGTCACACCGCATACCATTTTCGAGCAGGAGAATTTTTATTATACTTGTAAAGTCGAAAATCAGGTTGTAGAACAGAATCTGGATGATTACGAAAAAGAGGCTGGATTTGTCCTTAAATTTGTGTATCCGGATGAAGCAATTAGAACGAATTCAGCATACAGAAGCGAAGATAGTTTTAATGAAATCATGATAAAGAGGGATACGGAATTGTTGCGTTTCATCAAAGCCGGACGCAATTAATTAGTGTCTGCTGATTTTCTATTAATCAGCAGACACTTTTATTACCCCTGCTTTTCTTTCTCTAAGTATTCCTCAAACTGATTTCTTGGCAGAGGCTTTGAATAATAATAACCCTGAATATAATCTCCGCCCAGTGAAGTAATGCGCTTCACCTGCGCTTCGGTCTCCACACCTTCCGCAACTGTCTGCAGCCGCATCATTTTTGCAAGATGCATTGAAAATTCCAGAATACTTCTATCCGAATCCGGATTGTCATTCTGAATAATACTCATATCCAGCTTCATAATATCCGGCTCCAGATCACTGAGCGCCGACATGGAAGAATATCCCGATCCGAAGTCATCCAGCTCCACCACGAATCCATTTGCATGGAAAAAGTTTATGGTCTCTACAATTTTTTGCGGATTATCGGAATATGCAGACTCTGTAATTTCTATATGGAAATACGAGTGATCCAGTCCATAACGATCTACAAGCGCAATAACCTTCTGCGCAAATTCATCATCATCGAAATCTCTCCGGGATGCATTGACCGAAATCGGAATCAGACGCAGGTTCGCTTCTTTCCAGGCCGTTAACATCCTGCAGACCTCTTCCCATACATACAAATCCAGCTTACGAATAAACCCGTTCTGCTCAAACTGCGGAATAAAAACTCCCGGATTCATAAATCCCAGTTCCGGATGAATCCAGCGAATCAATGCCTCCGCGCCGCTGGTCTGTCCCAGATGAAGGTCAAACTTCGGCTGATAATAAACCTGAAACTGATGCTTCTGCAACGCTTCTTCCGCATTTTCCGCAATCTGCCTCTGCATCATTAAATCTTTCCGCAGCGCATCATCATATTCTGCTGCACCTATGTCATAGGAATCCTTAATCTTCTGTAACGCAAGCAGTGCCCGGTCATACATTCCCTGCACAGGAAGCGTAGAGTTACGATGGATATGGTAGAACCCATGCTTGACTACGATACCCGAAATCGGAAACTGAATTCCGGTCTTATGCTGATTGAGCATTCGCATACACTCCGGAAAGAATTTCTCCGAAATCAGAGCCGCAAACTTATCTCCCTCTATACGTCCGCCAAGAAGCATTCCCGAAAAACTTCCTTTGTTTCCTGCCAACGCTTTTAGAACGGCATCGCCCATTTCCAGACCATACTTTTCATTGATAAGCTTCAGTCCTATAATATCAGACACCCACATCGCATATTCCTGATCCGGGTGCTCATTCATATACTCTCTCACCTTGACAAAAAAGAACTCTTTTGTCAAAAGACCGGTCAGCGGATCCCTCTCCAAAGTATTTAACATGGCTGTGGAATCCTTTAACCGAATAATACGATTGATTCGATTCAGAACAATTGCCGCATTATATGGCTTTAAGATAAAATCCGTTGCTCCAAGCTGTAAGCATTCATTCTCGACCTGATAATTTATGTTATCACCGGACGGAATTGCCTCCAGGGAAACAATGATAGGAATATTCGCATACAATTTGGCACCTTTTATCCGGCGAATCAGCTCATCGCCCTGCATCCCGGACATATAGTACTCGGTAATTACAAGTGCTACCTGTTCATAGGAAGTTCCAAGATAATCCAATGCTTCCTGTCCGCTTGCTACCGCGACCACCTCGTATTGTGAAGCCGCAATCTCTGAAAGAATTTTTCTGCGCTCCGGCTCCTCATCAACAATCAAAATCTTTCCGCCCAGAGAAACACCTTCATACGCAGTGGCTTTTTCCCTGCTGACATCCGCAAATCCCATTACCGCCTTATGAAGAGGTCCGATTCCTTCCAGATTTGCAACCTTCATGCGGAATACACATTCTCTTCCGTTCCTCTCCAGACGATATTCATGGGAATATGCCAGTTCATCCTCCAACTGCTCTTTTAAAAAATCATAACGTGTGATTTCGTACATCATTTCTTGGTCTTTTGGCGAAACCACATTTTCAATATATTCATTCACCGCATCCTCATAGGAAGACATTGTGCGGAAAAATTTACCGAAAGATTTTTCGATTGCATCATTCATACGAAACGGACGGATAATGTCTTTATCGAAATCAACATAATAAATCGCACTGTAATTTTCGCTTAATCCCCGAAGTAAATCATCAAAACGCACATAATCTTCGCGCAGTTTTCCTCCGGCATTCAACAGGAAAATATAGACGGTCTGATTCTCATCCGTATAATCTTCTGCTGCGACTATCTCTAAATGAACCGGTTTATACTCTCCATTCTGCAGATATCGAAAATCCAAATCATACTTCTCACTGCCATGATATTTGCGCAGGAATTCCGAAATAAACGGCAGATTTACATACTGTCTGAAATCTTCCTTATCCTCCGGATATACCTGTTCGTCAATCAGGCAGGAAGCCCACAACCCGGACAGACTTTCCGAATCATTCAACGATTTTCCCGGTTCCTTATTCTCTTTTATGTGGAGAATCTCAAAGGTGTCTTTGGTAATGTTTCCTTTGACTATCTTATAACAGATTTCCCCAAATTGTTTTAATGCTGCTGAAAGTGTTTTCTCCATAACCCCATCATCCTTACCCGTAAATCAAAATACCAATTTGTTATCTCCTTCTATTATACACCCATTTTCAGCAATCTCAACAAAAATAATAAAGCCGACCGATAAATTATCGTTCATTCAGACGAGCATACACATAAGTATCCTGCCAGATTGGATTTTCCTGCTCATCCTTCGCAAAATATACATTCTGCCGCAAAAGTGCTTCTCTTGCAAAATCCAGCTTTTCCAGCAATTTCCACGAGCACTCATTTCGTGGATCGCATTCTGCATACACACGATGCACTCCGTTTGAAAATCCCTGCTCCAATACCGCTTGAATTGCTTCTGAAGCATAACCCTTTCGCTGGAAATTTTTATTTACAATATACCCAACCTCTTTTGCCATAAAATCGCGGTTCCCGAAATACACATTACCAATGACTTTTCCGGTGTCCTTCAATTCCATTGCATAGAATTCATCACTTCCCACACGATACTTCAAATGCTCTCTTCCGTTTTCGTAGGTAATGCCCGGATACGCCTCGAACTGTTCCTCTCTTCTCTGCTCCAGGAATTCATACAAATCATCATAATCCTCTTCTTTAAAATTACGTAATATCAATCGTTTTGTCTCTATTCTTTCCATATTTCTTAATTCCTACTTCTTTTGACTCACGCACATAATAACACAGCAAATGTTATAGTATCCTCTGATCTTTGTCAATAATGGAAAGGTTACTCTTCGCATATCATTTACATACGAATTGTCTCTATGATATTCTGGTCTTTCAGCTTTCTTGAAGAAACATGAATGGTTCCCCATATCACAAGGAATACAACTGCAAACACCAGTAGAATTGCACCCCACGGCACAGATATTCCGATTGGCATCATTTGTACCACGGCAAAATTAATAATCATAAGTATCACCATTCCGATTGGAAATCCATACAGCAGCGCCTTTCCGGCACATAAAAAGCTTTCCATATTAAGCATTTTTTCCAGTTCCTCCTTCGTCATTCCTATACTTTGCAAAACCGCAAATTCTCTTGCTCTCATGGTGATACCCGTTGACATGGTACTGATTACGTTAATCATACCGATAATGCCAAGCATAATCACAAAACTGTATAAGAATACGCACGCAATCATGATGGCGATATTCATAACCTTTTCATAGTCATCTACACGGTACACACGTGTGGAATATCCACATTCCATATACTCGTCATCCTCGCCTGTGGGAAAATATTGATCTAAAACTTTCTCCGCATAAGCCATATAATCTTCTATGTCATCCGGCGAAGAAAACCATGAATATCCTCTCACCGTGGCATTCGGAACTACAAGCCGAACCGTATTCATATTTGGGAATAATAAATCTTCCGGAATCTCCTCTGTTGCCAGCTCACCACCAATTTTCATTTCTACCGGTGTCCCATCCGCCAATTCCAGATTTAATGATTTTATATGATCTGTCCACGGTACAATTCTTTTTTCCGTTCCCCGGTAATTATATGTATACGTATTTAATAAAATATTTGCTCCCTTTTTGGCTCCTGCTCTCTCACACAGCTCCTCATACAACTCCTGCCCAACCGAAAGTATTTCCACGCTAAACTCATTCACATCCTGCAACTCAACCTTCTCATAAGATAATGCCTTTTCCATGTCTCCGGAAAGGAGCTCCTTCGGCACCATTGCAAAATACGTATCATAATCGTTTCCATAACACAGAAAATCCTTATCCGTATAGGCTTTCAGTTGCTCGGTAATCTTATTCGCCGTATCTGCATCTATGGGATTTGTAAACTTAACTTCTCTTCTTCCGGTATCCGGGTTGATTCTCTTATCATAGTTTGAAGTATAATCTACAATGACCGTTTGTTTCATATCGGGAGTCATATATTCTTCTATTCTTCCTGCAATATCCTGCAAGCCGCTTAAGCAGATAAACAAAATGATGCTGATTGTCAAAACCGTTGTGGCTGATTTCGTGTTCCGACGATTTCTTCGCACGTTGGTTATGGCCAGTCCCGTTTCAATATTCCCTTTCAGAAGGCTGTTTTTTTCTTTTTTGTCCTTAGCCACGGTAGTTCCTGTAACTTCCAACTGCTTCATGCAGGCAACCGCAGTTTTCTTTGCTGCCAGACGGGCCGGACGACTTGCAGAATACAAAACCGTAAAAAAGGAAATCACTCCTGACAGAACCAGTGCCTTCCATGACAAGATTACGTCCAGCGACATATGAAACTGGCTCATCATCATGTTCATTAAACTATTTAATTCCTCTAACTGTGAATTTGCAATCGCTACACCAATATGCGTAAAACCGATTCCTGCCAGAATTCCCAAAGGAATTCCTACTATGCACAAAAAAATCGCCTCATACATCACGGTCTCTATAATCTGTTTTCCGGTTGCACCCACACATTTGAGGGTTCCGAATTGTGATAAACGTTCTCCTGTGCTAATACGAAACACGTTGGATATCACAACCACAGACATAATCAGAATCAATAACCCTAATATAATCGCCGGGATCACCAGAATTGCAACATAGGAGCTTCCATAGGATGCATAATCTTCTCCCATAAGATCTACCAGCATACGGTTTCCGCTGGTGACCAGATTACAGACCGCCGTTGTAAGTGCAGTTGACAAAATAATTACGGCAATGGTCGAAATTGTTCGTGACCATTTTCTTTTAAGCTGTTTAAGCGCTAACGACAAGGTAATATTCATGCTTTCATCACCTCATCTCTCACGATTTTTCCATCACTGATGGTGATGATCCGGTCTGCCTGCAGAGCTATTTTTTCATCATGGGTAATGAGTATCAGCGTCTGATTTGCTTTCTTATTTGCCAAAGTCAGCAAATCCATAACTTCACGGCTTGCCTTGCTGTCCAGATTACCCGTGGGCTCATCGGCGAGAATAAATGCCGGATTATTAATGAGTGCCCTTCCTACGGATACCCGCTGCTGCTGCCCTCCGGACAGTTCTCCCGGAAGATGTGTTTTTCTGTCTTCCAGACCAATCATCTGCAAAATGGATTTCAATTTATCATAATCCGGTTTCCGATGGTCTAACAGGCAGGAAAGCATGATATTTTCCTGCGCGGTAAGATTGGGAATCAGATTGTAAAACTGATAAATGATTCCGATATTTCTTCGGCGGAAAATGGAACGCTCACTTTCATTCAGACTGTAAATATCTTTTCCGTCAATAACAACACTTCCCGATGTGGGATTGTCAATCCCTCCAATCAGATTCATCATTGTGGATTTTCCGGAACCGGAAGCTCCTACAATGGCAACAAATTCTCCCCGGTTTACCTGAAAACTCACATGATCTAATGCAGTAACGGCATTCTCGCCCTGATTATAAATTTTCGTTAAATCTTTCACTTCAAGTACTACCATCTTTTTACTCCTTTTCGTTTTTATACCTGTAGAATACCGTACATAAATGACTTTCAAGTGACTTTTCCAAAAAAATAAGTGACAAAACAGTCACTTAAAAAACTTTATGGTAAACGTTGCGCCGTTTCCATTTCCTCCGGGCATGACTTCAATATCCCCGTTTTGTCCGGTAATAATGGCAAGCGCCAGTGGAAGTCCTATTCCATATCCGCTTTCGTTTTTTGAATTTTCAAATCTTTGAAAAAGGTGTGAGACCTGCTCTATGGGAATACCCTCTCCTGCATCTGCGATAGATATCCATTGATAAAGTGGATTCTCTCCACATTCCACAAAAATAGTGCTGTGCTCCTTAGAACATTCCGAAGCATTCTTTAAAAGATTGGAAATCGCCTCAATGGTCCATTTCTTATCACAGGTTAAGGTAATCTGATTTTTTACTTCTACCTTCTGATCCTTAATATCCATAAGAATTTCCAGTGAATTTAAGGCTTCCTCCATGATTTCCTCCGAGCTGACGGTGGTCGGGTTAAACTGAACCACTCCAGAATCCAGCTTTGCAATTTTAAGCAATGTGGAAACCATCCACTCCATATGCGCCAGTTCCTTCTTCATTTGAAACAGAAACTGCGTCTGCTTTTCCGGCGGTGCATCCTCCAATATATTTGTCATTAACATCAGGGATGTAATCGGTGTCTTTAACTGATGCGAAATATCTGCAAGAAATTCCGCCTGCTTCTCTTTTTCCTGCGTAATGACCAGTCTCTGCTCCTTCTCCAGATGAATCATATCGTAAATATCATTCTTCAGGATACTAAAGGCACCTTCCCTGTTGTCCCTTGTATCTACCTCCTGACCTTCTATCGCTTTTCGAATCTGATCCGAAAGCTGAGTGATTTCTGATTTACTAATCCACACGATATCCCATCCCCCTTACGGTTTCTATAACAAGGGCTCCGTCCAGTTTCTCGCGAAGTCTCTTGATATACACCGTCAGTGTGTTATCCTCTACAAATTTTCCACTGGAATCCCATATCTTTTCCAGTATTTTTTCTCTTGTCAAAAGAGTCGAACGGTTCATTGCAAAGATCAATAAAATCCGATACTCCAACGCGGTCAGTTCCACTAACTCTCCGCGAACATATACCTTTCCCGCGGTGGTATCAATAGAGACATCCCCCACGGAAATAATCGCCTGTTCATTGTCTTCTTCTCTCCGGAGTGAACGTTTTACCCTGGTCAGCAATTCGCGAAGCCGAAACGGCTTGGTAATATATTCTGCAGCTCCCTGCTCTAAACATTCGACAATCTCACTCTCATCATCTACCACCGTCAGGAAAATGACAGGAACTCCTTTCTTCATCAGCAAATCGCCCACTTCTTTGCCATTTCCGTCCGGAAGCTGGATGTCAAGAATTGCCAATTGAAACTCTTTTTCCCTGATAGCTGTCACTGCTTCTTCTATGGTTGAACAGTGGCTTGGAATATAGCCTTCTTTTTCTAATGCATACATAAGCCCTGATGCAATTGAAAAATCATCTTCCAATAACAAAATATTTGTAGCCATCCTTGTCATTCCCTTCTCTTTCATAATGCCATTCTAACTATCTATATTTCCAATAAATTTTTCGATAATCCGATTAACTTCTTCCGGTTCATCTGTGTTGGAATTATGACCGGCACCATCTATCCAATAGATCGGCAGTTCTTCTTCTCGAGTCCAGCTTTTATTATATCTTTTGGCAGAGCCTGCATGGTCATTGGTTCCACAGATAAGAATTGCGGAACAGTCAATGGTATATGGCCGGTTGGCTGCGAAAGCGTCTGCCAGCATCCTGAATCCATGTCCTGCCAGCCTGCAATATTCATCCTTGGTATATTGTGCCATCATTTCCTTCATGAGCTTTCTTCCGTATTCGGACTCCGCGCATCCTTCGGCGCCGATTTTAATAAGCGGCTTCCAGGGAAAAGCTCGATACATGGGTTCTGTACGTCTTAACGCCCAGATTTCAGCAGCAGTAACATATTTTCTCTTCAATGGGCAGGAATCCACGGAAACAAAGCCCCCCAGGGAACCTGGATAAAGCTCCATATATACCTGTGCAACATAACCGCCCATGGACTGACCGATCATAATGGGTTTTATGATGTTTTCCTGTTTTAGAATTTCGTGCAGAAAACCCGCCTTTTCATCAAGACCAAATTCCAGGCGAAAAGGTCTCGATGCTGCATGTCCGGGTGCATCCCATACCAGACAGTTATATTTTTCTTCAAAATATGTAATCTGTTTGTCAAATAATCTATGGTCTGCAGTCAGCCCCGGCAAAAAAACGAGGGTCCGGCGCTCTGCACGAATTTCGTTTGTCCAATAATGAATGGTACCGTATTTTGTTTCATATAACTTTTCTGTCATGATGTCACCCTTTCTATTATCTGTCCATTAACCGAATCGGTTTATAAGATTATAATAAATCTATTGAGCGTTTTACGGAAGATGTAAAACAATAAAAAATTGTGAATTGCACTTTCATGTTCCTTGTTTTGCCAAGATATGATATACTTCTTTGCGTAAATATGCAGAAAGCTTTCAGATACACTGCCAGCCTGAGCGATGCACCACAGGCGATGCCTACCAGCAGGTCAGTCGGATATAAACTTGGCAACGGATTGGAAAATGCCTTTGCAATCAGTCCATCAAGTACAATGCTCTGTACTTTCTCAGAC
>JAQXZD010000002.1 GCA_029227035.1 Lachnospiraceae bacterium
ATTTGCTGCTGACTCATCCTTATTGGTTCCTGTAACCTTTGCTACCTGCTCACGCTCAACCTTCTGCTGAACCTGTACATGATAGAGAAGTCTGATTGTGTCTTCCTGAATTGCAGAAATCATTGCGTCAAACATGTCAAATCCAGCCATCTTATATTCTACAAGAGGATCTCTCTGTCCATATGCCTGCAGACCAATTCCCTGACGAAGCTGTGTCATATCATCGATATCCTTTGCATGAATTTTCTCAAGAGGAATAATTGGGTCACCAGCGAAATACTGTCTATATAGTCCGTATAGTCTGTGAGAGTATTGCGGACACAATATATAGATTAAAAAACCGCACTTTTCCCAATATTTTGTGGTACATATTTTCTAGGCATAATAGGACACAAAGTATTCTACCGCATTCTCCGGGAAAAATTCCTTCATCTCTCCATAAAGCTGTCCCGCCAATGTCTTATTGTGCGAAATAATAAGTGTCGGTTTATTCAAAGCCTGAATCACGTTCGCCATCGTAAAGGTCTTACCGGAACCGGTAACTCCCAATAATGTCTCAAACTGATTTCCTTCCTGAAATCCCTTTACCAGTTGTTCAATTGCCTGCGGCTGATCGCCGGTTGCCTCATACGGCGCATGTAATACAAAATGATCCACGAAAGATCCTCCTTTATGATTTCAGTAACTGCTTCTGATTATAACAGAATACATGAAAAAAGTACAGAACAAAATCGAATGTTTGTTCTGTACTTTTTTTACAGTTCTAAACTATTTTCTTTTAATAAGAAGTCATAAATACTCATCGTAGTAATTCCATCTTCATCTCTTGTAACATTCACAATATCCTTAACAACAATAATCTTCTTGAAAGAATCATTAACATTCACAAGTGAAGCCTTTTCCTGAATACACTTTTCTTCCGTTGGCATGCTAAAAGCCGATTGAATATAATATCGTTTACTTCCAAGATTAGCTACAAAGTCTATTTCCAACTGTTTCTTATACTCTTTACCCTTTTCATCCGTCCCACGTTTTTCTACAACTCCAACGTCAACAGAATAACCCCTGCTACGTAATTCATTATAAATAATATTTTCCATCAGATGTGTTTCTTCCACTTGTCTGAATCCCAATCTTGCGTTCCTAAGCCCCACATCTTCAAAATAATATTTTAACGGTGTGCCGATATATTTTCTGTCTTTTACATTATAGCGATTTGCCTTATTGATAATAAAAGCATCTTCCAGATATTCGATATACTGCCTAATGGTATTCTGACTAATCGTTGATTGAATCTCACTTTTAAATGTAACTTCGATTTTCGGAGGATTTGTCAACGAACCAATGGCAGAAGCAAGAATATTAACTAAATCTTCCAGTTCCTGTGTCTTTTCAATATGATGTCTTTCAAAAATATCCTTCAGATACGTTTCTTTAAAAAGGTTTGTCAGATAATTAATTTTCTGTTCTTCTGTTTTCATTGTGACAGTAAGAGGAAGCCCACCATATACAACATACTCTGCCCATCCATGATACATATCACCATCATAAGCCTCCATAAATTCCTTAAAAGTCAACGGGTAAATATGGATTTCATCACCTCTTCCTCGAAATTCAGTAATTACATCTTTGGATAAGAATTTAGAATTACTTCCGGTTACATAGATATCTGCATTTCTGATATGAAGCAGTGAATTTAGAACTTCTTCGAATTCCTGCAGCATCTGCACTTCATCAAGCATGATATAATATTGCTCATCATCTTCTATCAACGATTCAATATAATCCAGGATTGTATCCGGATCACGATATTTTTTATTCTTATATTGATCCAATTCAATCGCTATAATATGAGATTCCGGTACTCCCTGTTCCAACAAATATCTCTTAAAAATAGTAAATAAAAGGTAAGACTTTCCACATCGTCTAATACCCGTTACAACCTTTATCATTCCATTGTGCATACGGTTAATCAAATCATTCAAGTATTTGTTTCTTTTAATATCCATAATTTCCTCTCCTTTACTGCACATTTTGGACGGTTTTGTAACTTTTATTCAATATAATTATACATCTCGCAAATGTAAAACGCAAATCTTCTTCTTTAGGCATTTATGAAACATAACTGTTATTTTACCTTAAATCACGCTTTACTAACTTTTTTACTAATGTCTCCGGAAAACTATCTCTTTCCACTTCAAACAACCCCTTTTTTATTTCATAGAATAAGGTTTGATATGTATCGTCCTCATCCGTTTTCTGCAAGATAAACATTATCTTTTGAGGTTTTGAACAATAATCTGTTATCGGATTATTTAACAGAGTTGTCGGAATAGGAGATTTTCGTCGATCCGGTTTTTCTGTTCCTGTCTCTTTTATTCTTGAATCATATCCCACAACACCTTGTTCATTTCCTGTTGCCATTTCGAAATCATTATTTCGAGTAGCCAAATTTTTTTCGCCTATCTTATAACACTTACAATTTCGCAAATCCAACAACTATGCCATTATCGATACTTTTGCATACATAGTGCTCGCATCTCTTCTTGGATTACAATCTTCCTTTTTAACCGTGCCATCTAAACATGCTTTATAAAATTCTATTGCAGACAAATTTTTACTCTTTATTCCTGCCAAATGCATAAAATTATTACTGCCATATCTTACTTCATAATAATCATAAGCATCTGATTTCTTTTCACGAAACACAAATAACAATGTCGTATCTGCATATTCCGAATACATTTTTGCACTCTTACACAAAATATCTATTAGTTCTTTAGGTGTTATTATTTGTGTATTTTGTCCCTTATATCTCATATATCTCCTTAACGTAAAAGAGAAACCTTTTTAGTCAAAGGTTTCTCCATCAAATCTAAATAACTGGTTTCGTTATGGTGCTTTGCCACCAAATAACAGGCCTCTCACCCGCTCGGCTTTATTATCCTCTATGCTAAAGAGTAAATGCAAAGTTTTTACGTTGCCAGTACAACGGAAGCAAACACCTTATGCTTCGTGTCCCGTTTCCAGGAAGAGAGTACTCTCTTGGTATCTATATTATACTCAGAACATCTAAAAATATCAACTGTTTTTCGCCAAAAATTCTCTTACTTCCTAATCCCAAAAGGGAATGTTCATATTTATGATTATGTGTCTGTAGCTGTTATTTTACCGTAACCTTCACTTTCTTACAGACACCGTTGGTGGTGTAGATATAAATATACGCAGTGCCCTTCTTCTTCGCTTTGACAACGCCTTTCTTCGTAACGGTTGCCACGGACGAATTGCTGCTCTCATAGCGAAACTTATCGGTATGCGCCTGATACTTCTTCCCCTTCGGCAGAACCAGAGATGGCTTCAACGTCTTGGTCTTGCCTTTTTGGAGCGTAACCTTCGTGGATGCAAGCTTGATTCCGGTCGGGTTGGCATAGGTCTTACCATTGGTGCACGCATAGATTTCCTCGGATACGGAAATGACATATTTCTTTCCGTCCACCGTCTTGTAAGCCACGACGATATACTGATAAGCCTTTCCGGTCTTTAAATTTTTGTTGCTGTAAGAAGTCTCTTGCGCTTTCACGGTCTTTAACTTCTTTAACGTCTTTGTACTCTCAGCGCCGTAGATGACATAGCCGTCCGCATCCTTAACCTTCTTCCAGGTAATCGTAACCGCCTTCTTTGAACCGGTTGCCTGCGGTTGCAGCTTCACATAGGAGACATTCTCGATTTTATCGAGTTTATTTCCGGTGATGAGCTTGTTGACACTGCTTAAGGTATCAGGCTTCTCTGTCTTTTCCGGCTGTTCCGGCTTTATGTCGGAAGGCTTCTGCTCCTGCGGTGGCTCAGGCTTTATGTCGGAAGGCTTCTGCTCCTCTTCTGCCGGAGTCTGCGGCTGTGTTGTACTGCCGCCACCTCCACTGTATCCGCCGCCTCCACCGGAACCGCCACTATTTCCGCCACTTCCGCCGCTTCCCCCCTCTCCGGAAGAACCGCCCGGCTTATTCACACTCCGGGTATCCGTAAAGGTCTCACCGTCAAAGGTCACCGTTGCAGTGTAGACATATTCGCTTCCTGTCTCGGTTCTGGTTACGGTGGCAGGTAAATTCTCCCCCTTTGCGCTGCATTTTCCGCAGGTAACGGTTGCGGTTGCCTGCGAATAATCGTCTGCCCAGTTAAAAACTGCCGTGTAATCATGTCTGAGATGTGTCATCTTAAAAGTAACCGTAACAGTAACAGCAGAGGCAGGCATTGCGAAAGTGTATTTGCCTTCCTCTCCCTTGACAGCGGTAACGGCACCATCATTGATCGTCAGCGCATCCAGCTCATAACCCTCATCAGGTTTTACGGTCAAAGTGACCGTTGTGCCAGCGGTCGCAGTCTCCATATCGGCAGAAACGGAACCATTTTCGGAAGCGTTGATGGTAATATTATATTTCGGGTTCGTCTTAAAGGTTGCGTTTACGGTAACTGCGGAGGCAGGCATGGTAAACTGGTTGTTCTCCACGGTTACATTGTTGCCGGAACCATCGGTAACGGTCACAGCATCCAGCATATAACCATCCGCAGGGGACACATTCAGAGTGACAGTCTCGCCCGCAATGGCATATTCGGAAACCGAAATGAAGCCATTGGCATCGGCAGCGGTGTTATTGGTGATAGCATATCCCTGCTTTACTTCGACCCTTACGCCATCCCATGTGTTGCCTCCATCATTGGAGTATTCAAACTCAAACCATGAGCCATCCCGCCAACTCCACATGGTATCCGTAAAATTGTTTTGTATCATGTCGCCAAGTTGGTACTCGTACTCTCCAGTCGAAGAATTATCTATACGAATTTTCAAAAGTGTATTGTCTGCTTGGAGATATTCCAGATTCTTGCCGACGTATGTACAGGTAATGTCTGTAATTTTTTTCCCGGCTGAATAACTGCTATATATGTACCGTTACTATCATCATACCTCGTAGCAAAGCTACTGGAAATTTCTATGTCGGTAAACATAATTTCGGGGTTAAAAGTTCCGCTGACATCGCCCTCGGTGTCGCCGGTAACTTCTGCTGCCATAGCAGGCATCGTCAGCGAGAACAACATAACGAAGCTCAGCAGCAGTGTTGCCATTTTCTTCCCTCTTTCCTTCCATCTCTTCCTCATCTTCTATCCCTCCTGTCTTCGTATTCTGCAACAAAATATGCCTCGCTCTGATTCACGCAAAAAGCCACCCGGAGCGGCATGTAAGGATTTCTCTTCCTCCATGCCACCCCGAGTGGCTTCTGTAAATACGGTATGAAAAATAGGCAGACTTACGCTATCTGTCTGTCTGATAAATTATGCGTAATCTTCTTTCATCTGTCAACATATTTTCCCTCATGGTCTTTCTGTTTTCTGTATGTTGCGCGCGTGATATAATTCGCTTTCGCTCATTATATCATTGTCATTCCCGCTTTTCAATAGTTTTTTGTTCGCTGTGAAATCCGGTTCGTTTTAAATGTGATGAACGTACAGTTTTTGCTTCAAATTCGTCACAAAAACGTTTCCGGCGCATTTTTCAGGTTCTCTTGAAACGTTTATATGGCGGCAGGGGATGTGTGTAAGCTGCCATAAAAAACCTACTGATTGGGAATTTACGTACCAAAATGTGATAAAATGCCAGTCAGTACGTAAATTTATGAGAAAAATTCAAAAACGACTTGGAAATTACGTACTAAAATGTGATGAAATGCAAGTCAGTACGTAAATTCATGAGAAAAATCCAAAAACAACTTAAAAATTACGTACTAAAACCCCCAAAAATAGCTGACCAGTACGTAATTTAGCAGAAATTGCCTCCGGCAACGTGCCTTTTATGTACTAAGATAAAAAATGGCTGTGGGGACTTCCCACAGCCATTTTCTTTATCTTCTTCCGCAACACTGCTTATATTTTTTACCGCTTCCGCACGGACACGGATCATTCGGATATACCTTCGCGTGCTCCCGCTTCTTCGGCGTATTCTGCGCGCTCTCATCCTTGTTGGTTCCGGTCACCTCCGCAACCTGTTCACGCTCCACTTTCTGCTCCACTTTTACATGGAAGAGAAGACGAATGGTATCTTCCTGGATTGCAGAGATCATTTCATCAAACATATCAAATCCTGCCATCTTATACTCAACCAGAGGATCTCTCTGTCCATATGCCTGCAGTCCGATTCCCTGACGAAGCTGATCCATATCGTCAATGTGATCCATCCACTTACGGTCAATTACCTTGAGAAGCACCACGCGCTCCAACTCACGGAACTGCTCGATTTCCGGAAACTCCGTCTCTTTTGCTTCATATAAAAGAACTGCCTGTTCTTTTAAATACTGTTTTAATTCCTTAACATCCTTGATGGAGGAAATGCTGTCCTCTGTAATCGGCTCCAACGGAATAATCGGAAGCAAAAGTTCATCCAGTTCGTGCAAATCCCACTCTTCGCGCGGAATCTCCGTAGAAATGCAGGTATCCACCGCATGCTCGACCTGATCCTGAATCATCTTGAAGATGGCTTCCCGCATGCTCTCTCCGTTTAATACAGATAAACGTTCCTTATAAATGATCTCTCTCTGGTCATTATTAACCTGATCATACTCCAACAGATTCTTACGAATACCAAAGTTATTATATTCAATTCTCTGCTGTGCCTTCTCAATACCGGAAGTCAGCATCTTGTGCTGAATCTGTTCTCCCTCCGGAACGCCCAGTGCGTTAAAGACGGACATCATTTTTTCTGAACCAAACAGACGCATCAGATCATCTTCCAAAGAGATAAAGAACTGGGATTCACCCGGATCTCCCTGTCGGCCCGCACGTCCGCGAAGCTGATTATCAATACGTCTGGACTCATGTCGCTCCGTACCGATAATCTTCAGTCCTCCCGCTGCCTTGGCCTCATCATCCAGCTTAATATCCGTACCACGTCCTGCCATATTGGTGGCAATAGTTACGGCTCCGTGCTGTCCTGCCTGCGCAACGATTTCCGCCTCCTGCTCATGGAACTTTGCATTCAGCACCGTATGCGGAATTCCCTCTCTCTTTAACATTCCACTGATCAATTCGGAAGTCTCAATGGTAATTGTACCAACCAGAACCGGCTGTCCCTTTGCATGGGCTTCTTTTACATCCTCAACAACTGCCTTGAATTTTTCTTTCTTGGTCTTATAAACCACATCCTGATGATCCACACGGGCAATCGGGCGGTTGGTCGGAATCTCGATAACATCCATGCCATAGATATCCCTGAACTCCTTCTCCTCCGTGAGCGCAGTACCAGTCATGCCGGCCTTTTTCTCGAATTTATTGAAGAAATTCTGGAATGTAATGGTTGCCAGCGTCTTGCTTTCCCGCTTAACCTTTACATGCTCCTTTGCCTCTATCGCCTGATGCAGTCCGTCCGAATAACGGCGTCCCGGCATAATACGTCCCGTAAACTCATCTACGATCATAACCTGGTCATCTTTTACCACATAATCCTGATCGCGGAACATCAGATAATGTGCCCGAAGTGCCAGAATCACATTGTGCTGAATCTCCAGATTCTCCGGATCCGCAAGGTTCTCGATATGGAAGAATTTTTCTACCTTCTCCACACCCTGTTGTGTAAGATTGACAACCTTGTCCTTCTCATTCACAATAAAATCTCCGGTCTCTTCCTGCTCGACACCCATGATGGCATCCATCTTGGAATACTCCGGAACATCCTCACCTCTGGTCAACTGCTTCGCGAGAATATCACAAGCC
Source organism: Lachnospiraceae bacterium (assembly GCA_029227035.1). Classification (GTDB taxonomy): domain Bacteria; phylum Bacillota; class Clostridia; order Lachnospirales; family Lachnospiraceae; genus Roseburia. The sequence continues at coordinate 7,756 of JAQXZD010000002.1, forward strand.
TCGTACAGCTTGGTGGATTTGCCGCTCTGTCCGGAGATGATAAGCGGAGTTCTCGCCTCGTCGATCAACACGGAATCCACCTCGTCGATGATGGCATAGTGCAGACCTCTCTGCACAAGCTGCTCCTTATAGATTACCATGTTATCACGGAGATAATCGAAGCCAAGCTCATTGTTCGTGATATATGTAATGTCACAATTATAAGCCTCACGCCGCTCGTCATTGGACATGTCATTCAGCACCACGCCCACCGTAAGTCCAAGGAATTCATGTACCTTTCCCATCCACTCGGAATCTCGCTTTGCCAGATAATCATTGACGGTGACGATACACACGCCCTTTCCTTCCAAGGCATTCAGATATGCAGGAAGCGTGGATACCAGCGTCTTTCCTTCACCGGTCTTCATCTCTGCAATACGCCCCTGATGCAGAATAATTCCACCGATAATCTGTACCCTGTAATGTTCCATGCCCAGCACTCTGCGCGCCGCTTCACGGACAACCGCATAGGCTTCCGGAAGAAGATCATCCAGTGTATCCCCCTTTTCCAGACGTTCCTTAAATTCTTTTGTTTTTCCCCTGAGCTCTTCATCAGAAAGAGCCTGCATTTTCTCTCTGTAACCTTCAACCTTATCTACAATTGGGTTGATTCTCTTCAGTTCTCTCTCACTGTGTGTTCCAAAAATCTTTGTCAATGCACTCATAATATATACTGCTCCTAACTCGCATAGAATATTGACATTGTAACACTTTCTTTTTTTTTTCACAACTCATAGAGGTAAATGTTTTATGAACTTTTTATTAACATATGGTTGTAAAACGCATTTTTCATTGCTATAATAAACTTCAAAGCGGCACAAAATCCGCAATACTTACCAAACAGGAGGACTTTTATATGTCATATATATACAAAACCAAGGGAACCTGCTCCACTCAGATCGAAGTAGAGTTAGACGGAAATATTGTAAAAGACGTGAAATTCACCGGCGGCTGCCACGGAAATCTTCAGGCAATTCCCCGTCTGGTTGAGGGAATGACCGTTGATGAGGTCGAGAGACGCATTGCCGGCATCCGTTGCGGGATGAAAAATACATCCTGCGGAGATCAGCTTGCAAAAGCACTCCGCGAAGCATACAACGCACAACAGTAACTTTTGACTTATGTACGGCGGGCTCTGCCCGCCTTTTATGCTGTTGCAATCACCGGCTGAATCTGCCGTCCTGCCATGGCCGCTTCAATCGTCTGCGACAGCATTTCCATTTTTGCAATCATCGAATTCGGCTTACTCTTATAATTATCCTGTCCAAACGGGACAAAATACATATTCTTCATATTCATAAGTGCTCCCACCGTCTTAAAGTTTACCCCAAGCGCATCATTCGTTGAAATCGCAATAACTAACGGCTTACCGTTTCGCATGTGCGCTTTGGAAGCCATAAGAACCGGCGTATCCGTGATTCCGTTTGCAAGCTTCGCTGCCGAGTTTCCGGTACACGGTGCAATCACCATGATATCCAGAAAATTGTTGGGGCCTATCGGCTCTGCCTGCTGCATGCTCATAATTCCCTCATTGCCTGTAATCTCACAGATTTCCTCCACAAATTCTTTTGCATTTCCAAACCGTGTATCACAGCGCTGTGCCTGATACGAGAAAATGGGAATGACGTTCGCTCCCATATCCGTCAGTCTTTTTATCTCCTTTTTCGTCTTCGCAAACGTACAAAAGGAGCCCGTAATGCCATACCCTATATTGCAATTTGAAAAATCCATGACTTCTCCTCTTTTCTGCCCTGCCCTGATTTTGTATGCTCCAATATTGCGTCTGCCAGAACCTTTGCGCTGCTCTTGGTCGTATAGATTCCCGGCAGTCCCAGTGCCGCCACCACTTTAATTCCGTATGCCTCCGCCGCCATCACATCCGTTCCTCCCGGTCTGGAAGCAATGTCGATGATGACTGCGTCCGGATGCATTTCTCTTATCACCGGTTCCCGGATCACCAATGCCGGAACTGTATTGATAATCGTTCTGGCTCCATAGGCTTCATCCGGTCCGTAAGCGAAATCCACGGCCTCGTGCCCTTCCGTTCTTGCCAGCCGTCTTGCCTCGACGCTTCTTGCAAGCACCGTTATCTTCGCTCCCATGGTCGACAGCAGATTGGCAATCTCCCTTCCGCACTTTCCGTATCCGCAGACAATCATTTTCTGGCCGCGGATGGAATAGGCACTGTATTTTAAGATTTCCGCCACAACCGCCTCTGCCGTGATGTATGCATTCCGGTGGACTACAGTTGCATCTTCCATCAAGTCCCAATACTCCACCCCCGCATCCTCCAGCCGCTGCTTCCACTCCGGGCTAAACACGCCTCCGTACACCTTCCAGTCTGCCGCTTTTTCTTTTGTCAGTTCTTCTTTTAACAATTTATTCAGTTCATGACAGCCCTCAATCTTCGTAACCGGTATCGGAAAAATCAATTGTGAACTGTTCTCCAGTATTTTCAGTGCCTCCTTTTTTTCAAATCCTCTTCTCCAATCAAGCGGACGCACTTTTCCCGGAAGATATTCAGCAAGATGTTCCTGCCTCCGATCCGTGACAAATACCACTGTATTTCCGGTCATAATAAAACGCTCCCTTCCATATAACATATGAAAGAGAGCGTTTATTTGTTCATATTTCCACGCCGATATCGATTACAGACGTGTCTCTACGAAAATATCATAAATTGCACGGATTGCAGCTTCAAAATCATCGTTGCTGACACCAATGATAATATTCAACTCTGAGGAACCCTGATCAATCATCTTGACATTGATATTGGCATGTGCCAATGCGGAAAAGATTCTTCCCGCCGTACCTCTGGCAGACTTCATGCCGCGTCCAACGACCGCAATCAGTCCCAAATCCGCTTCAAGGTCAATCACATCCGGATTGGTCAGACGACGGATTGAGCTGATTACCTGCTGCTCCTTCCCCTCGAACTCCTCCTGATGTACAAATACCGTCATGGTATCAATTCCGGATGGCATGTGCTCAATGGAAATATCATTTTCCTCAAATGCCTGAAGTGCTTTCCGGCAGAATCCCACCTCGGAATTCATCATATCTTTATCAATGTTGACTGCAACAAATCCCTTTTTGCCCGCGATACCGGTAATCGTATATTCCGGCTTCTGGCAGGTACTCTCAACAATGAGTGTTCCCTCTGCTTCCGGATCATTTGTATTGCGGATGTTAATCGGAATTCCCGCCTTGCGTACCGGGAAGATGGCATCCTCATGAAGCACGGAGGCTCCCATATAAGACAGCTCCCGCAGTTCGCGATAAGTAATCACCTTAATCGGCTCCGGATTATCAATAATCCGCGGATCCGCAACAAGGCATCCGGAAACGTCTGTCCAGTTCTCATACAGACTTGCGTGACATGCCTTTGCAACAATGGAACCGGTAATATCCGAGCCGCCTCTGGAAAAAGTCTTGACACTTCCGTCCGGATTTGCTCCGTAGAATCCCGGAATTACTGCTTTTTCCGTCTTCTCCAGCTTTTTGGACAAAATCTTATTGGTCTTTTCCGCATCAAAATTGCCGTCCTCGTCAAAGAAAATCACGGTTGCGGAATCAATGAATTCGTATCCCAGATAGTTTGCCATAATGATACCGTTCAGGTACTCGCCGCGTGATGCCGCATAATCTGCTCCGGCTTTTGCTTTAAAATTCTCAGAAATTGTCTTGAACTCTTCGTCCAGACTGATCTTTAACTTCAACCCGTTAATAATGGAATCGTAGCGCTCCTTAATTTTCATGAGCGGCACGCGGATCTCCTCTCCCGCCTCTGCCTTTGCATAGCAGGCATATAACATATCCGTGACCTTTGTGTCCTTGGAGTTACGCTTTCCCGGTGCACTCGGCACAACATATTTTCTCGTTTCATCTGAGCGGATGATATCTCCCACCTTTGCAAACTGCTCCGCACTTGCGAGAGAACTGCCGCCGAATTTCACAACCTTAACCATTTTTAATTTGCTCCTCTTATTTTATCACTATTCTCGTATTCGCTGAAACAGCAACTTTCCTTATTATACTTCCATACAACTGTTCCCGTCAATTTTTTTCTGCAAATCACTCAAAATAAAATACATCCACATCAATTTTGTCCGTAGCACCATCGATATACAGCATCCCATAAGATGGCGGTGTTCCGTATCCCGGTGCACCGATACTGCCCGGATTCAGATATGTGACCTGATTATGTTTGTCATAGTAAACCCTGTGTGTATGTCCGAAAAGTGCCGCATCTGCCTCCCGCTCCTGCGCCGCATATGCAAGATTCAGATACCCTGCCTTGACATTATATGTATGGCCGTGGCAGATGAGAATCTTCTTTCCCTCAATCAGCAGTTCCCGCTCCGCAAGCTGCTGGCTGCAGTCGCAATTTCCCGGCACCTGCTCCATCGGTATGCCCGGAAATTTCAGCTTCAGGTTCTGCGCGTCTCCCATACAGTCTCCCAAATGTATAATCATATCCGGGTTTTCTTTTCTGACTGCCAGAATCATGTTATTCAGATTTCCATGTGAATCACTCAATACCAGAATATTCTTCATACATATGGCTCCTTTTAGAATAGTGTTTTATACGAAAAGAAACTCCTGCTGCGGCTTCATCGCCCGAACAGGAGTCCCTCGTTAAACATCTAAGCAAGTCTTTTCCACTGTTTGCTGCATTTATAATAAGAATAAAACATGCAGTTCTCCGCCTGGTCACAGCGGCTTGGTGCCGTCTCAATATTGCACTGACAATCAACCACCGCATCCGGCTTTCCCTTGCAATTCCCCTTAATCATAACATCGTCTAACACTTCGTCTGACATAACACAAATTATCTCCTTATCACTATGTTTTGTTTCCAACGGTTCTTATTATACAATATCTTGTAGGGAAAGACCATACGTCAATTCGCACAAATAGCCCCCTGTCTTTTGGCGAAATTTCCACTTGACGAAATCCGGGAAATAGGTTATGCCTTGTCCAACTCCTTTTTCGAATAGAACAAAAAATAGATGAAATTAATCAAAATACCAAATACCGTTGCAGTCGGTGCCGCTGCTCCGATATAAACCAGCGAATCCTGCATTTTCTGCGACATGATATATGCCATCGGAAGGCGAACCAGAAATGATTGCGCCATTCCCTGAAGCATAACAAACATCGTCTGGTTATGCCCGTTATAATATCCGATAAACGAAAACAGAATCGAGGTGACGATTGCCTCCAGACTAAATCCCTGCAGGTATTCCGCCGCCTTCATCTGATAGGCAACATTGTCCGTAAAAAGAGAACTCAAAGCCTGCCCTCCGAAAAAAGCCGCGGCAGTCATCACAATTCCGATTGTTCCGCCAAGCAGCATTCCGTAGCCCATCGCTTTCTGCGCGCGCCGCTCCTTTCCCGCACCGACATTTTGTGCAATAAACGAGGACATGGACTGCATCAGCGCCGAAGGCACCAGCATGATAATTGCCGTAATCTTATTGGCAATCCCGTACCCGGAAGAGGACGCCAGACGAATTGCTTCCGTCGAACCCATTCCGTTAATAAAAGCCAGAAGACACATAAAGGAAATTTGTGTCAGAAGTTCCTGAAAGGCAATCGGCAGACCGAGAAGAACAAATTTTTTCACCTCCGAAGACAGACAGATGTCCGATTTCGAAAACTTAAATGGTAATTCTATTTTTCTACACATCCACACAGACAATATAAGGCTGACTGCCTGTGCCATGACGGTGGCCAGAGCCGCCCCCGCAATGTCCCAGTGAAAGACTGCCACAAAGAGCAGATCCGCAAACACATTGATGATGCAGGCAATTCCCACAAACAAAAGCGGCATCCTGGAATTTCCCATTCCGCGGAAAATGCTGCTGACCAGATTATATCCTATAATAAAGACAATTCCACCGCCGCAGATCCGAATATAGAGAACCGTTTTGTCATGGGCTGCCGGCGGCGCCTGCATCAGGGATGCCAGCCCCGGTGCAAAACATACCAGAACAATTGTCAGAACCAGTGCTATCGCAAAGAACGTCAGTATCGCGCCTCCGATAACACGCCCGATATGCTCTTTCTTTCCCTCGCCGATATACCGTCCCATCAGAACCGTTACTCCCATTGCCAGTCCCGACAGGATAAACACAATCATATTAATCAGACTGCTTCCCGTTGATACTGCCGAGATACTTTCATCGGTTCCGAACCAGCCGACCACCAGAATATCCACAGCCCCGTACATGGTCTGCAGAACCAGTGCTCCCAGAATCGGCAGCATAAAACCGGATAACTTCCGAAAGATGCTGCCCGTTGTAAAGTCCATATTATTGTCTTCCATTTTGTACTCCTTCTCGCCTCCTACAGCGCGAGTTTGTCTATTAAATCTATATTATATTTTTCTGCAAGTTCTCTGCATTGCACATAGCTGTCCATCTTTTTGATATGTCCGCTGCAATGGGCATCAATTCCAATCTTCGCCCTGCATCCCGTCTCTCCCGCAATCTTCCAAAAACGTTCCGACGGATAATTCCGTCCCTCCGCCATGCCAAGCATGTTCATTTCCATCGGAATATCCATTTCCTTCATCGCCTTGCAGAGTCTGGTCATCTCCCAATCATAAACGGAATCCATGCCCTGAAAATTCATCAGGTCCGGGTGTGCCAGATACAGATAGCTCCCCGTCTTCATTGCTTCAATCACCGCATCCACATATGCCCGGATCCGGCTCTCATCCTCTGTCTCCGTTCCCATGTACGGACCTTCCGCTTCATTATTTAAAAAATGCTGTCCCAAAATCAGATAATCACACCCCAGACTGTGAAACATCCGCATCTGTTCCTCATAGAACTCCGGTATGTACTCTGCCTCAAATCCCACATAAATCCGGATATCATCCCGATACTCTTCCCCAAGCCTTCTTATCGTCTCCACATACTCCGGAGCCTGCTCCATCGTCATCCGAATCGGAGATACATATCCATCCTTGAATGGGCACGGGATGTGGTCGGAAAATCCGAATTCTTCTATCCCCATCTCAATTGCCGCTTCAATATACTCCCGCTCCGTGTCTACCGCATGCTGGCACCGGTATGTATGTGCATGATAATTTGCTTTCATGAATTCCTGCATTGCTGTAACTGCCTTTCCAAATTTTATCCTATTGTAACACAATTTTTTGGAGGGCACAAATTTATAGGAGAATTATAAAACCATTTACAGATTTCTCAAAATATATTAACCTATGATAGTAGGAGTTTTTCATACATATAATAATTGCAAAAGAAGAAAGGGAAAATTTCATGATTTCATGTCCAAACTGTGGTGGAAATGTCCTTTTTGACATTCCCTCCCAAAAACTAAAATGCGATCATTGTCATGAGTTATTTGAACCGACTGCTTTTGAGGACAAGACAAGTGATGCGGAAGAAGAAAAAGCCTTTGACGGCGATTACGAAGTCACTGTTTTTACCTGCCCTCAATGCGGAGGTGAGATTCTCAGCACAGACAATGCCGCTGCCGGTTTCTGCAGTTTCTGTGGTGCCTCAACCATTCTGTACAGCAGAATCAGTCACGAACACCGTCCCGGCTACATTATTCCGTTCCAGAAAACAAAGGAAGACTGTAAGCAGGCATATGCTTCTATGATGAAGCGTGCGATCTTTGCCCCAAAAGAACTTAAGGATCCAAAGAACATAGACAGTTTTCGCGGCATTTATATGCCATACTGGGCATACTACCTCACCCAGCAGGGGCCTCTGGCGATTCCTGCCCAGAAAGTATACCGCAGCGGCAATTATATGATCACGGATCACTATAACCTGACCGGCGAGCTGGATGCTTACTATAAAGGGCTTTCCTATGATGCTTCGTCCTCTTTTGCGGACAGTATCAGCGAGGCGCTCGCCCCATATGACGTCAAGAATATGAAAGCCTTTACACCGGCGTACTTAAGCGGATTTTATGCTGATACCTCCGATGTTCCGTCCAGTGTTTACGAATATGACGCACACAACACGGCTTTCGAAAATACTTTTAAGCAGGTTTCCGCCATTCCGGCATATGCTTCCTATTCCATTGAGCTGAAGAAAGACAGTGCTTCTCTTTCCAAGGTCTTCAATACCCAGACGGAAGCCGTCGACAGCGCCCTGTTTCCGGTATGGTTCATGTCCTACCGGCACAAAGACCGTGTTGCCTACGCAACGGTGAACGGACAGACCGGCAAGGTGGTTGCGGATCTTCCGGTGGATCCCGGAAAATTTGCGGCAGGTTCTCTGCTTCTTGCCATTCCGATATTCCTCCTTTTGGCTTGTTTCGTCACCTTCATGCCGTCGAGTCTTTTGATATTGTCCTGTATTCTGGCTGTGATTACTTCTATCATTTACACAACAGAATTGTCAGCCATCAACAAGAGAGACTCCTTTGCCGACGACCGTGGAAAAAACTACAAATTAAATCCAAATATAACACCGGAGTCTCAGATTCCAAAGCAAGTTGCCAAGCCGAAAAAAAAGAAATGTTCTATATTTTCGAAATTCATGCTGGGATATTATATCGTGATGCTGCTTGTTCAGCTTTGCTCCCTGATCGGAATCTTTTCCGATAGCGGCGTCCAAAACGCCACTTTCATTCTCTGGATTCTGATGCTTATCACCATGATTATTACGATTGCAATCGGTTCCCGGAAAATTCAGCAGCTTCCGGCTAAGCAAAGTGTTCTCGGCTATGTGCTGTGTACCATTGCCATCTGTATCGGCTTTGCAATCTCGACACTTCGCCCGATATACGATCTGTATTATTATATCGGAGCCATTGTCTGTCTGCTCTCGGTGATTATCTCACTGGCAGACATTATCCGCTACTACAATGTGCTGTCCACACGGCGGCTTCCGCAGTTTGACAAGCAGGGAGGTGATAATCGTGCGTAAATTAAATAGATTTTTAACATTATTCATTTTTGCTTTTACCATGGTGTTTGCAAGTACGCTTTCCGTCTCTGCCGCACCTGTGACACTGAATAATGAAGGCAGCGGTTATGCACTCATCATTGACGATGAGGCAGATTTTCTGACTGATTCGGAGGAAGACAGTCTCAAAGATCTGATGCTCTCCGTCTCCGACTACTGCAATGTTGCATGCGTCACAACAACAAGCCACAGCAAATATTCCACCGAAGATTTTGCTGCGGATTATCTAGAAAATGCCTTCGGTTCTCATCCAAACGGAACGATTTTTGTGATAGACCGTTGTTTAAATGAAATTTTCCTTTACAGTGACGGAAAGGCGCACAAGACGATTACCAATTCCCGCGCCACTTCCATCACGGATAATACATACATCTATGCAACAGATGCTTACGACAGGGATTATTACACCTGTGCCTATAAGACTTTTGAGCAGATACTGACTCTGATGGAGGGACGGCGCATTGCCGAACCTATGAAATACATATGCAGTGCTTTGATTGCACTGATACTGGCGCTGATGCTCAACTACTTCATCGTCATGTCCCTCTCACGTTCCCGCAAGCCCAATGCGCAGAAAGTGATTCAGGGAACCTTCTCCAAGGTTAAGGTCTCTCATCCTTCTGCGGCTTTCGTCCGTCAGACACGCGTATATTCTCCGCCAAGTTCCAGCAGCAGCGGTGGCGGTCACTCCGGCGGCGGTGGCGGCGGCCATTCCGGCGGTGGCGGTGGTCACCGCATCTAAAGCAAAAAAGAGGACTGTGCTTTATGCCAGTCCTCTTTTTCGCTTCAAGACTCCATCCATTTTTTTAAAGGATTCACCGTCTTTGCCTGCTCGTATATAATTTGTTCGTTTTCTTTCAGGTATTCCTTAAGCAATACCAGCTCTGCCTGTGAAAACCCCTCCGATTTTTCAATCACTGCATCCGGAAGCAGTGCGTCCGCATAAGCCTTTTCCCGAAAAAAGGAGACACGCACAATTTCTTTTCCGTCCTTCTGCAAGCGTCCGGATATCATCATCTGCAGCTCGTCCATTGTCTTATCTTCCATTTTGTCACCCTCCTTTTAACAGACTATATTCTTTCTAAGTCCCTTCGGATAATGATTTTTCATCACTCCGCCTGCCAGCTTTCCCCAGCCAATACCATAACCATCCACCCGGATAAGATACCAGCCCTTCTCTCCTTCTCCCTGCAAAGTCTGCCCATTCAGATAAGCCCGGATTTCCGCGCTTTCTGCGGATAATTCCATCGTATGGACAGCCTCCTCGGGCTTCAATGCCAGCGCAAGGGCATGCGCCGGTTCAAAGCGGTTCTTTTTAAAGGTTCCCAGATGCAGTCCCGGACGGAGCACCCGGATTCCTTTTACACACGGCATAAACTCCGGCATCTGATAAAGCTGCTCTCCAAAGCGGAAAAGCCGCCCTGTTAAATCAGCATTTAAATATTGTTCCCGAAACTGGGTATACTCTTTTACGTCCTTCTCTGAAATGCCTTTTTCAAATCCGTTCGCACAATAACCGGCATCCTCCGACAGACTTCCCTGCTTTTCAAGCACTGCCAGGAAATGTCCTTCTCCGTGCAGTTTATGTGGGAAAAGACGGATTGTTCGTGCCACTTTTTCCTCCGGCTGTGCCATCCACTCCGGCACGCCCGCTTCCATTCCGTCATACCGCTTCACCGTACTGACATCAAATTTAGGATGTTTCCGGAGAAATGCACCAATCGTCTCCTCATTCTCCTCCGGCGCAAAGGTGCAGGTGGAATATACCATTCTGCCGCCCGGCCGAAGCATGGATGCTGCGCAATCCAGAATCTCAAGCTGCCGCTTTGCACAAAGCCGGACATTCTCCATACTCCATTCTTCACATGCCTGTTCATTCTTACGGAACATTCCCTCACCGGAACAGGGTGCATCCACCATAATCCGGTCAAAATAGTTCGAATACAACTGCGATAATGTCTGCGGACTTTCGTTTGTGACTACTGCATTGCGAACGCCCATCCTCTCCATATTTTCAGAAAGAATTTTTGCTCTTGCCGGATGAATTTCATTGCTGATCAGAAGCCCCTGTCCCTGCATGGCGGCGGCAATCTGCGTACTTTTTCCTCCCGGCGCCGCGCACAGATCCAATATTTTTTCGCCCGGAAGCGCCCCCAGATATGCCGCAGGCGCCATGGCACTCGGCTCCTGAATATAGTACACGCCCGCCTCGTGATACGGATGTTTGCCGGGAGCATCCTCCCCGCCATAATAAAATCCGTTCTCTTCCCACGGCACTTCTTCCAGAGAAAAAGGCGCCTTTTTCAAAAAATCCTCTTTCGTCCCCTTCAGCGTGTTCACGCGAAGTGCCTGATACCGTTCTTTTTGGTAACTGTCTTCAAATGCCCGGTACTCCTGCCCCAGCATCTTCTGCATCCGTTCTGTAAACTGTTGTGGAAGCATAGCCGTCCTCCCATATGATTGCTTTTAAAATCATTATATATGTATTCCTATCTTCGGACAAGGTTTTTTGTTGTAACGGTTGTAAACCAATAAAAAAAGCTGTAAAATATAGGTATGATGTAATCTCATTTTATGGCAACATGGAAGGAGACATTTTATGAAACGAATCTATACCAGAACACGACAACTTCGTCCAGGAATGAAGCTGGATCACCCGGTTATAGACCGGCTCGGCCGCAATCTTGTGGCCAGAGGTGCCGCTTTGGATGAATATATGATTGATTCCCTGATCAAAATGGGAGTTATGTCTGTCTATATCCAGGATGGGGAAGATGAAGAAGAACCGGATGCGGAAGTGATTTCGCCGATTGCCCAGAAGAATATCGCGGTGCTCCGCACGGAGGATCGCTCAAAAGTCACTCTGTCTTCCAGTGTCCGGGAACGGATTGCCCAAGGCATCCAATATATATACAACAATACCAATACAGACGAGATGGTTTCCGCAACTGCCAGTATTGCTGACGATCTCCTGTCTGCCATCAATGAGAATGATGCCATTGCCATCGATATTTCTGCGCTTAAGACCAGTGATGAATATACCTTTAAGCACAGTGTAGACGTGGCAACCATCTCCATGATTATTGCCAAACAGCAGGGAAAAAGCGCCAAGGATGTGCACGATATCGGAATTGCAGGACTGTTACATGATATCGGAAAGACCAAGATTCCGCTCTCTATATTGAATAAACCGGGACGGCTCAATGACAAAGAATTTGCCATCATGAAACAGCATGCCGTATACAGCTATCAGATGATAAAAGACAAACCGGAATTCACACCGGAGATTTGTCTGGGTGTTCTTCAGCATCATGAAAAAATCAACGGAAAAGGTTATCCAATGGGAGTGAACTCCGACATGCTCTCTCCTTATGCCCGGATTCTTGCCGTTGCAGATATCTACGATGCCCTGGTTACAGAGCGTCCCTACAAATCTGCCTACTCGCAGCGTGACGCCGTGGAAATGATTATGTCCATGACCATGGAACTGGATATTGACGCAATGAAAAGCTTTCTGGAAAGTATGATTCTCTATCCGGTTGACAGCGTGGTCGAACTGAGTAACGGAGAAAAAGCAAAGGTTGTCAAGAACAACCCTCACTATATTCTTCGTCCGACAGTTGTTGGTCTGACCAGCGGAAGAGTCTATGAACTGGGCTCCGACATGAACTGTAACAGCATTATCATCAAATAATTATTCTTCTGTTGCCGGCAGAAACTGTGCATAGATATCCACATGATCGTAAATGCAGCGCCAACTGCTTGTGGAGCCTGCCGTCACACAGATATATTCCTTTCCGTCCTTATCCTGTGCCAGACTGGCTGCACAGCTTCCCGATTGTACTACATAACCGGTTTTGGCACACAGAACCTCGCCATGCGTATCTTTATCCTCAATTCTCCGAAGGAACCAGTTGGATATGGTAAGTCCCTCTTTATGATTCTCATTCTCTGTTGTGGTATAGACATGCGCCGACAGAACTTCCCTGCAGAATTCATTGTCTGATGCCGCTTTCAGAATCATCGCAATATCATACGGTGTACTGTAATGCTCCTCGTCATAAATCCCCACACAGTTTGTAAAATGTGAAGACTCTGCCAGCCCCATCTCCTCCAGTTTTTCATTCATCATGTCGACAAACGCTTCCTGTGAACCGGCAACATAAGTTGCAAGGGAATATGCGGAATCGGCTCCGGACGGCAAAATTGTGCCGTAAAACAGATCCCTCACCGTCACCTGCTCACCCACTTCATATCCGGTATTGCTGCATCCGTTACTGTAACTGTAATCCGTTGCCTCAATATCAATCGTCACCTTATCGTCCAGCTTTTCCGGCTCAACATGCTCCGCCGCCACCAGAACCGTCAGAATCTTCGTCATGGACGCAGGCACAATCCTGTCGTGAATTCCTCCTCTTTTTGCAAGAACTTCTCCGGTATCCACATCAATCAAAAGTCCGTTAGTGCTCACCACCGTATCCGGAAAATCCACTGTCGCATCCGTTTCATGCGCCTCATAGCTCCAGCTCTCTTCCGTCTCCGTCTGCTGAGAACTCTCTGCCACCTGTGTAGCCGGTTCGATATATTTCGGATCTTTCTGCTCCGCTCCGGAGCAGCCCGCCAGAATTGTAGCAAGCGCAGCTCCCATTACACCATATCGAAGAAGTTTCTTTTTCCTTTTTCCATTCATTTTCCTAACTCTCTTTCCCTTCGGATATTAAAATGCCTTGTGCTTCTTTCGCAAGTTTTTTATTGCCAGAAAAATCGTTCCGATGAAGGCAAAAATAATCAGAAGCAAGGCAATCATGTACGCTACGCCGATTCCCAGTGTGGTATTTCCCATTAGGCTTAAGTCAAAACCGAACCAGCCGGTAGGCGCACCAAAGTTGATAAAATTGTACGGCGCATACATATTGTCTCCCCAACGCATGCCCTGACTCGCCAACAGCACAATCGAAAGAAGATAAACCAGCGGTGGCACCAGTGCATAGAACACATGATGCTTCCCGGACTCATAATGATAATCAAATAAAATAAAATCCAGAATTGATAACAGTGGATTTATCACATGCACACATAGGCTTCCGCCTCCGTTTATCAGATAAGCCCCGACAAATCCGTTTGGATTGGTAGGCGCAAGTATCGTAAGATACACAAAAAAAGTCAACGTGATACTAATTGTTGCCATAAACTTTATCACATACCATCCATTGGATACCGGTGCCGCTTTTCCGCCATGCCGGATTTTGCGAATTCCGCGCACCATAAAGCCAAACAGTACCATATCCATAAAAATATTCGACAAATTTGTAAAGTATGTAAATGCCATCAGATTCTGACACGATCTGCACATCCCGTATACCGAAGCTATGATGGCAATCAATTTTATCACCACCCCGACTGCCTCCTCACGGGATTGGTATTCACGCACCGTAAGATATGTATCTTTACTCATTTTTGCTCCCTTTCATCAACCCTCACAACAATTCGCTACCTTCATATTCTATCTTCAATTTTCGAGATTACCTTTTTGTTAATGCGAATCAAAAAGATTACCGTCATAAGCAGGGATGCCGACTCGGCAATCGGGAAAGCCCACCATACATAATTGACATTTCCGAGCTTTGACAGAAGATATGCGGCCGGAAGAAGCACCACAAGCTGACGGCAGATAGAAACAATCATACTGTACACGCCGTTGCCAAGTGCCTGAAATACAGAGCCGCTCACAATACAAAAACCGGCAATCAAAAACGGAATACTCAAAATGCGCAATGCCGGAATTCCCATACTGAGCATATAATCCGATGCATCAAAAAGCATAAACAGCTTGTCCGGGAAAATCTGGAAAATCAAAAATCCCACAAACATAATGCAAACAGCATACAAAATGCTTAACTTAACCGTCTTTACAAGCCGGCTCCGCTTCTGCGCTCCATAGTTGTATGCAATAATCGGCACCATTCCATTGTTTAAGCCGAAAATAGGCATAAAAACGAAGCTTTGCAGCTTGAAGTAGATTCCGAAGACCGCCGTTGCCGTGGAGGAAAAGGCTATCAGAATCCGGTTCATTCCGTACACCATAACGGAGCCTATGGACTGCATGATAATGGAAGGAATACCAACTTTATAAATCTGTCCGATAATCTCTCCCGAAGGGCGAAATTTCTTTAAAGACACTTTAACTTCTGCATTCTTTTTGTAATTTATCACCATTGCAAGAATCCCGGCAATAATCTGTCCGGTCACGGTTGCAACTGCCGCACCTGCCACTCCCAATTTTGGAGCTCCGCATAAACCGAAAATCAAAACCGGATCCAGTACAATATTGATGATTGCTCCGGTTGCCTGCGTAATCATCGTATAGATGGTCTTTCCCGTTGACTGCAACAACCGTTCAAAAATAAACTGCATATAAAGTCCAAAAGAACAACAGCAGACAATCGAGAGATACTGCATTCCATATGCAATAATCTTTGCATCGTCCGTCTGGCTGATATAAAACGGTTTTACCGCAAAAATGCCCACCAAAAGAAAAACAAGAAAACTCATAAGTGCAAGAAAAACTCCATTCTCAGCACTTTTATTGACTTTTTCATAATCCTTCTGTCCGAGAGAACGGGACAACAGGGCATTGACACCGACTCCCGTTCCTGCGCCCAGCGCAATCATGAGTGACTGGATCGGGAAAGCAAGGGACACTGCCGTCAGTGCATCTTCACTGATTCTCGACACAAAAATACTGTCCACCACATTATACAAAGCCTGCACCAGCATCGATATCATCATAGGAAGGGACATCGACACCAAAAGCCGGTTGACCGGCATGGTTCCCATCTTATTTTCTGCTATTTTTGTTTCTGACACGTTACTTTCATCTCCTTATTACAAACATCGGTAACCATCATAACACAATAGACAGATATCTTCAACTTTCCCTCAATGCTTCCTATTTTCTAAATTTATTATAAACCTTGCCATCTTTCATTCCGCCACGATACGCTGCCATCTCGCTGACCGTCACAAGCTGATATCCATCTTTTTTCAACTGCTTAATCACGGTATCTGCCGCCTGCACCGTAGGCTTGTGTATATCATGCATCAAAACTATGGCTCCGTCAAACGCCTGCTGCTTTACGCACCGAATGGTTGCGGATGTGCTTCTGGTCTTCCAGTCCATGGTATCCACTGACCACAGAATAACCGGCATATCCGCTGCTTTGCATACACTCGAATTATAGCCTCCTCCCGGCGGACGCATCACCTGAATGTCCACTCCCGTCTGCTTTTTTACCGCCCGGGTGGTTTTGCCCAAAACATCCTGAATCTGTGCGGAGGACAATCTCTGCAGACTGTTATGCCCGTATGTATGATTTCCTATTTCACATCCCAATGCCACTTCTCTTTTGATATAAGTCTGATACTGATTCACACGGTTTCCAACCACAAAAAAGGTTGCATGTGCTTCGTTTTGTTCCAAGGCATCCAGAACCGTCGGTGTATAAATGGACGGGCCGTCATCATACGTCAATGCAATCATCTTCTTATTCTTGTCAATGGCCATCTGGCTCATTTTCGCACTCTGTTTTCCTTTTCCTCCGTTTGCATCCACGGCACATACTTTATAGGTATAGACCTTGCCTCCGGTTCTTTTGCTGTCGGTATAAGAAGTTTTTGCGCCGTCTACTGTGGCAATCTTTTTATACTCCCCGGTGCTTTTATTCTGCCGGAAAACCTGATATTTTTCTGCACCCTTAACCGGTTTCCAGGATAAAACTAACTTTCTGGAACCGGACACATTCGATATATTGGTCAATTCTGCCTGCTTTAAAAAGCGTCCGGCAATTACTTTTCCGTCCGCGGTCTGTTCCTTCTCCTCAGACCGTACTGTCAATCTGTAATAATACTTTTTTCCCGGAGTACACTTGGTATCCAGATAAGAAGTCTTTGTTTTCGTCCTGTATATGCTTTTAAAACCGTCTGTTTTTTCAGTACTTCTATAAAGAATGTATTCCCTGACATTCTCTGCGGTCTTCCAGCTCAGCTTAATCCCGCCCCTGGTACTTGATTCCGCCTTAAGCTGCGGAGCTTCCAGCGCCGGCTCCTCCGGCAGCTCCGTTTCCTCTCCGGCCTCCGTATCATTTTCATCTTCCGTCTGGCTCTCGTCCTCCAACCGGTTATCGTCCTCCGTCCGGCTTTCCGTCTCTGCCACGTCAGACTCTATCGCCGCCGTTGGAATCACCGCCTCCGCCAGAAGACTGCCCGCAATTGCGAGAACAATCCCGATTTTTCTTATTCTCTTCATAACTTTTCCTCTTTTGTATCGTATGCCTATTCAGTCTTTTTTATTATAACATCCCTTTCCTGTTCTCACAATCAAAACCTCTTTTACCGCCTCCTGCTCTCCCGATACTGCCGCGGTGTCATGCCATGCTTCTGCTTAAATGCCTTGATAAAATGGCTGCAGTCCGCAAAACCGGTCTCCTGGCTGATATAGTTCAAATCTTTGCCGGTAGAGACTAGAAGTTCCTCTGCTTTGCACATCCGAATAAAGGCAATGTATTTCTTGCAGGACTGGCCATACAGTTCATGAAAACATTTAGCAAAGTAGGAGTAGCTCATATGGCAACGCTCTGCCAGCTCCTCCACCTTCAGGTTGTCCTGAATATGGCTGTCAATATACTCGGTAATGTAATAGATACTCTCCTCCCCCGAGGCTGCTGAATAGAACTGATCGGTATCAAAACCTTCCTCCCGCCAGCTCCGCAGCACCATGGTCAGAAGACTGCTGACATAAAACTGCATCATGCTCTGATATCCATATTCCTGCCGCTGCATTTCCTTGCAGCCCTTCTCAAAAATCCATTGTAACTGTTTTTCCTCCAGCTCTCCCGCGCGAAAGCATAAGGATGCATGCTCATTTCCTTTTGCGAGGCGAAACAATGGTTGAAAAGGAATATCGGATGCCGAGCCCAATTTTCCCATATCAAATTTCAACACATAATATTTCACCGTCTGACAGGATACCCCGTAAATGGAATGTACCTGATATGGCAGAAAAATCACCATGTCTCCCGGCTCCGTCACAAAGCTTTCCTCGTCGCAATTCATGATTGCCGTGCCTTCTATCATATAGACAATCTCCATAAAAAAATGCCAGTGCGGATGAATCGGGAAAGTCTCTACCGCCGTGTCAAAAACAAAGCACTCATACGGTGCATTCAAGCTGTCCGCGTACTCAAATAACGAATTCATATACCATCCTCTAAAATAGGTTTTTACAATTTCTGTACCGTTTTATTATATCTGTTTCCAATCAAAAATGCTATCCTTACCTAAAAATATATGAACGAAAAGGAGGAATCTCCATGAATACAATCCCATATATCTGTGGCATAAATTTTGCCCCATTTGTACCTGCAGGCAGCTTTTCCCAGGAACGTACCAAGCGCAGCCTGCTGACAATGAAAGAAAACACCAACGCCAACTTTGTCATTTTGACTCCGAACGGACTTCAGGATACACCTCAGTCAGAAGAGATTTGTTATACTTCCGAAGCCACCATGACCGATGACGAATTAAAGCGAATGATTGACTATGCACAGTCCATCGGTCTGCGGGTTGCGCTAAAACCGACGGCAAACTGCAAGAATGGTACCTGGCGGGCACATATCAATTTTTTTGATGAAGATGTCCCGTGTGAACCAAAGTGGCGGAACTGGTTTGCTTCCTATATGGCATTTCAGAACCACTATGCGAAAATCGCACAGGAAACCGGCTGCGAGATGCATATTGCCGGCTGCGAGATGGTAATGTCCGAACGCCGGGATGCAGAGTGGAGACAGACGATTGCGGAAATCCGCCGGGACTTCAAGGGACTCGTATCCTATAACACCGATAAATATCGGGAACACAATGTAAAATGGTGGGACTGCGTGGACGTCATCTCCTCCAGCGGATATTATCCGGTTGATAACTGGGAGGAACAATTGGACCGCATCGAGGCGGTGGTCAGCCATTTTCAGAAACCATTTTTCTTTGCGGAAGCCGGCTGCATGTCCGTCTTTGGCTCCAAACATGTGCCAAATGACTGGACCGTCCGCGGCAATATTGATATGGAAGGGCAGGCAGAATGGTATCAGGCCATGTTTGACTCCTGTGAAAAGCGTGACTGGGTAAGCGGTTACGCACTCTGGTCCTGGACGGACCGCCTGTATTCCTCCAATCAGGCAGCTCAGCATGGCGATTACGAGATTTTTGCCAAACCTGCCGAGCAGGTAATCCGAAATTACTACACAAAGTTTCAATAATACATTTGCGAGGTTATAACAATGAGAGACCGCTATGAACAGGCGATTGTACAGGACCGTAGCTCCAATGATTACACGGAACTGTTTCGCCAAAACAAAAATCACAGCTTAAAAACGTTAATTTTACTATACAAAGGACATTACATGGAACTTTTCTGGTCCATTGTGTTCTTTATCTGCAAACATTCCCCGGTATGGATTCTGCCGATTGCAACCGCCAATATTATTGATGCGGCAACCACTCCGACAGACAAATCCACCAGCCGGATTTTGTGGAATATGCTACTTATGATTGTCATGGTTCTTCAGAATATTCTGACCAACTATATCCACACCTGGCTCTATGCCAAAACTATCCGAAACGTGGAAAAGGATCTGCGGAGCGCACTTGTACGCAAGCTCCAGCAGCTCTCTATCGCCTACCACAAAGAAATGGAGTCCGGAAGACTTCAATCCAAGATTATGCGTGATGTGGAACAGGTTGAGACTCTTTCTTCACAGATTTTTATCTCCATGCTTTCCATCGTCTTAAATGTGGTGGTAGCACTGGGGGTTGTAATTACCAAGGATCTGGTTGTCTTCCTGTTTTTCGGTGCAACCATCCCTTTGGCAGTCCTGATTATGGTATTTTTCAAAGGAAAAATCAAACGCTATAATTCCGATTTCCGACATGAGATGGAAGAGACCTCCGTGCAGGTCATGGAGATGGTGGAGATGATTCCCGTCACCCGGGCACATGCCCTGGAAAAAAAGGAAACCTCCCGCATGCAGACACAGTTGAACCAGGTTGCCCGCAAAGGTTTACAACTTGATATGGTGCAGACCTATTTTTCCTCCATTAGCTGGGTAACTTTCCAAATATTTCAGGTAATCTGCCTTGGTTTTACCGGCTATCTTGCCTCCAAGGGCAGAATTTCAGTAGGAGACGTTGTTTTGTATCAGACTTATTTTTCCTCCATTGTAAACAACGTCTCCAGTGTAATCACACTGATTCCGATTGTCGCAAAAGGACTGGAATCCGTAAATTCAATCGGAGATGTCCTGACGGCTGAAGATATCGAGGATAACCGCAAAAAGAAAAAAATCAAGGATGTGCGGGGAGAAATCACTTTTTCCGATGTGTCCTTCTGTTATCCTGACAGCGATGTGCCGGTTCTGCAGCACTTGAATTTCTGCATCCATCCGGGAGAAACCATCGCTTTTGTCGGACCTTCCGGTGCCGGTAAATCCACCATCTTAAATATGGTGATCGGTTTTTCCAAGTCCACCGGCGGACAGATTATGATTGACGGCAACAACATTGACACACTGAACTTAAACAGCTACCGCCAGCACATTGCCGTGGTACCGCAGACCTCCATCCTGTTCTCGGGCACAATCCGGGACAATATCACCTACGGACTGGATAACATTTCCGAAGAGGAACTGGAGCAGGTTTTGATTGCTTCCAATCTAAAAGAAATGGTAGACCAGCTCCCTGACGGTCTGGATACCAGAATTCAGGAGCACGGGGGCAACCTGTCCGGCGGTCAGCGTCAGCGTATCTCCATTGCCCGTGCCTTTGTCCGCAATCCAAAGATTCTGATTCTCGACGAGGCAACCTCTGCATTGGATACCATATCTGAAAAGCAGATACAGGAAGCAACTCATAATCTCGCCAAGGACCGTACTACTCTGATTGTTGCCCACAGACTCTCCACCATTCGGGATGCCGACCGAATCGCAGTTGTGGAAAACGGTGGCATCGCAGAATTTGGCACCTATGAGGAGCTGATGGCAAAGCAGGGCATCTTCTATCAGATGCGCAACATGCAGTTGTAGACTAGAAATCAACCTTGTCCGGATGGGAACCGGAATATGCCACATTGTCCATGTCGGTCAATGTCTTCATGTCTTCCTCATCAATTCTGAAATCGTACAAATTGAGATTCTCCCGGATACGGGATGCCTGCACCGATTTGGCAAGAGGCAATACGCCCTGCTGCAATACAAATCGCAGACAAATCTGTGCAGGACTCTTTTTGTATTTTTCCGCCATGCTTTTTATCTGCTCACTCTGCAGAAGCTGCCCGTTTCCAAGCGGACTCCATGCCTCCACCAGAATCCTGTTTTCCCTGCAATACTTCACCGTCTCCGGCTGTGTCATTCCCGGATGGAATTCAATCTGGTTAACCATTGGTGCCACTTCCATTTCCATCAAAGCGCTTAGATGATGCGGCAGGAAATTGCTTACCCCGATTGCCCGAATCCTTCCCTCCCTGTAAAGTTTTATCATGGCACGCCAGGTCTCCACATTGATGGTCTCCCAGTTTTCAAACTGATGTACACTTGCCGGCCAATGAATCAGATATAAATCGAGATAGTCCAGTCCCAACCGTTCCAGTGTCTTCTCAAATGCTTCCAGTGTACTCTCATAACCGCGTTCCGAATTCCAGAGTTTACTGGTGATAAACAAATCTTCTCTCTTTATCCCGGACTCCCTGATTGCCTGTCCGACTTCCGTTTCATTTTCATAGGCTGCTGCCGTATCAATGTGACGGTATCCCGCTGCCAACGCCTCTTTTACTGACTGCACCGCTGCTTCTTTGTCCGTAATCTTCCATGTCCCAAATCCAATCTCCGGAATGGTATATCCATTGTTTAATGTCAACTGATTCATCTGTTCCTCCTGTTTATCCACTGTCTTATATGCTGTGCTTATCATAACACAGATTGATTTCAAAGTCTAAACCTGTTGACTTTTCCGCTGCTTTGTTATAATTTATAGCAAAACGGTGATACTTTAACGTAAGACAACGGAGGTGCGCGATGGATTTGTTTGACATTATCGGTCCGATCATGGTCGGTCCGTCCAGCTCACATACAGCAGGTGCTGTCCGGATCGGATATGTAGCCGGAAAACTTTTGGATGAACCGATCAAAAAAGCTGAAATCTTATTGTACGGTTCGTTTCTGGCAACCGGCGATGGACATGGAACCCGAAAGGCAATTGTTGCGGGACTTCTTGGAATGGCTCCAAACGATTACCGGATTGCAGACAGTTTTTCCATTGCTAAGCAGCAGGGAATGGAAATCTCTTTCGGCTCTGCAAAACTTGAAAATGCCCATCCGAATACCGCTGTTATCCGCCTGCGTGGAGCTGATGACAAAACACTGGAAATTCAGGCTTCTTCCATCGGCGGTTCACGAATCAATATTGACAAGATTGACGGTATTGATACCAACTTTTCCGGCGACCATCCCACTCTTATCGTACACAATCTGGACCAGCCCGGACATGTATCTGAAGTCACTTCCATGCTGGCCCACAAGGGCGTAAACATTGCCACCATGCAACTGTACCGTTCCGCCAAAGGGCAGAAGGCCGTCATGGTGATTGAATGCGACCAGCCGATTCCACAAGACGGTCTTTCCTGGCTGGAACATGTGGAAGGAGTTCTCAAAGTCACTTATTTTTCAGGAATTTAAGCGGAGGATTTTCATGACAGAATATCATACCTTAAAAGAATTGCACGAATTATCACTTGAACAGAAAAAGGAAATGTGGGAAATCATTCAGCAGGCCGATATGGATGCCGGGGAGCGCACGGCAGAACAGTCCTATGCCAAGATGCTGGAGATGTATCGCGCCATGAAAGACGCTGATGCGCGCTATGACGGAAATCTCCGCTCTGCCAGTAAACGCGCCGGCGGTGACGGTGAAAAACTTCACCAATACAACGAGGCTCAGAAAAATATCTGCGGTCCGTTTGTGGGAAAAGTCATGGAAAAAGCAATCAAAATGGGCGAGTCCAATGCGTGCATGCGAAGAATCGTTGCCGCTCCGACTGCTGGTTCCTGCGGAGTACTGCCTGCCATCCTATTAAGCTATGCGGAAGATTACCCTGCCACCGAAGAGCAGATGGTACATGCTCTGTATGTGGCAGCCGGTATTGGAAAAGTCATTGCTGAAAACGCGTTTATCGCCGGTGCTGCAGGCGGTTGTCAGGCCGAAATCGGTTCCGCCGGTGCTATGGCAGCGGGCGCCCTGGCATACCTTCAGGGCGGTGATGCCGAATGCATCATACATGCTGCTGCCCTCTCCCTGAAAAACATGCTTGGCCTTGCCTGCGATCCGGTGGCAGGACTCGTGGAAGTTCCCTGCATCAAGCGGAATTCCTACGGAGCCGTCAACGCGTTAACCTCTGCACAGATGGCTTTGGCCGGAATCCGCAGTGCCATTGCTCCCGATGATGTCATTGACAGCATGCGGCGAATCGGCAACCAAATGCCTTCCTGCCTGAAAGAAACCGGAGAAGGCGGACTGGCCGTTTCCGAGTCTGGGGAAAAGTATATGAATTAGTGCACTCATTTCAGCCATTGTATAAAGGCAGTCTTATCCGAACTGTTGTATCCTGCATTTGTATAGAAATTGAGTGTGCTTTCTTTTTTGGAACCGGTAAGTAACATCATTTTATAGCAGTTTTCTTTTTCTGCAATCTTTTTGGCAAAATCCAAACATTCCGTGGCATACCCTTTTCCCCTATAATCACCATGCGTTACCACATTTTCGATAAAGGCGTATGGTCGAATATTCCTTGTCAAATTCGGAATGATTACGCATACACAGGACGATACCATTCTGCCATCAATTATATTCACAATAATATGATGATTTTTGTCTTTCATAATGGTATTCCAGGTGCTTTTCAGATGTTCCGTCAACTCCGGAACGGATTCTTCATGTAAATATAAGTATAGCTCCAATAATTCTGTTAATTCGTTTTCTGCGATTTCTCTAATCATTTGGTACCTCCAATCCGGTCTTCTTTTTCTTTATCTCCGTGGCGTATTAAATAGATTAACATTTCATCTCCGGCAAAAAGTCACACTGATTATCCGGTACTCCTAAAGATTTCGCATATCGTATTACCTCTTCCCATTTTTCTCTATCTTCTGCCTCTGATACATCCAATACTTTTTGGTACACCGGTTCAATTCCTTTTATGGAAAGTTGAAATATCCGTTTACGAAAAACAATAATTGCTTTCTCCTCAGTATGAAAAGTAATGTACCATTCCTTTCTCAATTTTGTACTCATATTCTTTTGAAAAAACCTTATCGTTTCATCAATGTTTTTCTCGTCTACCTCTATTGTATAGATTTTCAACAATCCCAGAAATCGTTTCCGTATTCTGAGTATTGGGAACCCCTCCAGTATCTTATCATTTTTCAAACTCAAATTTATTACTTCTGCATAATAACTCATATCGCTTACTTCACTCCTACTCAGACCAATTCATTTGTTCGTCTAAAATGCCCATTTTTCGGCATTCACTACACACATAATCTTTTTCTGTTTGATTTCCAATTCTATACTTCAAAATCTTATCTCTAAATACTACATACTTTTCATTATTAGCTTTGAAATCAACAAACCAATTTCCACCATAATCCGGGTCCGCTCCCATTACCTTAGATACCTTCTCTGGGAAATCTTTTTTATCACTGGTAAAAAACAATACAGTCCAATATTTCGGCTTCCCACCAGTATTCCACAATTCAACCTTATGTACATTCAGCAAATCAATGATGGTATCATCTGTTACACTCTCTTTAATCAATACCCCCTCATACACTTCCTGCTTTTTCCCTTGAATTGCATTATTTCCACAACTATACACTTCCTTCACTTCACTTAATGTCAACTCATCCTTTAACAACACATCCATTGACACATGAAAAACCTCTCCTAATATCAATAGTTTTTCTGTCTCCGGAAGTGCAACATCAGCCTCCCATTTTGAGATAGACTGCCTGCTCACACCACAAACTGAAGCAAGTTCCTCTTGTGTCATACCTTTCATTTTTCTTAACTCTATAATTTTCTCTGATAGCTTCATTGCTACACCTCCTGCATCTCTCACAATAAATATTGTACAAGAAAATCATTGTATTTTCCACCAACTTTGAAGTTCCTTTTTGCAACCACTGGTTGCAAAAAAGTGGAGCAGTTTCCCACTCCACTTCTGATACTACCTTGCACCTCTGTCATTCATCTTCTCTCCGGTCAGTTTCTCCCACTCTGTAACTGCCTTCCGGTAATCACCGTATTCAGCCTTGGAAGCCTTATACTCTGCAAGAAACTCTTTTACATTCTTGTACCCATATCCCTGCACTATGATTGGTAGATAACGCGTTCCCTTTACTTCCAGTAGTTTCTGCTCAAAAGTTTTGAACAGTTGTTTCCCTTCGTAGATTGCCTTATTCTGTTCATCCAGTTTTTGATAGATACCATCCAATCTTTGGAACTTGGAAGCGAATACGGACTTCTTAGGCATTTTTATATCAAAAAAGAACCTTGGTCGGAAATATTTCAAGGTCTATTACTTGTTCATTATTTACTTGTCAGGCTAAATCATTTTGCCCTTTAACAGTTCATCTTATTCAAACTCTCGAGCGGATAGATTAATCTATGTATATTTTCGTACACATTTGTGTTTTTATTATCCATATTCTCCGTTTTTTACAATTTTCTCTACCTCGTCCAAAATTTTTAGAGCCAACATACTAATAACTATCAGAATTCCCTTTTATTTGTTTTAACAAACTGGGATTTTCACATCTGTGTAATAAAATTTTTTGACTCTTCTTTCGGTGTAATAAAATTTTTTAACTCTTCTTTCAGCCTAATAAACTCTTT
>JAQXZD010000003.1 GCA_029227035.1 Lachnospiraceae bacterium
CCAAGTACAGTGTCCTCAAATCCCTTCTCTTCTTTCAGTAAAGCGACCAGTTCTTCGCCACTCCTTAACTCTATCTGAAGCAGTCCGCACATTGATTGAACCGAAAAGTATAGTCGGATTGTCTCTTTTGCATACCCTAGTTTCAGTTGTGCCTCTTTTATCTGTTCTTTCAGGTTTTCTATCAATCTGTCCTTATCCATATCCGCTTACCTTTCCAGCGCATTTCTATTTCTCGAATTCCCCGATGCATTTGAATAATTATAAGATGTAATTATTCTCATTTCAAAAACAGAGAAACAAGAAAACAAATGAGTAACGCAACCATAGGATATACAACAAGTGTAACAATCCACTTCATCAAATGAATCTTCAATGGTATGTATGGCATTAGATCCTCTGTTCCGGGAATTATCCATGCCTTTGTATATCCTACCCATATGACATCAACCACAATACGGTCAAAAATTCCCATGATGAGAAATATACCTGTAAACTGCAAATAACTTGGAATAAATCCCCTTGTTCCATTAATGATAAATACGCATATCGCCGTATAGCCAAAATAAGTAACAAGACCGATTGTCTTGAATTTCTTTACTGCATTATCTATTTTTTTCCTGTGTCGTCATTCCAAGCTCGATTACTCTGTTTTGCACATCTTTCCCATATAAATGAACCATATTGACAGCGCCATTTCGAATACCTGATAAACATAACAGATACAATGCCAGACATAATCCTAATCCTTCAATTATTACTTCCATTTTCTGTTTTCCTTTCCCGTATCATTTCCGCATATTTCTCCAAGTTATTATCCAAATAATTTATTTTTTTCTTTCATCAACCTTATAAATCTACCAATGAGGGATTGAGCAAATCCCGATTTTTAGAGCCAATAAACCAAAACTTATGCACTCAACCAATTTATGATTTCCTCTTCAGATTTAGCAAATGCCTCCATGCATTCTTTTTTATGCTTGCCAAAGCTTTTATACATGAAACCGATAAGCGGAATCAACCGATATAGTTTCTTTTCCCGTTCTTTATTAGGCATCATACCTGTCAAGTGGCTGACATTCGGATAAACAATCGCTTTAAAGTCATGCGTATAATTCTTGCGTTCCAGATATGATTTCAATACATTGACGGAATATTCCGCAGGCCATGCCTCATCTGCACCTCCTGCTATAAGAAGAACTCTCGCATTTGTTTTTTCAATCGGAAGCCATGCTTTCTGTTCCCTGTCTTTATCCTGATATGCTTCATAATATGCGACCCACATTCCTGTTACCTTATGCGCTGCAGCTGGATGTTTCAGATATTTTCCTGCTTTCATTTTTGAAAAATCTGCTGTGACATATGGAATATCTCTCCCTCTCCATGTCGCAACGCTATGTCCTGACATATGTTTTTTATCTTTTAGTGTTCCCTCAAATGGTACGTGCGTAGGAGAAACCATAATCACGTTCTCGATACCACCGATATATTCTGCAACTAGCACCGCAAAAATGGACCCCATAGATTGTCCGTATGTACTGATATGTGAAATCTTCTTAGCGTCACGCAGATAATTTACGGCATACTCAAACACATCTATTGGACATCTATCCGGTCCCTCAGGCAGCCCATCTGCACCAAACAATGACACAGAAAGTCCAACAATCCCATAATCTGCAAATCGTTCTGCAATTTTAATGCCGGGAAAGAGACTCTGCTCTCCTCCCATGATGACAATAACAGCTTTGTCACTTCCTTGATCCGGCTCTGCCAAATGCCCGACAAAGTTATGTTCCCGCATATTAAAATCTTCATGAATCAAACGACTTCACCTCCAACAATAGTTTCCGCAAATCCTTTTTGTTCATTAAGAATTAATGACAAAATCAATGTTGTTTTCATTTGTTTCTCCTCCTTGGAAAAGGAATGCAACGATTTACCCGCCTGCAATATTCTTTATATTCTTCTCCGTATAATTCATACAACCATTTTTCTTCTGTATTTTTCATCAAAATTGTCATGAATATCCAGTATATCAATGGCAAAATCAGCAGGATTAGATTATTTGTCATAAACAGTGTTCCGGTGCACAGCAACATAATGCCGGAATAACAGGGATTACGTACCCACGCATAAATTCCGTCTGTGCAGAGTTTATTCCGTGTAATGTATTTGTCAATGCGGAAAGCAGCACTGTACCACACCCAAAATCCAAACAGGGCAATTACTATGCCAAGGATAACAAATGGAATTTTCAAAAAAGATACTTTTCCTAAATTCAACATTCCATTTAGCGATAGTACTATTCCAAGCACCGTAATCAATATAATTGAGACACCGTAAATTGGTCCCACACCATAAATCGGTAGATGCTCTCTTTTCTTTTTTTTCAAATATATTCACTCCTTCCATTTTGAGAAAAACAATACAATCAGCCAAGCAACGATTACCACTCCCTATTTATATCTGTCATTTATACAGATTTTCTCATAACACTATGTAATCTAAATCCTTTCCTCTGTTCAAACAGTTCCAATTTCAATCCGGATTCCTGACAGAACCGTTCAAAGTCCTTTCGTCCATAGCAGGCAACATCCCCTTTTCCCAGCAAATGCACTAACGGTATTTCCACCGCATTGATTAATTTCAGCTTTATCGGACCCGCTGTCATATCCCGGATAATCAAACGTCCGCCCGGCCTGAGCACCCTTTCGCAGCTTCTGAAAAAATCCACAGGATGAGGATAATGATGAAAACTCATGGAACAGGTTATTGCATCAAAT
>JAQXZD010000004.1 GCA_029227035.1 Lachnospiraceae bacterium
TCTTAAGGATATGGTAGATATGGATGCAGTAGACGCTTTCCGTAAGAATGCGCTGAATCCAAATCATCCGGTAGAGATGGGATCTGCTCAGAACCCTGATATCTTCTTCCAGTCAAGAGAGGCTTGCAACTCTACATATGATGAGCTTCCGGCAATCGTTCAGGAATACATGGACAAGGTTAACGAGAAGATCGGTACTGATTACAAGCTGTTCAATTACTACGGAGCTCCGGATGCAGATCGCATCATTATCGCTATGGGTTCTGTATGTGAGACAATTGATGAGACAATTGATTACTTACGCTCAAAGGGCGAGAAGGTCGGTGTTGTTAAGGTTCGCCTTTACAGACCATTCGTTAAGGAAGCATTAATCGATGCAATTCCGGATACCGTTAAGAGAATTGCCGTATTAGACAGAACAAAGGAGCCTGGTTCTCTCGGTGAGCCGTTATACTTAGATGTAGTGGCAGCCCTGAAGGGATCTAAGTTTGATCAGGTTACAATTACAAGCGGACGTTACGGACTGGGATCTAAGGATACTACTCCGGGACAGATTATCGCTGTTTACAATAATACAGAGAAGCCAAGATTCACAATCGGTATTACCGATGATGTTACAAACCTTTCTCTGGATGTGAAAGAGAATCCGGTTACAACTCCGGAAGGACCTACACACTGTAAGTTCTGGGGACTTGGTGCAGACGGTACCGTAGGTGCAAACAAGAACTCCATCAAGATTATCGGTGATAACACAGATATGTATGCACAGGCATACTTCGATTATGACTCCAAGAAGTCCGGTGGTGTTACAATTTCCCACCTGCGTTTCGGACATTCACCGATTCGTTCCACATACCTGATTTCTCCGGCAAACTTCGTAGCATGTCACTGTACAGCATACATCTACAAGTACAATATGGTTCAGGATCTGGTACCGGGCGGTACATTCCTCTTCAATACACAGTGGTCTGTGGATGAGCTGGATGAGAAGCTTCCAGGACAGGTTAAGAGATATATCGCAGAGAACAATATCAATTTCTACATCATCGACGGTGTTAAGATTGGTAAGGAAATCGGACTTGGAAACCGTATCAATACCGTTCTTCAGTCAGCTTTCTTCTCACTGACAAAGCTGATTCCTGAGGAAGAGGTTATCAAGCTTATGAAGGATGCAGCTACAAAGTCTTATGCTAAGAAGGGTGACGATGTCGTTAAGATGAACCATGACGCAATCGATGCCGGTGCTACAGCATATATTAAGGTAGATGTTCCGGAGAGCTGGAAGAACTGCACGGATGATGATTACTCTCAGGAGATTACAGGAGATAAGCCTGAGGTTGTTGATTTCGTTAAGAATGTACAGGCTAAGGTAAACGGTCAGCAGGGTAACAGCATTCCTGTTTCCGTTGTTAAGAAGTATGAGACAGGTTGGACTCCGTCCGGTACAGCAGCATACGAGAAGCGTGGTGTTGCAACAGATGTTCCGGTATGGGATGCTACAAAGTGTATCGAGTGTAACCAGTGTTCTTATGTATGTCCGCATGCATGTATCCGCCCGGTAGCCATGACAGAGGCTGAGGCTGCTGCTGCTCCGGAAGGAATGCAGATGAAGGATCTGAATCAGATGCCTGGTTATAAGTTCTCAGTTGTTGTATCTGCATTTGACTGTACAGGATGTGGTTCCTGTGTCAATGTATGTCCGGATAAGGTTCAGGCTATTACAATGGCAGGCTTTGAGGCAAATGAGGATGAGCAGAAGTACTTCGATTACGCAGTAACACTTCCGGATAAGGAAGATGTTATTGAGAAGTTTAAGATTAACTCTGTTAAGGGATCTCAGTTCCGGCAGCCGCTTCTTGAGTTCTCAGGAGCATGTGGCGGTTGTGGAGAGACACCTTACGCTAAGTTAATTACACAGTTGTTCGGTGACAGAATGTACATCGCAAATGCAACAGGATGTTCTTCTATCTGGGCAAACTCTTCACCATCCACACCATATACCGTTAACAAGCAGGGACATGGTCCTGCATGGTCTAACTCCTTATTCGAGGATGCAGCAGAGTTCGGTTATGGTATGTTACTTGCTCAGAGAGCAATTCGTGACAGATTAAAGAATGAGCTGGATGAGATTGCAGCAACTACAGATAAGGCTGATGTTAAGGCAGCTATCAAGGAGTGGAATGATACATTTGCTTCCGGAATCGAGAACGGACCGGCTACAGAGAAGCTGGTAGCAGCACTTGAGTCTTGCGGATGTGATGCTTCTAAGAACATCTTAAAAGAGAAGGATTACCTTGCAAAGAAGTCACAGTGGATCTTCGGTGGTGACGGATGGGCATACGATATCGGATTCGGTGGTGTTGACCACGTACTGGCATCCGGTAAGGATATCAACATCATGGTATTTGATACAGAAGTTTACTCTAATACAGGCGGACAGTCTTCTAAGTCTACACCTACCGGAGCAATCGCACAGTTTGCTGCAGGTGGTAAGGAGACAAAGAAGAAGGATCTTGCAGGTATCGCAATGAGCTATGGTTATGTATATGTTGCACACATCTCCATGGGTGCAGATATGAATCAGTGTGTTAAGGCAATTGCTGAGGCTGAGGCATATCCGGGACCATCACTCATCATTGCTTATGCTCCATGTATTAACCATGGTATCAAGAAGGGTATGAGCAAGGCTCAGACAGAGGAGAAGCTTGCAGTTGAGTCCGGTTACTGGTTCAACTTCCGTTACAATCCACAGCTTGCTGCTGAGGGTAAGGATGCATTCTCACTTGACAGCAAGGAGCCGACAGGTGATTATCAGGAATTCTTAAAGGGAGAGAACCGTTACGCTTCTCTTGCTAAGTTCAATCCTGAGAGAGCTGCAGAGCTGTTCGCAGTATCTGAGCAGAATTCAAAGGATCGCTATGAGCACCTGAAGAAGCTGGTAACACTTTACGCAGGAAAGTAGTCATATCCCGCGATAAGCGAAAAGAATAAAAAAGAAGAAGCTCCGGCGCAAATTTGTTTGCGCAAGGAGCTTTTTCTTCTTATCCGGTGAGCAACGTGAGAACAAGGTATCGTATCTTTCAAGATAAAAAAATCTTCTTCCGTCGTTTACAAGTTGTAAAAGTCATGGTACAATAAAGTTTGAATAGGTTACGATGATGGAGGAAGAGCGATGGCAGGTTTATTGCTTGGATTGCGCAGGCAGCGCGCTAAGAACCGGCAGAAAGCGACACAGGGAATACATAAGCCGGCCGCAAAGGTATATACACTGGAAGAACCGAAGGCGGAGCAGGAACAGGATCGTAACATTACGGAAAGGACAGTTGACGCGGTGAGCAGGGAAGATTTCTTACTGAATCAGATAGACGAATTCAGAGAGCGGGCAAAGCAGCTTCAGAATTTGCTTAATACAAGAGAGACAGAGGCAAGTGAGCTGGAGACTCTGGTGAACGAGCGACAGGAAAAAGCAGATGAACTGGGACAGATTCTGAAGGAACGTCAGGAGAAAGCAGATGGAATCACCGCGGAAGTGGAGAGACAGATTGATTCTCTGATTGAAAAAGTAGCGGCAAAGATGGATGAGACTGAGGCATCCATGAAGGCTGACGTGGCGGATGGCAAGAACTTTAGTGCAGAGAAAGCCGAAGAATTGAAGACTTCGCTTGCGCAGATAGAGGAACAGCTTACGCTGGTCAAGACAGAGATTTCTGACAAAGTACATACCGAGAATGTAAAATCCTATCGGAATATTGCGGAACTTTTTAAGAACATGGAAGAGAAGGTGGAAGAGATTTCTGTCTTCAATCGCAGATTACAGCCGATGAGAGGAGTTGCAATTACAGCAATGGTTTTTGCTATTTTGGATTTTATTGCATTGGTAGGACTCTTTCTTATTAATTTAGGGATTATTTCTGTGTGAACAGTATAGACTAAATGTGCAATTCTCAAGTATGGGAGTTGCTTTTTTTTACTGGCGGGAGGATTCCTTGGTACCTAATAGAGGGGAGCAGATTATGAGCAAAAAACAAGTGTGGGTAGTCGGACATAAGCATCCGGATACCGATTCCGTCTGTGCGGCAATTGCGTATGCCAATTATAAGAATGCCTTGGATGGTGAAATGACATATATCCCAAAGCGTGCGGGCTCGCTTAATGCAGAGACGGTTTATGTGCTGAACCGGTTTGGCGTGGAGGCACCGGAGCTGGTTACAGATGTGGGAACGCAGATGCGGGACATTAAGATTCGCAGGACAGAGGGTGTAAGCAGCCATATTTCCATGAAAAAAGCATGGGAAATGATGAAGATATTGGGCGTTGTTACGCTTCCGGTTGTCAATGACCATAAACTGGAAGGATTGATTGTTACCGGCGATATTGCAAAATCTTATATGGATGTTTACGATAATACCATCCTGTCCACAGCCAGAACGCAATATAAGAATATTATTGAGACACTGGAAGGACAGCTTCTGGCGGGAAATGAGCATGCTTATTTTGTGCGGGGAAAGGTTGTGATCGGAGCCGGAACGCCGGAGGGACTTGCATCCTCTGTGGCAAGTGATGATCTGGTTCTGATTGGTGACGGAGAAGACGCACAGCTTTTGTCGATTGCATCCAACTGCAGTTGTATGGTAGTGACAAATGGGTATGAGGTTAGTGAAAAGGTCATGCAGGCGGCAAAAGAGCGGGAGGTTGTTTTGATCAGCACCCCTTATGATACCTTTACGGCATCGCGTCTGTTAAATCAGAGTATTCCGATTAAGTACTTTATGACGAAGGAAGATATCATCTATTTTGAAGAGGATGATTATGTGGATGATGTGCGGGATACAGTGGCGAAAATCCGGCATCGTGATTTCCCGATTCTGGATGAAAATCAGAATTATGTGGGAATGTTCTCAAGACGTAATTTGATGAATGCCCAGAAAAAGAAACTGATTCTGGT
The DNA here is from genome assembly GCA_029227035.1 of Lachnospiraceae bacterium. Taxonomy (GTDB): domain Bacteria; phylum Bacillota; class Clostridia; order Lachnospirales; family Lachnospiraceae; genus Roseburia. The sequence continues at coordinate 4,946 of JAQXZD010000004.1, forward strand.
GGACCATAATGAGAAATCCCAGGCAGTCACCAATATTGAAGAGGCGGAGATTCTGGAGATTATCGATCATCACAGACTGGGAAGTCTTGAGACCATGGCACCGGTATATTTTCGAAATCAACCACTCGGTTGTACATCGACAATTATTTATCAGATGTATAAAGAAAAACAAATCAAGATTGAAAAAACGGTGGCAGGGCTGATGTGTGCGGCAATTCTGTCCGACACACTGATGTTTCGTTCTCCGACCTGTACGGAAGCCGACAAGGACGCAGCTTTGGAATTGGCAAAACTGGCGGAAGTGGATGCGGAAGAACTGGCTCTTGCAATGTTTGAAGCAGGAAGTGATTTCAGTGAAAAAACAGAAGAAGAAATATTAAATCAGGATTTTAAAATATTCCATGCAGGGGATATAGACTTTGGAGTTGCCCAGATAAGTGCCATGGGACGGCAGGAGCTGGACAAGGTGCAAAAGAGGATTGAGCCGAAATTGGAACGGATGCTGGGAGAGAAGCAGATACAGATGATTTTTGTCATGCTGACGGACATTCTGAATGAGTCTACTTATCTTTCTTATGCCGGTGCGGATGCGGCGCAGCTTGTGGCAAGTGCTTATCACTGTGAGCCGTCTGAAGCCGGGGTGATGCTTCCGGGTGTTGTATCCAGAAAAAAGCAGTTAATTCCTGCCTTAATTAATGTTCTGGCGGAACGCTAGGCAAGGAATGCTCGGCTCTTGGCGCACAGCCAAAATTTTTCTTATAGGCACGGGAGAAGGATGAGTAACTGTGGAAACCGCACTCATAGCAGGTATCCGTAATGGGATTGCCCTGCCGGATCAGTTCGCGGGCCAGAAGCAGGCGCTTAGTAGTCAGATAGTCACCGATGGTGTATCCGGTTTCTTCCTTGAAAGCGTGCATCAGGTGGTATCTGCTGATGAAAAAGGTTTCTGAAAGGGAGTCGATGGTAATATCCTCTGTCAGATGTTCATTGATGTAGTCGAGAAGCTGTATTATTTTTTTGTTGGAAGATGAAGTGGTAATGAATTCAATGCCATTATGGATGGCTGCACGATTGAGCTGGATCATAAATTCCAGGAAAAGAAGTTTGTGATACAGCTCATTTGCGTATTCCGTGGAATGCAGGGAATGTCTCAGTTCCCGGACAATCTGTCCGAGTCTGGTCGTTTCGAAGGCGGGAACACGTAACACATGCGCCTGCTTTTGGTGCGCTTCCTGAAGACAGCGTGACAGATCATAGGAATCGTCACGGTGCTGATCCAGATATCCTTTGGCAATATAGATAATGATGCGCTCGTAAGTGCTTTCGTCATGTAGAATGGGACGATGAACTTCTCCGGCCGGAACAAATACGATGTCATTCGGTTTTAAATCATAGGTGCGCCCTTCAATACAGTAAGAAGCGTTTCCTTTTAAAAACAGCAGAATCTTGTGGAAATCATGAAAGTGAAAGTCAATGGGATTCTTATAATGATAGTTATGATGTATTTTACTATAGGATAGCACTATTTGCAATATAAAAAGCACAAAATGGGTTTTCAAAGGAAAAAGTGCGATATATACTATAGATACAATATAAAAAAGATATTCCAAGGAGGGTGAAGTGCTATGAAGTTTACGAAGATGGAAGGCTGTGGCAATGATTATGTATATGTGAATCTGTTTGAGGAGGAGATAGAAAATCCTGAAAAGCTGTCTATTGCAGTCAGCGACAGACATTTTGGAATCGGCTCAGACGGATTGATTACGATTGGACCGTCCGAGAAAGCGGATTTTCGGATGAGAATATATAACGCAGATGGTTCGGAGGCGGAAATGTGCGGAAACGGAATCCGTTGTGTTGCAAAGTATGTATATGAGCATAAGCTGACGGATAAGACGGAGATTTCTGTAGAAAGCGGAGCTGGAATTAAGTATCTGAAGCTTTTTATCACAGATGGCAGGGTATTGAGTGTGCGTGTCGACATGGGGGAACCAATTCTTGCGCCGGAACTGATTCCGGTGGAAGCAGAGGGCAATCGGGTAGTTGATGAGCCGATTACGGTTGCCGGAAAAGAATGGCGTATGACCTGCGTATCCATGGGAAATCCGCATGCAGTTGTATTTGTGGATCATGTGGCAGATTTTCCGATTGAACAGTATGGACCGGAATTTGAGAATCATCCGCGTTTTCCGAAGAGAACCAATACGGAGTTTGTTCAGATTATATCAAGAACCGAGGCGTCCATGCGTGTATGGGAGCGCGGAGCGGCAGAAACGTGGGCCTGCGGAACCGGAACCTGCGCAACCGTGATGGCGTGCATACTAAACGGGTATACGGACAATAAGGTGCTGGTACATTTGCGGGGTGGAGATCTGACAATTGAGTATGAACCGGATACCAATCATATCTATATGACAGGACCTGCAAGAGAGGTATTTACCGGAGAATGGAAACTGGAGGAAAAATAAATGAAGATAAAACAATTGATTGAAAAGCTGGATTATAAAGTGCTGGCAGGAGATACAGATACAGAGATTACAACTCTTGTCTATGATTCCCGTAAGGTGAAAAAGGGCTCGGTATTTGTCTGTATCAGCGGAAGTGTAAGGGATGCGCATGAGTTTATCCCGGAGGTTATCGAGAAGGGGGCAGCGGCGATTGTGGTGGAAAAAGAAGTTTCCCTTCAGCCGGGCGTGACCTACATTCAGGTAAAAGACAGCCGGCTGGCGCTTGCCTGTATGTCTGCCGCATATTTTGACTATCCGGCGGAAAAGCTTAAGACCATAGGAATCACCGGAACCAAGGGAAAAACCACTACGACTTATATGGTAAAATCAATTTTGGAATCTGCAGGAATCAAAACCGGACTGATTGGCACCATCGAATCCATTGTCGGGGAAAAACGAATTCCTTCTGCCAATACGACGCCGGAATCTTACCGTGTGCAGGAACTTTTTCATGAGATGGTAGAAGCCGGAATGGATGCGGTTGTTATGGAAGTTTCTTCCCAGGCGCTGATGTTGCACCGCGTGTCCGGATTTGTGTTCGATATTGGCGTATTTACCAATCTGGAACCGGATCATATCGGGGAGAATGAGCATAAGGATTTTGAAGACTATATGCACTGCAAGAGCCTTCTGTTTCAACAGTGCAGGCTTGGCATTTTTAACGGAGACAGTGAACATTTGGATGGAGTGTTAAAGGGACATACCTGCCAGGTGGAAACGTTTGGTTATGGAGAGAAGAATGACTTCGTGGCGCAGAATGTGGAACTGAAAAAGGAGCATGGGGCGCTGGGGGTCCGATACCATGTGAGCGGCCTTATGAACATGGATGTGGAGGTAAATGTACCGGGCAGTTTTTCGGTATACAATTCCCTGACAGCGATTGCAATCTGCCATCATTTCGGCGTGGATGAGGAGAAAATCAGAGAGGCGCTCTTACATGTCAGCGTCAAGGGACGGATTGAGATTGTTCCTGTTACAAAACGATACACGCTTATGATTGATTATGCGCATAACGCAATGTCTTTGGAGAGTCTTTTGACAACTCTTAAGGAATATGAGCCGGGGCGTCTGGTCTGTCTGTTCGGATGCGGAGGAAACCGGGCAAAATCAAGAAGATATGAAATGGGAGAAGTGTCTTCCAGACTTGCAGACCTGACCGTGGTTACATCGGATAATCCGCGAAATGAAGAACCTATGGACATCATTCAGGATATTCTGGTGGGCGTACATAAAGCAGACGGTGAGTATGTCACGATACCGGATCGCAAGGAAGCCATTGCTTATTGTATGAAGAATGCCAAGGATGGGGATATTGTCGTTCTGGCAGGAAAAGGACATGAAGATTATCAGGAAATAAAGGGTGTGAAACACCATATGGATGAACGGGAGCTGATTCAGGAGATTATTGCAGAGAACCCGGAATTAAAAGAAAGACAGTAAGTGAGAGGATAATATAAAAATGGGAAAACAGAACTGGAAGCCGGGAAATATGCTGAATCCGGTGCCGGCAGTGATGGTTAGTCTGGCGGATACGGACGGAAAAACAAATATTATAACGGTAGCCTGGGCGGGGACGGTATGTACCAATCCGCCCATGGTATCCATTTCGGTCAGACCGAACCGCTATTCTTATGGAATTCTGCAGAGAACCGGAGAATTTGTCATTAATCTGACCAACGAGGAGCTGGTGCGAGCCTGTGATTACTGCGGTGTGGTCAGCGGAAGAGAAGTGGACAAATTTAAGGAAACCGGTCTGACTCCGCTTGCCATGGAACAGGTTGCTGCTCCCGGAATTGCGGAGAGCCCTGTTAATATTGCCTGCCGGGTGACAGAGGCAAGGGAATTGGGAAGTCACACCATGTTTATTGCAGAAGTGCTTGGAGTTACCATAGATGATGCCTATATGGATGAGAGCGGGCGATTTGGAATCAACGAAGCCGGACTCATTATGTATTCACACGGCGAATACTTTGCCCTTGGCAGAAAACTTGGAAAATTCGGATACAGCATACAGAAAAAGTAAACTATTTCAGAAGCAGATCCATAAGATATGCGTATACATCTTCGTTTTGATTTTTCCAGTTAAAACAGATAGCTTCAGCCTGTTCCCGTGTGGAGACCAAAAGAGTCAGGTCAATCATGGTATTCTCACCGGAGCAGGTCTGGCATCGGACTGCATATTTCTGATTTGTCGTCTTATAATAGTCAGCCAGCATAGAATTTTCTTTTTTAAATTCTAATTTATTTTTCTTTAAAAAATCATGAATGTCAAGCTTTATCTCATCGTTGAGCTTATCCCCGAAAAAATCGAGTGTCTCTTTTCCGGAAGAGGTCAGGGTATACTGAGTGTTGGAATGAGTAGATTTGGAAAGAATCAAATCTGCATCTGCAAGATCGCTCAGCACTTCCTGCACTTGAAAATAATCTGTATATTCCTGTTCCAGAAAAAAGTCGGAAATCTGTGTGCCTGTCAGAGGAAAACCGGCATTGTCAAGCATATACAGAATGGTCATTTTATATATTGTCAATGGTTCTGCCATTGTTAAATCTCCTTTTGATTATAATATTTTCCCTGCCAGCAGTCCAGTTCTTTGAGACGATGATGAATCGTATTTAAAACGCGTTTCTTGTCCGTGCTCCACAGGGGAGCAATCAGAAGACGGCGCGGTCCGTCACCGGTCAGACGGTGGATGACCATCCCGGGAGGAAGAAGCGAAAGACAGCGGATGACAAGGTCACAGTACTCCGGCATATCCATCACCGGAAAAGGGTTTGTTTCATAAAGGTCAGCCAGTGCAGTTTTGCGCAGTACGTGAAGAAGCTGCAGTTTTATTCCAAAGACCGGCATTGCAGCCACATGCCGTATTGTCTGTAACATCATCTCCTGTGTCTCACCGGGAAGCCCCAGAATGACATGGGTGATGACAGGCAGTCCGCGGGCTGAGAGAAGAGACACGGCACTGTCAAACTGTTCTACGGTGGAATGAGTATGCATTTGTGCCAGCGTCTGATTGTGTATGGTCTGCAGACCAAGTTCCACCCAGACGGGTTTGATTCGGTTTAAGTCCGATAAGAGATCCAGTACTTCGTCGGAGAGACAGTCACTTCGTGTTGCGATGGACAGGGCAACCACATCCTCTGCGGCAATCGCCTCGGAGAAAATCTTCCGGAGGTATGGGACAGGAGCATAAGTGCCGGTATAGGACTGAAAATAAGCAATAAATTTATGGCAGTCCGTCTTGGCAGCAATCCGCGCCTTTGCCTGAAGCATCTGTTCGGTTATGGAGAGTGCGGAGTCGGCGGCAAAATCACCGGAACCGCCGGCGCTGCAAAAAGCGCAGCCGCCGGTTCCGTATGTGCCGTCCCGGTTTGGGCAGGTCATGCCGCCGCTCAGACTCAGCCTGTAGACTTTTTCACCGAAAGTATCCAGACAGTAGTCGTTCAGGGAATAATATCGTTTACCGTGCGAATTCATATCAGTGAATATGGGACTTTACAGCCTCGCTGACCACCTGGGAAACTCTCGGGTCAAAGGCTTCCGGCATAATAAAGTCTTCATTTAATTCTTCGTCGGAGACCAGGGCGGCAAGAGCTTCCGCAGCGGCGAGTTTCATTTCTTCCGTAATCTGTGTGGCATGTCCTTCCAAAGCACCCTTGAAAATTCCCGGAAAGGCAATGACATTGTTGACCTGATTCGGGAAATCGCTTCTTCCGGTTCCCACAACCCGTGCACCGGCGGCTTTGGCAACATCCGGCATGATCTCCGGTACAGGATTTGCCATGGCAAAGAGGATGGCATCCGGATTCATGGAAGCAACCATCTCCGAAGAGACAATATTCGGAGCAGAGACACCCACAAAGATGTCCGCACCGCGGAGTGCGTCGGCAAGGGTTCCGGTAGCATTTTCCAGGTTTGTTACCTCGGTCATCTTTTTCTGCATCCAGTTGAGATTCGGATAATCTTTTCCGATGATACCTTCGCGATCGCACATGGTTACGTGCTGGAACCCATAAGTTAAAAGAAGCTTTGTAATTGCTACGCCTGCGGAACCGGCTCCGTTGACAACAACGCGGCAGTCTTCCTTTTCCTTTCCGGTTACGCGGAGACCGTTGATGATTCCGGCCAGTACAACGATTGCCGTGCCATGCTGGTCATCGTGAAAGACAGGAATATCCAGCATCTGTTTTAAGCGTTCCTCGATTTCAAAGCAGCGAGGAGCGGAGATATCCTCCAGATTGATTCCGCCGAACCCTGGAGCAATATTCTTAATTGCAGATATAATTTCTTCTGTATCCTGAGTATCCAGACAAATAGGAACTGCATTGACATCACCGAATTCCTTGAACAGAACACATTTTCCTTCCATAACGGGCATTGCGGCATACGGTCCGATATTGCCAAGACCTAAGACGGCGCTTCCGTCAGAGACAACGGCAACCGTGTTGGCTTTCCAGGTGTAGGTGTAAGCGGCAGAAGGATCTTCTGCAATGACTTTACACGGTTCTGCGACACCCGGGGTGTAAGCAATGGCTAAATCCTCCCGGGAGCTGACCTTTGATTTTGCAATGGTTTCAAGTTTTCCGTTCCATTCTTCGTGGCATTTTAATGCTTTTTCTCTATTATCCATGATGATTCTCCTTATTTTTTATGCTTAACATAGAATAGCATTGTTATTCGTGAAAAAAAAGACTTCCTATTTTTGGACGAATAGTGTATAATAGCTTCGTTGATAAATTCTTTAGAGTCATATCGGACTATAAATTCCCAGAAAACGGACGAGATAGAAGAATAGAGTAAGGAGCTATCTATTAATGAGAGAAAAGTATGAAAGCCTGTCTTTGGTTGTATTAAAAGATTTGGCAAAGGCAAGAGGATTAAAGGGAATTTCAACCCTGAAGAAAAGTGAGCTTGTGGAACGGATGCTTGAAGCGGATGAGCAGGAGAAAAATGAGAAAAAACCGGCTCCGAAAAAGAATGTTTTTCATGAAAAGAAAGAACATGCGGAGAATGGAACGGGAGTGCCGCAGGTACACGAGCAGGGCAATTCTTATAATAAGGCAAAAGAGCATGAGGGAGTTGACTCTGCGGCAATCAAAGGAGATATTGCGGATCTGGACAGCGGAATTACCGTCAGCGGAATTCTGGAAGTTATGCCGGACGGGTATGGATTCTTGCGCTGTGAGAATTATCTGCCGGGAGATAACGACGTCTATGTGGCTCCGTCGCAGATTAAGCGTTTTAATTTAAAGACTGGAGATATTGTTTCCGGCAATACAAAGATTAAAGGTGAGCGGGAGAAGTTCTCTGCTTTATTATATGTAACGACGGTCAACGGTTATCATCCGTCCGAAGCACAGAGGCGTAGAAATTTTGAGGATCTGACACCGATTTTTCCAAATCGCCGCCTGCGTATGGAACGTCCGGGTGGATCCGTGGCCATGAGGGTGATGGACATTGTGTCACCAATCGGTAAGGGGCAGAGAGGAATGATTGTGTCTCCGCCAAAAGCCGGTAAGACCACACTTCTTAAGGAAGTCGCAAAGTCTGTCAAGATGAATAATCCGGAGATGCATCTGATTATCCTTCTGATTGATGAACGTCCGGAGGAAGTTACGGATATTAAGGAGGCAATCGAGGGGGATAATGTAGAGGTGATTTATTCCACGTTCGATGAGACGGCGGAGCATCATAAGCGTGTTTCGGAGATGGTAATAGAGAGGGCAAAGCGGCTGGTAGAGCACAAGCATGATGTTATGATTCTTCTGGACAGTATTACAAGACTTGCAAGAGCTTATAATCTGACCTGCACTCCGAGTGGACGAACACTTTCCGGAGGTCTGGATCCGGCAGCGCTGCATATGCCAAAGCGTTTTTTCGGTGCGGCAAGAAATATGCGTGAGGGAGGAAGCCTGACCATTCTTGCCACAGCACTTGTGGATACGGGAAGTAAGATGGATGATGTGGTTTTTGAGGAGTTTAAGGGAACCGGTAATATGGAACTGGTGCTTGACCGTAAGCTCTCCGAGAAGAGAATCTTCCCGGCGGTTGATATTGTGAAGTCCGGAACCAGAAGAGATGATCTTTTACTGGAACAGGATGAGCAGGCAGGTGTGGATAATATGCGCAAGGCCTTGAACGGAATGCGTTCGGATGAAGCCGTTGAGAACATCTTAAACATGTTTGCGCATACGCATAATAATCATGAATTGGTTAATATGCTGGTGAAAAACAGAATTTTGTAATTTACACTTGCATTCGGAGTATAGCTATGGTACAATAAATAAGCTGTTTATCGGGATGTAAACGGACGAAAAGTGTCACTCTTGCAATAAGTATCATATGCGAATCGGGTATACGGGTACAAAGAGTGGAACAAGGAGCACTTGCATGAAAGTCGCTTCGCGAGGCAAGTGTATAGAGAATTAATCAGAGATTAAAGGAGCACTTGCATAAAAAGTCGCTTCGCGAAGCAAGTGCGTAGGTAATTAATCGAAGATTAATTACAGAAAACGATTAGATTAAAGAGGTGAAAATTATGAGAGAAGGAATCCATCCAGATTATTATCAGGCAACTGTTACCTGCAACTGTGGTAACACATTTGTTACAGGTTCAACAAAGCCGGAGATTCACGTGGAAATCTGTTCTAAGTGCCATCCGTTCTATACGGGACAGCAGAAAGCAAATCAGGCTCGTGGACGTATCGAACAGTTCAACAAGAAGTATGGCATGAAATAAGAGAGCGATTTTTCAAAAAGGTTGAGGCTTTGAGATGTCTCAACCTTTTTCCGTTTATGAATAAGAGGACTGGAAATGAAATATTCAGGAATTGGCGGGCAGGCGGTCATGGAAGGTGTAATGATGAAAAATGCTGACCGGTATGCCGTGGCGGTCCGTAAGCCGGATCATGAGATTGATGTGAAGGTGGAGGAGTATAGGGGAACCATTAAAAATAAGAGACTTCGGAACCTTCCGGTTATCCGCGGAGTGGTGAATTTTATCGAGTCTCTGTACCTTGGCATGAGTACGCTTATGTATTCTTCTTCTTTTTTCGAGGATGAAGAGGAAGATGAGAAGCAGAAGAATATGACCGAGGAGCAAAAAAAGAAGGCAGAGAAGGCTTTGATGGGTGGAACAGTCGCTTTTTCCATTGTTTTTGCCCTGCTTTTGTTTTTTATGCTTCCGTATTTCCTGTCCGGTTTTTTCCGTAAGGTGATTCATTCGGAGGTTTTGATTGCGCTGATTGAGGGTGTGATCAGACTGGCGATTTTTATCGGATATATTGTCGTGATTTCTTTTACCGAAGATATCCGGCGGGTATTTATGTATCATGGTGCTGAACATAAATGCATCAATTGTATTGAACATGGATTGGAGCTTAACGTGGAAAACGTCAGAAAAAGTTCCAAACAGCACAAGCGATGCGGAACAAGCTTTCTTCTGATTGTGATGCTGATCAGTATTCTGGTATTTATGCTGATTCGTGTGGATACAAAGCTTTTGCAGATTGTACTTCGTCTGCTTTTGATTCCGGTGATTGCAGGTATTTCTTATGAGTTTATTCGGCTGGCCGGGCGGTATGACAACTGGTTTGTCAATATATTGAGTAAGCCGGGGCTCTGGATGCAGGCACTTACCACCAAGGAACCGGATGATGATATGATTGAGGTTGGAATTGTTTCTGTTGAGGCGGTTTTTGATTGGAAAACATGGCAAAAGGAAGAGAATGTATGACATATCGTAAAGCATTTAGTCTGGGTGAAAGCGTACTTGAAAAAGCGAATATTGCAGATGCCAAAAATGATGCATGGCTTCTGTTGGCCATGGCATGCAAGGTGGATCATACCTTTTACTATATGCATGTGGATGAGGAGATGCCAGAGGAGCAGGCTCATGAATATGAGGTGCTGATTCGGAAGCGCGCAGAGCATGTTCCGCTTCAGTATATTACGGGTGAGCAGGAATTTATGGGATTAAATTTTAACGTAAATTCCAATGTGCTGATACCGAGACAGGATACCGAGACACTTGTGGAGGAAGCTCTGAAAGTCGCAAAGCCGGGGATGAAAATTCTGGATATGTGCACCGGTTCCGGATGTGTGTTAATCAGCATTATGAAAAATGTGCATGGTGTGGAGGGATTTGGTTATGATATCTCAAAGCAGGCAATCAATGTGGCAAAGGATAACGCGAAGCTGAATGATGTGTCGGCGGTGTTTGAACGAAGCAATCTGTTTGAGGATGTGATGGATGAACACTTTGACATGATTGTGTCGAATCCACCGTATATTAAGACTGCAGAGATTGCGGAGCTGATGCCGGAGGTGGCAGAATTTGAGCCCATAGAGGCACTTGACGGAAAAGAGGATGGACTGTATTTTTACCGGGAAATAATAGAAAAATGTGTGGATTATCTGACGGATGAGGGATATCTGCTTTTTGAAATCGGATACGACCAGGCGGATGATGTATCGGCAATGCTGAAAAATGCCGGTTTTTTGGATGTGAGAGTGCAAAAAGATCTGGCAGGCAATGACCGTGTGGTTATGGGACAGTTGTAGCGTTTGTTATTGGAACCACTGAGACTTTGGCAATAAAAGAGAGGAATAGTTATGTTTGATAAATTGGAAGATTTGCTTCATCATTATGAGGAGCTTATGAATACATTAAGCGAGCCGGACGTGGCGAATGATCCGAACCGGTTTCGCAAGCTGATGAAAGAGCAGAGTGATTTACAGCCGATTGTGGAGGCTTATAAGCAGTATAAGGAGTGCAAGCAGAACATTGAAGATTCTTTGGCGATTCTGGACGAGGAGTCAGATGAGGAGATGCGTGAGCTTGCAAAGGAAGAGTTAAACGACTCCAAATCCCGCATGGGAGATTTGGAACAGCAGCTTAAGATTTTACTGCTTCCAAAGGATCCGAATGATGACAAGAATGTTATCGTGGAAATCCGTGCAGGTGCCGGCGGTGAGGAGGCAGCACTTTTTGCGGCTGAGATTTATCGTATGTATGTGCATTATGCGGAGAGACGAGGCTGGAGAGTAGAGACTCTGGAGGCAGATGAGACCGGAATCGGCGGAATGAAGTCTGTCAATTTCATGGTAACGGGATCCGGTGCATATTCCGTGTTGAAGTATGAGTCCGGGGTACATCGTGTGCAGCGTGTTCCGGAGACGGAATCCCAGGGACGTATCCAGACTTCTACCTGCAGTGTTGCGGTTATGCCGGAGGCAGAAGATGTTGAGATAACAATTGATGAAAAAGATATCCGAATTGATGTCATGAGAGCATCCGGTAACGGTGGACAGTGCGTTAATACGACAGATTCTGCGGTGCGTCTGACACATTATCCGACCGGTATCGTAATCTATAGCCAGACGGAGAAGTCGCAGATTCAGAATAAGGAGAAAGCTTTTGCACTGCTTCGTACCAAGTTGTATGATCTGGAACTTCAGAAGAAGCAGGATGCTGAGTCGGCAGAACGCCGCAGTCAGATTGGAACAGGAGACCGCTCCGAGAAGATCCGGACTTACAATTTCCCACAGGGACGTGTGACCGATCATCGAATTAACCTGACTTTGTATAAGCTGGACAAGATTCTGGATGGAGATATTCAGGAGATTATTGATGCCTGCATCGCGGCAGATCAGGCGGCAAAGCTGGCAAAGATGAACGAGTAATAAACAATAATGAAATCTATATCAAGGCGTCGGATGACAGAAATGTTGTCCGGCGCTTTTCTATTTGATAGGAATACAATTGTAAAAATGAACTTAGAAAAAGACAGTTGACAAAATACCCCATAGGGGTATATTATCAGAGACAGAAAAACAAGGCGAAAAGTGAGGGATACAATGGAAGAAAAGAAAGCTTGTTGTTGTCAATCGGAAAAACATAAGAAGCGGACAGAAAAGGAATATCGGGATCTGATGAATCGTCTGAAACGGATTGAAGGACAGGTCCGGGGACTGCAGGGGATGTTGGAGAAGGATGCGTATTGCATCGACATTTTGACGCAGGTATCTGCGGTAAATGCGGCACTTAACAGTTTTAACAAAAAATTGCTGGCGAATCATATTCAGACCTGTGTTGCAGATAATATACGTCAGGGAAATGATGAAGTTATCGAAGAACTGGTGAATGTATTGCCGAAACTAATGAAGTAAAGGGAGACTCGTATATGGAACAATATCGTGTGACAGGAATGAGCTGTGCGGCCTGTGCTGCCAGAGTAGAGAAGGCAGTGAAGCAGGTTCCGGGAGTGACAAACTGTTCCGTCAGTCTGCTGACGAATTCCATGGGAGTGGAAGGAAGTGCAGCCTCTGAGGAAATTATAGCGGCTGTCATAAATGCCGGATATGGGGCTATGAAAAAAGGAGCTGCAGAAAATCGCGAAAACCGTACCGAACTGTCGGATACGGAGACTCCAAAGATGAAAAGGCGTCTGATTGCGTCCCTGTGTCTGCTGGTGCCGCTTATGTATGTGTCCATGGGGCATATGATGTGGGGGCTGCCTTTCTGGTTTGAGGGAGACCATGTATCCATGGGACTGCTTCAGCTTTTGCTTACGACTGCAATCATGGTGGTGAACCAGAAATTCTTTATCAATGGATTTCAGGGGATGCTTCATAAAGCGCCGAACATGGATACACTGGTAGCTTTGGGAGCCGGTGCATCTTATCTGTATAGCGTATATGCTCTGTTTGCCATGAGCCATGCACAGGCACAGGGTGACAGTGAAGCGGTTCTTGCATACATGCATGAATTTTATTTCGAATCAGCAGCGATGATTCTGACTTTGATTACAGTGGGAAAAATGTTGGAAGCCAGAGCGAAGGGCAAGACAACCGATGCCCTGAAAAGCCTGATGAAACTGGCACCAAAGACGGCGCGGATTATCAGGAACGGGCAGAAAACAGAAGTCGAAATCGGGCAGGTACGAATCGGAGATTTATTTGTGGTAAAACCGGGAGAGAATATCCCTGTGGACGGCATTGTTATGGACGGAAACAGTGCAGTCAATGAAGCTGCGCTTACCGGAGAGAGTATTCCGGTGGATAAAGCGGCAGGAGATTTCGTCTCAGCCGCCACGCTGAATCAGTCCGGATTTTTAAGATGTGAGGCTACAAGGGTGGGAGAAGATACTACGCTTTCGCAGATCATCAGGATGGTCAGTGATGCGGCGGCAACAAAGGCGCCGATTGCGAAAGTGGCGGACCGGGTATCCGGTGTGTTTGTGCCTGTGGTGATTGTTATAGCGTTGGTCACGATTGCCGTCTGGCTGCTTGTGGGTAAAGATATTGGATTTGCATTGGCAAGAGGCATTTCCGTTCTGGTAATCAGTTGTCCCTGCGCTCTGGGACTGGCTACACCGGTGGCAATTATGGTTGGAAATGGAATGGGAGCAAAGCACGGTATTATGTTTAAGACCGCCGTTTCGCTGGAGGAGGCGGGAAAGACACAGATTGTGGCTTTGGATAAAACCGGAACCATCACAAGCGGCGAACCAAGGGTAACCGATTTTGTGCCGGCACAGGGATATACAGAGGGAGAGCTGTTAAAAGCAGCCTATGCGTTGGAGCAGAAAAGTGAGCATCCTCTTGCAAGAGCAATTATGGCTGCCGGTGAGGACAAGGGACTGGAAAAGGAAGAAGTTGACGCTTTTACGGCCGCCCCCGGAAATGGTCTGACCGGCATTCGAAAAGGTAAAAAGCTTGTCGGCGGAAACCTGAAGTTTATCAAACAACAGGGGAATGTGCCGCAGGAAATGGAAAATAAGGCAGAAGATTTTGCCAAGCAGGGAAAAACGCCACTGTTTTTTGCGGAAGATGGAAAAATTATGGGTATCATTGCGGTGGCAGATGTGATAAAGGAGGACAGCCCACAGGCAATCCGGGAATTGAAAGATATGGGCATTCATGTGGTCATGCTGACCGGAGATAATGAGAAGACTGCACGGGCCATTGGAGAACAGGCAGGAGTGGATGAAGTAATTGCCGGGGTTTTTCCGGATGGAAAAGAAGCGGTAATCCGTGCCCTACAGGAAAAAGGGAAAGTGGCGATGGTTGGAGACGGAATCAATGATGCGCCGGCTCTTACCGGAGCAGATATCGGCATTGCCATTGGCGCAGGAACAGATATTGCCATTGATGCGGCAGATGTGGTGCTGATGAAGAGCAGGTTGTCAGATGTTCCGGCAGCAATAAGACTCAGCCGTGCCACACTGAAAAATATTCATGAGAATCTGTTCTGGGCATTTTTCTATAATATGATTGGCATTCCGCTGGCGGCAGGAGTGATGTATCCGATATTTGGATGGAAGTTAAATCCGATGTTTGGAGCTGCCGCCATGAGCCTTTCCAGTTTTTGTGTGGTAAGCAATGCTCTGCGCCTGAATCTGTTTCGGATGTATGGCAAGGGAAAAGATAAAAAAATCAGAAAAGAAAAGGAGACAAAGCAAATGGAAAAGACAATGGAAATTAAAGGTATGATGTGTGGACACTGTGAGGCAAGAGTAAAGAAGACATTAGAAGCCGTTGAAGGCGTGACAGAGGCAGTGGTAAGTCATACAGAAGGAACCGCAGTGGTAAAAATGAATCAGGAAGTTGCAGATGAAATCCTGAAAAATGCAGTAGAGGAACAGGATTATGAAGTGACAGCTATTCGCTGAAAACGCCAGCGATTGTAAAACATGTATAATTATGCTAATATACGAATGAATTAACTGCTACATTGAAAGCGAGGATACTATGAAAACAATACTTGTTACAGGGGGAACAGTGTTTGTCAGCAGATACATTGCAGAATACTATGTCGGACAAGGCATGGAAGTATATGTCCTTAACAGAAACACAAAGGAACAGTCCGGGGGAGTAAAGCTGATTCAGGCAGACAGACATAATTTGGGAAATGCATTGCAGGATATTCATTTTGATGTTGTCATTGATACTGCCTATAATGCTGCAGATGTAAATGCGTTGTTGGATGGACTGAACAGTTACGGGGAATATATTTTAATCAGTTCCAGTGCAGTATATCCGGAGAGCGGAATCCAGCCGTTTCAGGAAAAAGAGCGGTTGGGAGTAAACAAATTCTGGGGAAAATATGGGACTGATAAGATCGAGGCGGAAAATGCTTTGTTAAGCAGAAATCCGAAGGCTTATGTACTTCGTCCGCCATATCTGTACGGAAAATTGAATAATGTATACAGAGAAGCGTTTGTGTTTGATTGTGCGCTTTCGGACAGAAAATTTTATTTGCCAAAAGACGGAAGCATGAAAATGCAGTTTTTTCATGTGGAGGACTTGTGTAAATTTATCGATGTTATCTTAGAGAAAAAACCTGCTGAGCATATTTATAACGTTGGAAATAAGGAAGCCATATCCATTCGCAGATGGGCGGAGTTATGCTATGCTGCAGTGGGGAAAACTGTCGAATTTGTGAATGTGTTTGACGACACGGAACAAAGAAATTACTTCCCTTTTTATGATTACGAATATTATCTGGATGTCAGAAAACAGCATGAAATGATGCCGGAGGAAAAAGATATCGCAGAAGGATTGAAAGAGGCATTGGTCTGGTACAAGGACAATATGGATAAGGTTATGAAGAAGCCTTTGATGGAGTATATAGATCAGACATTAGTGGAATAAATTCCGGAGGAAAATATCATGTACCTGTTGCTGTTAGCTGTGGTGTATATTGCCTTTATCAGCCTGGGACTGCCTGATTCATTATTAGGCGCAGCCTGGCCTACGATTCGTACCGATTTTCATGTGCCGTTGTCTTATATGGGATGGATTTCCATGATTATTTCGGGCGGTACGATTATTTCCGGTTTGATGTCCGAACGACTTACAAAGAAATTTGGAACACAGGTCGTAACAATCGTGAGCGTTTTTCTTACTGCGGTTGCTTTGTTTGGATTTTCAACAAGTACGGAATTCTATCAGATGTGTTTATGGGGAATACCTTATGGACTGGGAGCAGGAGCAATTGATGCGGCGCTCAATAATTATGTCGCGTTGTATTACAATTCCAGGCATATGAGCTGGCTGCATTGTTTCTGGGGTGTGGGAACCATTATAAGTCCGTATATTATGAGTTATGCGCTTACACATACAGTGTGGACGGATGGATATCGGATGGTTTCCTATCTGCAGTTTGGCATTGTGGTTATCTTGTTGCTTTCGTTACCATTGTGGAAGATTAATAAGCCGGTTGTTTCAAAAGAAAGTGATGCGGCAATTCTTGGAATTAAGGGTGCATTAAAAATAAAAGGAGTGCCTTATCTTTTGACCGGATTTTTTGCGTATTGTGCGGCAGAAGCTACAACCATGCTTTGGGCAAGCAGTTATCTGGAAGGTACAAGGGGTGCAACCAAGGAAGAAGCTGCCGCATTGGGTTCCCTGTTTTTTATTGGGATTACGGTAGGAAGGTTTTTATCAGGATTTTTGTCAGATAAGCTGGGAGATAATAAGATGATTTATCTTGGTACAGGCATTGCTCTGTCTGGCGTTTTCTGTATCGTGCTTCCTTTTAAAATTACGTCAATTATCGGCTTTGCCGTAATTGGTCTGGGATGTGCACCGGTTTATCCGTGTATTATTCATTCCACCCCGAAGAACTTTGGCGCTGAAAATTCACAGGGGATTATTGGAATCCAGATGGCAAGCGCTTATGTCGGTTCGACATTTATGCCACCGATTTTTGGGATTTTGGCAAATCATATAAGCTTGAAGCTGATGCCTCTGTATCTGGCTTTCTTTTTCCTGCTGTTGATTGTGATGATTACCAGGACGGAGAGAGAATGTAGAGGAAATCATTATGAATTACAGAATTGCAGTTATGACTGACATCGATCATATATGTGTAATGGTCAGTAAAGCAATCAAACATATGCAAGAGCAGGGGATAGATCAATGGGATGAGATCTATCCCAACAGAAAAGATTTCATGGATGATATTTGTAAGGGAACTCTCTATGTTGCTGAGGAAAGAGGCAAGCTTGCGGCAATCTATGTTATTAGTCAGGAATGTGATGATGAATATAAAAAATGTACGTGGAATTCCCCTGATAAGACAGCTTGTGTAATACATCGGTTATGTGTATCTCCCGATTTTCAAAACCAAGGAGTGGGAAAGCAGATATTAGACCACATTGAGGAACAGCTTAGGGAAGGCTCTTATACATCAATCCGGCTGGATGTTTATACGAAAAATCCGTATGCTCTAAAACTATATACAAATAACGGATATGAGGAGCGCGGTTATGCGGATTGGCGCAAAGGACGTTTCCTTTTGATGGAGAAAAAATTATAATGGTGTGATTAGGGGTTACTACTGTTTTTTCGGTATTCAAGCGGAGTCTGCTGAAAATGTTTCTTAAAGGCGGCTGAGAATTTACTTTGACTTTCATATCCTACTGTATGGGCAATGTCACAGACACTGTCATTTGTTCCTTTCAAAAGAGAAGCCGCTTTTTCCATTCTGTGCAGGTTAATATGCGTAGCCAGAGAAACACCATATACAGATTTAAAAAGATTTTTTAGAGTGGTGGTATTTATAAGAAAATCTTTTGAAAGCTGTTCTATCGTGATTCTTTTATCAAGATTATTATTTAGGTAATCATGAATTTCCTGAATGGTATGAATATATTCGGGCGGACATTCGGATGGAATGTCATGAAAATGCTCAGAGGCACAAGACAGATGATTGTCATTGGTATCGTTGCCCGGACAAGAAATCTCTATCATGTTTTCTATTGTTTTGTGTAGAAAAATAGCGTAAGAGGACTCCGCAGCTTTATAATACACTTCTTTTCCTTCGCGTCTGGAACTGATAAGTCCACCGGATTTTAATTGCTTCAAGTGGTGTGATACAGCAGGACTGGTCATTTGTACAATTTCCGCAATATTGATAACACATTCTTCAACATGGCAAAGGAGCCAGAAGATTCGCAGACGATTCGGATCATCTAATAATTTAAAAATGTCAGATACCATTTGAAAAGTACTTTCATCAGAAATAGGTGATAAAATTTGCTCAATGATTTCACTGTTATGATGGTTGTGCTGCAATTCCATAATAAATTCCTCCCTTTATTGCTCCATTTGGAAATGATTTTGCTCTATATGGAAGTATGAGATGCCAGAATATTGACTTCCTGTACGGAAAAAATTATACTGCAATTACAACGATTAAACAAGTGCTTAATTGTTTGGGGTAAAATAGGAAACAGAGCCTGTTCAACAATATTTTGCATTGCTGATGATTTGGGGATTGACAGGTGTAAAGTCTGCGATGTTTAATGTTTGTGAAGATGTGATTCTCCTGATTTGCGGTATATGGAGTCGTGTTATTCATAAACGAATTTAGAAAGCAAAAAAGTGTATGAGTCCGCGGCTGCAGAAGAGGGAAAAACGAAAGGAGTTATCAGTATGAACAGATATGAAAAACGTTCAAAAAACAGTTATGATAAAAAAGCTGAAAATTATGATTCGACTTTTGACGGAAAGTTTACTGCCAAATTTAAAAAGATGATGTGCAAAACGGTTTGTATTAATACAAATGCTGTTGTAGTTGATGTTGCCTGCGGTAATGGGCGCCTGCTGAATATGCTTGCTGAGAAAAATACTTTTTGTGGATATGGAGTAGACATTTCTGATAAGATGGTAGAACAGGCAAAAATGATGAATCCAGATATGGATTTTTACGTTGCCGGTTGTGAAGAACTTCCATTTGAAAACGGAAAAATAGATGTAATGACGGTCTGTGCAGCGTTTCATCATTTTCCGAATATTCAAAAGTTTGAGGAAGAAGCAGAAAGGGTAATGAAAAAGGGGGGTGTATTATACATAGCAGAAGTGTATTTGCCTACGATTTTAAGAGTAATATGTAATCCGTTTTTAAAGTTTTCCAGGGCTGGAGATGTTAAGTTTTATTCTTCCAATGAAATTGTTTCATTGTTTGAAAATAATGGATTTGTGAAAATGGGGATCGAAATCGATGGGAAAGTCCAGATAGTTAAATTGCAAAGAAAGTGATAAATCTTGAAGCTAATGGAGCTAAGATATGAAAAAATTAATTATACTTAGAGGTAATTCGGGAAGTGGGAAAACTACCATTGCTAAAGAATTACAAAAGAGGTTTGGGAGAAATACAATGCTCATTTCACAAGATATGGTCAGAAGAGATATGTTGTGGGTTAAGGATGGAGATTTATGATTTTGTGTCAGGGTAATACAGCAGATCGAAATAAGAAGGAAGAATTATGGATAGGGATCTGAAATATCAAGTGATTCGCTCTCGCAGAAGAACTGTGGCGATTCAGATAAAACCGGATGGGGCAATCGTTGTAAGAGCACCGGAGAGATTGCCGGAAAAGGAAATACATAAGTTTGTGGAATCGAAACGGGAATGGATCTGTAAGCATCTGGAACGATTGCAGTCAGAGCCTGAATATGCGGATGAACCGGAAATGCTCACTACAGAGGACATTCGAAGACTGGCTGATGAGGCGAGTAAAGTGATACCGGAAAGGGTTAAGATTTATGCGCCGATGGTGGGAGTGACTTACGGAAGAATTACGATACGGAACCAGAGAACAAGGTGGGGAAGCTGCAGCAGTAAAGGAAATCTGAATTTCAACTGCCTGTTAATGCTTACGCCCCTTGAAGTAATTGACAGTGTGGTGGTACATGAACTTTGTCACCGAAAAGAGATGAATCATTCAAAAAGATTTTATGAGGAAGTATATCGGGTGTATCCGGAATATGATAAGTGGCATGCCTGGTTAAGGGAACACGGGCAGGCGATTATGAGGAGAATGTAAGGAAAAGAAAGTGTTGACAAATTGTATACAACAATATATAATCCGTTTATATAAATAGTTTATATAAACGGATTATTTTTGTTTGATAGGAAAGATGTATGGGGAGGAATATATGCCAAAACAAAGAATTACAAAGGAAATGGTAGTAGAGGCGGCCTTCGAACTGGCAAAAGAAGGTGGAATGGAGCATGTTCTGGTCAAAAACATTGCGGAAAAGCTGGGATGTTCTGTACAACCTATTTACAGCTATTGTTCAAACATGGAAGAATTAAAGAAGGATGTGCAGCAGTGTACCGCAGATTTTTTTCAGGAGTATGTAGCAGCACACATTGATAAGGAGGATTATTTTCATAGTATCGGAAAAGCCTATCTTGCTTTGTCAAAGGAAGAACCGAATTTGTTTGAACTGTATTTTTTACGGAAAAGGGCAGATTGTACAGCCAAATCTTTACAGGAACTCTATGAGCAGGAGTGTACTCCGGAAGTTGCAGATTTTCTGGCAGAGAAATTCAACCTATCCGTAGAGGCAGCAAGAAAACTGCATCTGAATATGGTGATTTACAATACCGGAATCAGTACATTGATGATATCAAGTAACTTTGGGATTCCCATGGAGGAGCTGGATCGGCAATTGGTAGAGACTTATGAAATATTTTTACGGCAGGCATTAAAAGAGACGAATGAAAAAGGAGAATAGAAAATGAAGAAATTAGTAGTATATCAAAGTTCTACAGGATTTACGGCAAAGTATGCAGGCTGGATTGCGGAAGCACTTTCGTGTGAGGCAAAGGAGTTAAAGAACATTTCGGCAAAAGAAGCGGAAGAATATGACAGTATTATTTATGGCGGCTGGATTATGGGAGGCATGATTACAGGGTTGGATAAAATGCAAAAAATGAATCCAAAGAAGATGGTGGTATTTGCCGTTGGAGCATCTACGGACAGTGAAGAGACAAGAAATAATATTATAGCACAAAATCATTTGGAGCAGATTCCGTTTTTCTATCTGGAAGGAGGAATTGCTTTTGAAAAGATGAGTTTTTTCCCAAAGATGATGCTCAAAATGATGGGGAAGTCTGTTGCAAAAAAGGAGAATAAGACCGAGCAGGAAAAAGAAATGGAGAAAATTTTTGCAGGTTCTTTCGACAATACGGATATCTCTAAGATTGAGCCATTGGTTGCATTGATGAAAGAAGCGTAAGAGGAAAATAAATATGAAAAAGAGTTTAAAAATAGTACTTATTGTTGTCGTGGTAATCGTAGCACTTGGTGCTGTGATGTTTGGATTTATGGGAAAAAAGTCGAAAGAAGCCTTGGATAAGCAGGTGAATGTTGAAATCGATATGGAAAAAGTTGCAGATGGTGTGTACCGGGGAAGCAGTGATGGAGGCATGGTGAAAGTGGAGGCAGAGGTTGAAGTAAAAGACCACAGAATTGTCAATATCAATTTGCTAAAACACGAGTGCGGAAAGGGAAAGCCGGCAGAGAGTATGATAGATGAGATGGTAAAAAACAATACAGATGATGTGGATGCAGTGAGCGGTGCAACAGTTTCAAGCAGAACGATTCGAAATGCAGTAAATCAGGCACTTCAAAAAGGAGTAGAGTAGTGAAAAACAAGAAGAAAATAGTAATGGTACTTTCCGTATTTATTATTATATTGTCAGCAATAGCGGCAATGATAGGGATCTTTAGCAATCAGATAAAAGAATATGCTGATGTTACAACGTCTTTTGGCGAAACAATTCAATTATACAACAAAGGACTGTATGCCAGAGATTCCATCTCTACGGCTTCACAGGCAATTGCACAGGATGTGGTAACATTGGTTGTTGCAATTCCTCTTCTGATTATTTCCTTGTACCTGGTAAAAAAGAAAAGCAAAAAAGGACTTTTTCTTCTTACCGGTACCGTAGGTTACTTTTTATATACCTATACATCCTATGCATTTCTTGTGGTATTTAATGCCCTTTATTTAGTGTACGTTGTACTCATGATCTTGAGTTTTTACTCATTTATTTTGTGTCTTATGGAATTGAATCAATTTGAGATTAGAGAAATGGTTTCAGACAGTTTTCCGAGAAAGACATTAAGTGTATTCTTTTTTGCGGTTGGAATTATGCTTATGGGGATGTGGCTTGGCAGGATTCTTCCAGCATTGATGAATGGCAGTGCGCCTGTAGGTCTGGAACATTATTCCACACTTGGAATTCAGACGCTTGATCTGGGATGGGTAGTTCCTGCAAGTATTGTGACAGCTTATTTACTCAGAAAAGAGAATAAGTGGGGGTATCTGCTTGCAATTGTATTTGTAATAAAAATGATTACAATGACAGCGGCAGTAAGTGCGATGATTGTATTTATGCAGATAAACGGTGTGGCCGTAAGCGTAATGGAGAAAATATTGTTCCCGGTATTACTGCTTATTTCCATCTACTTTATGGCTATCATGTGGAGAAAACTGAAAGCATAAAAAGTTGATACGAAAGAGGAAAATAAAATGAAAAGGAACAAAGATATTCTGGCAGTCATTACAATATTGTGCATGTGCATAACGTCAATTACCGGAATTTTCTCCATGAATTTCGAACATGCACATGACTTTGTAAATCAATACGGGCATACGGTAAAGATTTTCGGTTATGGAATTTATGCAAATGACAGCTATTTTAAAGCTCCGATTTCCATAGGAACTGATTTTTGTATTTTATTCGTGTTGGTTCCATTATTTTTATACACATATGTACAGTATCGGAAAAAGGGAGATGTGATTTCCGAAATAAAGTTGATTTCCGTGTATGCTGTTGCATTTTATTATGGGGCCAGCATTGCCTTTGGTGTTACGTATAATCAGATTTTTCTGGTATATGTAGTTCTGTTTACCTGTTCCTTATTCGGAATGTTTGTACATATCAAAAGGGTGCGTATACAGCAGAAAATAACCGTTACAAGGGGGTTAAGTGTATTCCTTATTGTAGCAGGAATTGCATTAATTGTGGCATGGATGCCGGATATCATTTCCTCGTTGATAACGGGAGAAACGCTCCCATTAATTGGTGTATATACAACAGAGATTACATATGTACTTGATATGGGAATTATCAGTCCCCTGTGTTTTGTGTGTTTGTATTTGTTGAAGAAGAAAGAGGGGCTTGGTGTGGTACTGTTATCGATATTGTTGAAATTGTGTATCATTGTGGGAATTATGGTGATTCCACAGACAGTGTGCCAGGTACTTTCCGGGATAGAGATGGAACTTCCGGTGCTTGCCACAAAGGTGTTGTCTTTTGTAGCATTGGGAGGATTTGCTCTATACTTCAATAAGAAAATGTATCAAGAATAAATTTTTTGTTGACAAAGCGAACGGTTGATAGCTATAATGAGGCTATCAACCGTTCGCTTTTTTTAGGGAGGCTTATATGACAACGAAGGAAAAAATTGTAACGGAAGCCCTTGAATTATTTTCCGTTCATGGATTTGAAGGTGTTTCCATGAGAGATATCGGTGCAGCAGTTGGAATCAGAGAAAGCTCTATCTATAAGCATTATTCAGGAAAACAGGCAATACTGGATGCTATTGTGGCAAAGGCTATGGAGGAAATAGACCAGTTGCTTGTAAAATTGGATGTGCCTGATTCAAAGCAAGATGCATCGGTTGCCAGGTATACAGAGATGAAATTTGAAGATATTGCTGAGCTTTGTTCCAAGATGATATTGGTCCAAATGGATAATGACATCATTCGCAAATTCCGTCAACTGGTAACAATAGAACAATATCGGAATGAAGAACTTCGAAGAATATACATTGAAATGTTTATGGAACGTCAGCTTCTGTATAATGAAAAGGTGTTTGATTATCTTTTGAAAATCGGTGTGTTAAAGGGGAATTCCCCAAGAATGATGGCATTGGAATTTTTTGCACCGTTTTTCTTATTACAATACAGATATGATACAGACAGGGAAGTGCTTGCAGCGAATCTGAAAGAACATGCTGTGACATTTATCAAAGAGCATTTGAAGGAGGATTAGAAGATGGTTTTATATTTTTCGGGAACGGGAAATTCTTTCTATATCGCAAAAAAAATAGCAGAGGCATTAGAGGATAGAATGGTATCTATTGCGGAGCTGGTATGTGCAAATCAGTATCATCTTACTTTGGCGAAAGAGGAAAAGATTGGTTTTGTATATCCGGTGATTGCCTGTGCACCGCCGGATGTGGTAACTGATTTTATAAAGAAAGTAACCTTTGAGGGGTATAAGGATAACTACATATATTCTGTTTTTAACTGTGCCGGTTCCCCGGAATACACATCCCGTATCATGAAAGAGACGGGAGAAAAGGCAGGATTAAAGATAAGTGGATTTTTTGATATATTGATGCCGGGTAATTATATTACGCAAAAGAAACATTTACCGGAAGAAAAGGTAAAAGAATATCTGGAGAACTGTGATGGGAAAATTGCTGAGATTGTTGCAGATGTAAAAAATCAGGTATCAAACTATAAAAAGGAAAAACATTCGTTTCTAATGTCGTATGGTTTACACAAGCTTGCTGTATTGGAAAAGACAGAGAAGTTTGTATTTGGAGAAGAATGCGTAAAATGTGGTAAGTGTGTTGATATTTGTTCCATGCAGGCCATTACCATGGGAACAGATAAGCCAATACGTGATGTGAAAAAATGTGCCTTTTGTCTGGGATGTGTTAACGTATGCCCAACACACGCATTGCAGGTGGGTAAAAAGACTCAGGGGAATCCACAGTACATAAATCCCAATTACAATGGTAAGGCGAGAGATTAGGGTGAAAAATAAAGGCATGGAAACGAATATGAAGAATAAAATTGTGTGGTTTTTAGGAATTACATTTATACTTCCTTTGATATGTGGTATGGTAATGAGCGTTTGTACAACATTTCAGACGGGAATTCCGAACTTGATATTATTCGCAATAGAAGGAGCGTCCCCTACGATTGCAGCGATAGTTGTTCAGGGAAAAGAAAGGCATGAGGGAGTGAGAACTTTTTTATCAGATAAGTTTTTAAAGCAATTTTCAGTCAAGTATAGTCTGATGGGATTTTTTATTCCGGCAATCGTATTAACGTTGGGAAAAGTACTTAGTTATGCTATTATGGATGTAAATGAGTTTGTTTCGCCGATTAGTGCAAAGAAAATACTTATCATTTCATGGGCATTATGACATTATCATTTTGTTATTTTCGGAACAATGGATATTTCTTATTTTGCATTTCTATTTGGATGTATTGTGGAAAGCTATGGATATTATCTGATTACGAAAGCGGCTAAGGGAAATGTGGTGCCTGCCTGCATCTGGCATTTTTCGGGGAATCTGTTTTTTAATTTGTACCGTATTAATCCGGAGTGGAATGGTGGAAGTATGATACCATATTGGATTGTAAATGGTATATATCTTATGTATTTTTTGGCGTTTATTTTATATCAAAGAACGGAAAAGGAATAGGAGAATCCAAGTGATATTAAAACTGAATCAGAATGGACAAATCAAAGAAGCGGAAGTAATGATCACCTATGCACAGATGAACGAAGAGGTACAAAAAGTGGCATCTTTCGTGCGTACTGTAGGGACAACCATACGATGCAAATCAGATGGGAAAGAAATGTATATTGCTGCCGCAGACATATATTATTTCGAAAGCGTGGATAAAAAGAGCTTTGTATACGGTGAAAAAGATGTGTATCAGACAGAACTCAGGCTGTATGAGCTGGAAGAGCAGTTGGGAAGTATGGGATTTGTAAGAATCAATAAGGCCTGCATATTGAATCTTGAGGTTCTGCACAGTATCAGACCGCTGCCCAGCAGCAGACTGGAGGCAACTTTGAAAAACGGTGAGAAGCTGTTTGTCAGCAGAAAGTATCTGGGAGCAATTAAAAGTA
This sequence comes from Lachnospiraceae bacterium, assembly GCA_029227035.1. Taxonomy (GTDB): domain Bacteria; phylum Bacillota; class Clostridia; order Lachnospirales; family Lachnospiraceae; genus Roseburia. Next base: position 31,200 of record JAQXZD010000004.1, read on the forward strand.
TCTTGCAAAGGGGAAGTGAATTATGAAGAAATTTGTGTTACATGTCATGGCAACAACAGGAATTACGGAGATCGTATTATCGGTAGTTGCCTTATGCTTCAAAGCATCCTGGCTTAGAATTGACGGGGTATTTCAGTCCTTATTGGTCAATGTAGCAATGCATATGGGGATTTTATTGTTGTCGAAGGTGGAATACCGTTATCCTGTCGTGGAGGCAATCCTTAAGGTGGGATGTACCTTGCTCATTGTATTGGCCGGGGGATGGCTTTTTGACTGGTACGCGTATATGCCGATATGGTGTCTTGTCCTAATGACAGTCATTGTGTATGTGCTGGGTGTGGCGCTTGGCGTAATTTCCATGTTGGAAGAAGTAAAGTCCATTAATGCTTTGCTGGAAAAGAGGGATGCACTTTAGTATTCGATTTTTGCATCTTGGTAGTCCTGTTATTGTGAAAAAATGTAATTTTACTATAATGATAACCGTAAACAATTCGGATATATGCTTGAAAGAGAGAGGTTATTATGGCAGTGATTTTACAAACAGATCATATTATGAAAAAATTTGACAGGGAAGAGGTATTAAAGGGGATTTCTTTGGAAATAGAAGAAAATACCTTTACGGCAATTCTTGGCCCAAGCGGCTCAGGAAAGTCAACTTTTCTTAATGTTATTTCAGGATTGTTACGTCCCACGGAAGGAAAAGTACTCTGTGATGGTGTCGTAATATCGGAATTAAGTGAAAGAAAGCTGGCTGATTGGAAGCGGAATCAGGCAGGTCATGTATTTCAGAATTATCTGCTTCTTGAAAATCTTACTGTTGAAGAAAATATTAAGATAGGCATTAACAAAAACGGCGAGTCGTTTTCTTTTGACAGACTGGTTCGGATTCTTGAACTGGAGGAATTACTGCATAAATTTCCGCTACAGCTTTCAGGAGGACAGCAGCAGAGAGTTGCTATCGCCAGAGCAGTCATTAAATGTCCTAAGCTGCTGTTTTGTGATGAAGCAACAGGCGCTTTGGATGAAATGAACAGTAAGAAAGTGGTGGAATTATTACATAAGATAAAAAGCGAGTTGGGCGTGACGGTTTTATTTACTACACATAATCCGCAGATTGCAAAGACAGCAGACCGGGTGATTACCATTAAGGATGGAACTGTATGCAGGGACATTCAAAACAGGGAACCAATTGCTGCAAGTGAAATGGTATGGGGGTAGAAAATGAGACTGTTATTGAAGAATAATGTAAAACAGATTTTGGATAACAAAGTATTCGTGGGCTTGTTGGGGCTTCTTTCCTTTTTGACCTCCCTGTCATATTTTTTTGTGAAATTCTCCATAGATGGAAATCTGGAAAAACTGGAACAGTTGGCATCGTTAAGAGAAAATCAGATCTTATATAAAAATGCTTTATTGAGCAATACAACATTGGCAAACATATTTTTGCTGTCCACCTGTTTACTGACAGCCTTTGTCTTTGCCATGTTTTTTTACCGTTTTTATCGTACCAACAAAACAAAGATTGGCTGCTTAAAAGCATTGGGATATAAGGACAGGGAGATCAGTGTCTGCTTTGCGCTGTTTACTTTTTTCATTTCCCTTGTGGGCGGACTTATCGGAATTATAGGGGGCTATTTTTTGTCGGAGGTACTTGTGTCTGCATATAAACGAAGCTATGCAGTGACGGATTTGGTGAAATATGTAAATCCGAAGAGCGTTATCTGTGGTATCGGAATTCCGATTGTGGTATATCTTGTAGTTACCTGTCTGTGTTATCAGATGATAAGAGGCAAAGAACCGGGGGTACTGATGTCTGGAAGAACGCCTTTTAAGAAACTTGGTCCTGCTTTTCGGATAAACGATTCTATCGTGAAGTATCTTCCGGTGAAAGAGAAGTTCCCTTATAGGATCGCCTTGAGAAAACCGGTTGCTGTGTTGATGATTTTTATGGGAATTCTTGTTTTTAATGTGTGTATGATCTTAGGACAGTCACTGAACAAAAGCAGCTGGAAGGTTATGGATAGTCAGATGGCAGGACGTACCTATGCATATGATTTGCAGCTTGAGGAAATTACTTCACAAAAAGTGCCGGAAAATGCGGTTGCCTATCTTACCGCAGATGTAGAAGTACGGATAGAGAATGAACAATTAGAGCAAAACATAGTGGGAATATCAGGAGAAAATGATTTCTTTCATCTAATTGATGAAAAGAAAAATATATTATCATTGCCACAAAAAGGCGAAGTATACATTCATCCGGGACTGGCAGAACTTTACGGAGTAAAGGAAGGAGATACCCTGACAATTTTACAAAATGGAGCAAAAAAAGCTTTGACGGTAATGGCAGTTGCTTCAAACGCAGAAAAAGACAGCATTTATTGTAATATGGAAGAGCTGCGGGCGTTTCTGAACTGTGAAGATGGAAGTTATAACGGTCTGTGGAGTGCAGAAAAAGCAGAAGGAACAGGAAAAATCATTTCCTGGGAGCAACGAGTGGAAGCGCTGGAAAGGGATTCGGTATCGGGAAAAGTCAGTGCTGTGATTAATCAGGTAACCGGAGCAATCGTTGGTATGATTTTATTGTTTCTTTCGTTGTTTTTAAACTTCCAGGACAATAAAAAAGATATGCAGATACTGCGTTTGATTGGTTATCAGGATAAGGAAATCGGACAT
>JAQXZD010000005.1 GCA_029227035.1 Lachnospiraceae bacterium
ATGCCGCGGCATGTGGAAAACGGGCAGGCGGTTGCCGAATTCCTGGAGAAGCATCCGAAAGTAACCCATGTGAATTATCCGGGATTAAAGAGTGATCCGTATTATGAGCTTGCGCAGAAATATCTGCCAAACGGCGGATGCGGCGTTGTGTCCTTTGAGATTGAGGGCGGACGTGAGGCAGCAGAGAAATTTATGAAGAATCTGAAACTTGCCGCAATTGAGACACATGTGGCGGATGCGAGAACCTGCTGTCTGAATCCGGCAACCTCCACACATCGCCAGATGAATGAGGAGCAGTTGAAGGAGGCGGGCATTCCGGCAGGATTAATCCGGATATCCTGCGGTCTGGAAGATAAGGAAGATCTGATTGCGGATCTTGCCCAGGCACTGGAAAAATAGGAAAAATACACCACATAATCTTGTTTTGTTGGTGTTGACATAACACAACATATAGTGTATTCTTTTAAATGCAGGAAGAAATGATGTATTTGAAAGGAAGCAAAAATGAAGATTATCAAGCGTAGCGGAAGCGAGGACATATTTGACTTAAATAAGATTATGGCTGCGGTGCAGAAAGCAAACGATTCGGTTATCGATTACGAAAAGCTGACGGATGAGCAGATGGAGGAGATTGCCAGAAATGTAGAGGTGGCGTGTGAGAACATGAAGCGTTCACCGAGCGTTGAGGAAATCCAGGATATGGTGGAAAACCAGTTGATGAACCAGCATGCTTTTACCGTGGCACGTAACTACATTACATACCGGTATAAGCGTGCACTCGTGCGTAAGTCAAATTCCACGGATCAGCAGATTCTTTCGCTCCTTGAGTGTAATAATGAGGAAGTAAAGCAGGAGAACTCAAACAAGAATCCGACGGTCAACAGTGTACAGCGAGACTACATGGCAGGAGAGGTGAGCAAGGATATCACGAAGCGTTTCCTGCTTCCGGAGGATATTGTGGAGGCTCATGAGAAGGGTATCATCCATTTCCATGATGCGGATTATTTTGCACAGCATATGCACAATTGTTGTCTGGTTAATCTGGAGGATATGCTGCAGAATGGCACGGTCATCAGCGAGACAAGAATTGACCGGCCGAAGAGCTTTTCCACAGCCTGCAATATTGCAACACAGGCCATTGCGCAGATTGCAAGTTCCCAGTATGGCGGACAGAGCATTTCCCTGTCCCATCTTGCCCCGTTTGTTCAGGTGAGCCGGGAAAAGTTCCGTGCACAGGTGCGCAAGGAATTTGAGGCAATCAATCTGGAGCTGGATGAGAATCAGATTAATGAGGTTGCAGAGCTTCGGGTTAAGGAAGAGATTAACCGTGGCGTGCAGATGATTCAGTATCAGGTGATTACCCTGATGACAACGAATGGACAGGCACCGTTTATCACGGTGTTCATGTATCTGGATGAGGTGCCGGAGGGACAGACAAGAGCGGATCTTGCGGCAATTATTGAGGAGATGCTCCGCCAGAGAATCCAGGGTGTTAAGAACGAGAAGGGCGTGTTTATCACACCGGCTTTCCCGAAGCTGATTTATGTCCTGGAAGAAGACAATATCCACGAGGATTCCAAGTATTTTTATCTGACGAAGCTGGCAGCGGAGTGCACCGCAAAGCGTATGGTTCCGGATTATATTTATGAGAAAAAGATGAAGGAACTCAAGATTGACCAAAACGGCGAGGGACATTGCTATACCTGCATGGGCTGCAGAAGTTTCCTGACGCCTTATATTGATCCGGAGACAAACAAGCCGAAGTACTACGGACGTTTTAATCAGGGAGTTGTGACCATCAATCTTGTTGATGTGGCATGCTCTTCCGGACGGGATATGGATAAGTTCTGGAAGATTATGGATGAGCGACTGGAGCTGTGCTACCGGGCATTGATGTGCCGTCACAAGAGACTGCTAGGTACCCCTTCTGACGTGGCTCCGATTCTGTGGCAAAACGGTGCACTGGCCCGTCTGAAAAAGGGTGAGAAGATTGACAAGCTTCTGTTTAACGGTTATTCCACGATTTCTCTGGGATATGCGGGACTGTGTGAGTGTACCCGTTATATGACAGGAGTTTCCCATACGGAGCCTGAGGTGGGAACACCATTTGCCCTCAAAGTCATGCAGCGGCTGAATGACGCGTGTGCAGAGTGGAAGGCAAAGGAAAACATTGACTTCAGTATCTACGGTACACCTCTGGAATCCACTACCTACAAGTTTGCGAAATGTCTGCAGAAGCGTTTTGGAATCATTGAAGGTGTGACAGACCGTAATTATATTACGAACAGTTATCACGTACATGTAACGGAGGAAATCAATGCGTTTGACAAGTTGAAATTCGAGGCGCAGTTCCAGAAGCTCTCACCGGGAGGAGCCATCAGTTATGTGGAAGTGCCGAATATGCAGAACAATATCGACGCGGTTATTTCCGTGATGAAATATATCTATGACAACATTATGTACGCAGAGCTTAATACCAAGAGCGATTACTGCATGGAATGCGGTTACGACGGCGAGATTAAGATTGTTGAGGAAAAGGGATCCGGAAAGCTGGTTTGGGAATGCCCGAACTGCGGAAACCGGGATCAGGATAAGATGAGTGTGGCAAGACGTACCTGCGGATATATCGGAACACAGTTCTGGAATCAGGGACGGACACAGGAGATTAAAGAGCGTGTTCTTCATGTCTCCAACGGTGTGCTTTCACAGGAATAAAAGGTTACAGGAGGTAACAGGCAATGCATGTTGGGCAGATTATGACTGCCGATTGTGCAAACGGGGAAGGAATGCGGGTGAGCGTTTTTGTCTCCGGCTGCACCAATCATTGTAAAGGGTGTTTTCAGCCTGAAACATGGGAATTTGATTATGGTAAGCTGTATGACAAAGAGATGGAAGACTTTATCATAAAAGAACTTTCGGAATCCTATTATCACGGGATTACCATTTTGGGCGGAGAACCGTTTGAACCCACCAATCAGCGGGAACTGATCGGTTTGATTCGAAGAGTGAAAAAGGAATGTCCGGATAAGACAATCTGGATGTATACCGGATTTACTTATGACAGGGATCTGGTGGAAGGCGGATGCCGGTATACGGACGTGACGGATGAAATCTTAGATTCTTTGGATATTCTTGTGGACGGAAGATATGTAGAGGAACTGAAAAATATCGGGCTGAACTTCCGAGGCTCGGAAAATCAGCGCATTATCGATATGAAAGCAACGCGCCGCGAGGGAAGCGTGGTGTTAAGCCCATGGAACAATTAGATAAACACAGACAATATGCCCATCTATACGAGAGTCGTACCACGGATCCGGAACAGAAAACGGAAGATACCGCAGAGAATGCCTATCTGTACGATTTGAAGGAGATAGAGACCATCTGTACGGACAATGACTTAGAGGATATGGCATCGAACGACAGGCTGTATCAGAGACTCAGAAAAGGACATATATTTTCTACCTGGATCGGCGAGGCATTTCTGACAGGGCTTTCGGACCGCACCAAAAGGAGACGCCGCAGGGAGACTCTGCAGAAAGTATGCAGGAGGATAGCCGTCTCTTTTCTTGTGATGGCAGTGGTGCTTCTGGCGGTGCTTCTCTGTTTCCAGATTAAAAAGGAACGGGAAGATGCGGTTCTGACCTATATCAGGCAGGAGAAGGAACAACTGAAAAAATCCGCGGATACGGGAACAAAAAGCCGGGATAATCTTGCAATATTGGATGAATATGGTATATTATATAGTATGTATCCTGATGTTGTCGGGTGGATTTCCGTGGAAGGAACACAGATTGATTATCCGGTGATGCAGGACAAGACAGGAGAAGAATACTACCTGACGCATAATTTTGAAGGGCGGGAGGATAACAAGGGAGCTCCTTTTATTGAGGCAGATTCCTGTATTGAGCCCCGTGATCAGAATATTGTGATCTTCGGTCACAATGTAAGAGGCGGGAGCCAGTTTGGAGATTTGGACCGTTATCTGGAGAAGGATTTCTATGACAAGCATCCAACCATCCAGTTTGATACGATATATGAACAGGGCACGTATCAGATTGTCGCTGTGGTTAAGACACAGGTGAAGAAGGAAGAGGAATCCGGTTTTCGCTATTACTGGTTCCGGAATTATGCGAACCGGCAGGAGTTTCAGGAGCTTCTGGACTTTGTTAAGGAAAACAGGGTTTATGATACCGGGGAGTATCTTCAGTACGGAGATACCACAATTATGTTATCTACCTGTGAGTATACGGCAGATAACGGGAGACTTGTTGTGATAGCAAAAAGGGTGTAGGATAAGATGAAGAATGTACGTAAAGCAGTAGTGGGAATTTGTATGGCAATGTTGTTGGGGTTATTTGCGGTTCCGCAGCCGGTGCAGGCGGCGAACATGAATCTGACGGTGGGAACCACGGACAATGCAAAGAACGGTGACACGGTGACGGTGCGGGTTATCGGCAGTAACAATCCGGGTATATCAACTTTTGCCACACAGTTGGAATATGATACCAATTACCTTACATATACAGGTGCGACCTGGGCGAATGCAATCTCGTCCAATACCAGCAATGTAGAGCTGATTTCGCAGACCACGGAAAACGGAAAGCAGGTCTTAAATATTTCGGCAGTTTTTGCAGAAACCTATTCGAACAATGAGACCATTGTGACATTGAATTTTACGGCAAGGCAGAATTATACAACCATGCCGATTACACTTAGGGTTCGGGAGATTACAGACAGCAGTTTTCAGGGAGTGACGGTTGCAACACCGGTAGTGGATGCCACGGCAGGACAGACACAGACCACAAGTCAGTCCAATTCACAGAATAACAGTCAGAACAATAGTCAGAATAGCAGTCAGAACAATAGTCAGAATAGCAGCCAGAACAACAGCCAGACAGATAATGATGATTCTGAGGCTGATGGTGTAGATGATTCTGATACAGGCGATTCCGGTGATGACAACAGCGGCAAGAAGAACAGTGCCAAGAAAGACGGTACCAAGAAGGACAGTGCAAAGAAGAGCAGCAAGGATAAGAAGTCTGTAGACGAGACACCAAAGACGGGAACGGTGGATATCCGGTTAATTCTGGGCGGATTTGTCGTTATCTTTCTGGTGATTTCCGGAATCTGCATTAAGGTTCTCGGAAAGAAGAGGAGAGCATAGATGGTAAGAAGTATACGTAGAGCAGCGGGTATCCTGTGTAATATTCTTGGTGTATTCGCTGCTGCTTATTGTGGAATATGGAAAATGTTGGTGATTCCGGTTTATACACTGTACATAGCTTTTATCGGCGGACATCTGTCGCTTTCGCTTATCGCGGTATGCGGAGTGAAGATGCTTCTGTCCACAACAGTGGCAGGATTGGTTTTTTGTATCGGATATGTCGGATATAATTGTTTCAAAGGAACAGAGGATCCGGATTGGGATGAACTGGAAGAAAAACGCATGCAGAGACTGCATAAGGAAGAGAGGAAAGCATCGTGATTTTACGAGTTCCGGATTATTACGAAGAGTTTTCCTGTATCGCGTCACAGTGCAAGGACAGTTGCTGTGCGGGATGGGAAATTGATATTGATGAGGAGTCCTATGCGTATTACAGGAGCTGCGCGGACAGCTTTGGTGAGAGGCTCAGGGACAGCATGTATATTGCGGAGGATGGCGGTTACCGTTTTAAACTGAAAGGACATAAGCGGTGTGCCATGCTGAATGATGATAATCTGTGTGACTTATACACAGCGTTGGGCGAGGAAGCATTGTGCGAGGTGTGCACAGAGTATCCGCGCTTTTCTCTGTTTTACGGAGATGTGCAGCAGAAAGCCTTAAGCCTCTCTTGTGAGGAAGTGGGGAGGATTCTCTTCAGCCGGGAAGAAAAGGTGCATTTTGTGGATCATAAAATGCCGGATTACTACGAGGATGGAGAAGCGGCAGAAGAGGATGCGGAGGAAGACCGGGATTATATCGACTTCTTAGAATGGGCGCAGAATGAGGGAATCGCGATTCTTCAAAACCGCGACCTGTCGATTCCAGATCGTATGTGTGCGTTTCTTTTCTGGTTTGAAGAAGTACAGAAAGTGACAAACCGTTATCAGGCGCATGAAGACAGAGAGATACTGGAAGAGTGGAGAAGACAAAAGTCCGGGGAGCGGGCGAGAACCGTGCCTTCACATAAAAGAATTCTCTCTTATACAGACTTTCAGGAGCGCTTTTTAATTTTTGAAGAGATGGAAGAGCTGGATACGGAATGGATACACAGTAAGCAGGAATTCCGCGAATTGTATTCGGAGGAAAGCTATGAGCGAATCCTTACAGAGTATCTGGAATCCGCAGATTATTCCGAGATATGGGATGAGCAGCTTCTGGTGTATTTTGTGTCACGGTATTTCATGAATGCGGCATACGATTATGATGCGATTTCTTATGCCAAGCTGGTTATTGTGGCAACGCTTGTGATTCGCGATATGGATGCGGCTCGCTTCCGGCGTAATCACGGAACGTTTGCACTGTTTGACAGGATTGATATTGCGCGGATATTTTCCAAGGAGGTTGAGCATTCAGAAGGGAATGCGGAGGAACTTAAGGAAATGTGTATGATGGAGGAGATCGCTTCCGTGGAAGCATTATACCGGCAGATATGAAAGTCCCTTTTTACAAAAGTGTACCCTAAATGAATTTTGCTATTTTAATTGCAAAATTCATTTTTAGGAAGGCAACTGTAAAAAGGGTCTTTTGTTATTTATCCAGAAGGTCTGTGTAGAAATCTGCATAATCGCAACGATTTTCTTTTGTAAAATCAATCGCTGCGGACGGATGCTGATTCAGACGGCCTGTGAGAAGATATGGAATATCGTATCCCCATGCCGGTGAAGACTCTTTCAGTGGAAGCATATGCTCCTCCAGGAATTTGAGAACCGGGAAGACGTTATACTTCGGATTCTTTAAAAAGCTTAACAGAAGTTCCAGAGCACAGTTGCCGGCACCGCGTCCCATGGACATCATGGTTGCATCCAGAAGGCTTACGCCCTGCGCCAGAGCTTCGATGGTGTTGGCGAATGCAAGCTGCTGGTTGTTGTGGGCATGCATGCCGACATATTTGCCGTATTTTTCCGCAACCTCCAGATATTTGTCTGCAATGCTTCGGATCTGTTCCGGATAGAGCGCTCCGTAGCTGTCAACAATGTATACGCCGTCAGCGCTGCTTTGTCCGACCATTTCGAGAGCCTGATTGATGTCGGATTCCTTGGCATTGGAAATTGCCATAATGTTACAGGTGACCTCGTATCCTTTGCTCTTGGCATCTTCGATCATATCGATGGCGGCAGGCATCTGATGGACATAAGTTGCAACTCTTACCATGTCAATGACACTGTCCTTTTTGTCAATGATATCATGCTTGTAATCGCAGCGTCCCACATCTGCCATAACGGAAATTTTCATGTCGGAGTTGTTATCGCCGACAATTGCACGGATGTCCTCTTCATCGCAGAACTTCCATTTTCCGAATTTATTGACATCAAAAAGCTCTTTGGAAGCCTTATAGCCAAATTCCATACAATCGATACCCGCTTTTACATTGGTACGATAGAGTGCATTGATAAATTCATCCGGAAACATGAAGTTGTTTACCAGTCCTCCGTCACGTATGGTTGCATCCAGCACTCTGATATCAGAGCGCGCTGTCATTAAGTCTCCTCTTTGAGCCATTTTTCTTTCCTCCTATTTAACACTTTAACGCCTTAACGCGCGTAAGTATATAATAACACAAAGATAGAAAAATGCAAGTAAAATCTTTACTTTTTTACTCAACATAAATATAATAGGTAGGGACTGTATAAAGGAATACGAGTCTGAAGGAGGATAAAATGATACATTTATTAGGAACTATCGAGTATGCGGTAATTGCCTTTCTGGGCATTTTATTTGCGTTTATGGCAACATGTATTGCGATTGCGAAGCTGAATAAATATTTGCCGAAGGATTTGGGACGGCAGTATGCGCATGACGGTACTTTGTCTGCGGGAAAGCCAAGAGGTGCGGGAATTATTTTTGTTCTGGTGTTTGTGGCCTCTGCTTTGCTGTTTGGCAAAATGAATATAGAACTGGGCATCTATCTGATACTGGTCGTGGTAGAGATGCTTACCGGATTTTTTGATGATGCGGCAGAAAAGCCGTGGGGAGAATATCTGAAGGGATTTCTGGATCTTGCAGTGGCGGTTGTGGTTGCCCTTGTTTATCTGCATTACAATTCCAGCACCATTCAGTTTGCAATATTCGGAACGTCCGTTACGATTCCGCCGGTGCTTTTTGGTGTGCTGACCATTATTCTGGTGTGGGCATCCATCAACGTGACCAACTGCTCCGATGGTGTGGACGGTCTGTCCGGAACATTGACGATTATTTCTTTGATGACGATTTTTGTTTTGGATAATCTGCTTGGAGTGGAAGATAATTTTCAGTATTGCATTCTTCTGTTTTGTGTATGTCTGCTGGGATATCTCTGGTACAATGCAACGCCGAGTAAGCTTCTGATGGGAGATGCCGGTTCGCGGGCGATGGGAATCTTTATTGCCATTGCGGTATTGAAGCTGCACAGTCCGTTTATGTATCTTCTGGTGGCTGCGGTTCTGATTGTGGATGGCGGACTGGGACTGATTAAAGTCTCTCTGCTTCGTTTCCTGAAGATACACATCTTAAAGAATGTAACAACCCCAATCCATGACCATGTCCGTAAGAAACTGGGCTGGTCGAATGCACAGGTGGTATTCCGCTTTGCCATTATTCAGATTGTCATATCCTGTGCAGCCGTTTATCTGGTTATGATCTAAACTTTGCGGCGCAAAAGCGCGTAGAATTTTTCAATATGGAAGGGTTTTCCCTGAACCGCCTGTACTTTCAGGCGGTTTTCTTCGTTAAAGCCCACCAGAATGTTGTGGTTGGCTTCTGCCAGATAGTCCATGATACCGTCAATATCGGATTTGGTATTCTTCGGACAGTTGATGTACATATGCTTGTTGGCGGTAATGTGCATCGTATAGGATATACTAAAATGGTACCAGAGGAATTTGTGGAGTGTGGAATGCTTGTATATCCACAGAATCTCCTGAATCGGTACAATTGCATTGGCATACGGCGATGTCATAATAAAGTAATGCTCTGTGATAAACAAATCCTCGGTTGCAAGCTGTGGAAGTGTTGCAAGCTCTTCCTCCGCCTGTGCCAGCATCTGTCTTGGATGTCCGAATACAACCAGATTCTGGCAGGCAGGGGCAAGAAACGGAAAGCGGATATAAAGCAGGCACATCAATACATAGACCAGTGCGTAGCACATGGTTCCAAAGTAACAGAGGAACGGAAGAACCGTTCCAAACATGTGATAATCCGGTTCACTGAAATAATAGGAAGAAAGCTGTCTGCCAATACCGTCCTCTGTCCAGTTCAAATCATCGGCAAGATGGGACAACAGTGTCTCATATGCCTCTTCCCCTTTTGCAATACGTCCGGTGACCGTCAGGGAGCGGATGGAAGGAAGACCTTCTTCGCAGGTGCGGGGAGAGAGCAGTACGATGGTACATTCATTTCCCCTCATGGCATAGTAATAATAGCCACGAGTCTGTCCGTAGCGCTCGTTGGTATAACCGCTGAATTTTAAATCGTAAAAAGTGGTTCTCACATACCGGTCTCTGGATTCGTAAGAGTCAGAGAGTGTCTGTGTCTCCAAAAGTGTATGAGGATGAAGCATGTCTCCCAATGGAAAAGTCAGCCAGAGAACAGCGGTCAGAATCAGATATAGAATTGGTGAAAAAAGCCTTCTTTTATAAAAGGCTTTGATATTTCTGGTGATATAATGTTCGTAGTTTTCCTGCATATTTTCCATAATACTCATCTTTCCTTTTGATACAAGACAAGTATAAAGGTTTCCGGATGAATAATCAACCTTGCTTTTACCAATAAAAATTGTTAGTATTTATGATAAAGGATGGAGGAAGATAAGCATGGAAGCATATACAGGATTTGCGCAGGTCTATGACATGTTTATGGACAATGTTCCGTATGAAGAGTGGTGTGCATATATCTGCGGTTGTTTCAGGCAGAACGGGATTTCGGAGGGAGCGGTGCTGGATCTTGGCTGCGGAACCGGAGAACTGACCAGACTGATGGCAAAAAAAGGTTATGATATGATTGCAGTGGACAGCTCGGTGGATATGCTGGAGATTGCGTCGCAGAACTGGGAGGACGGGATTCTGTATATCCATCAGCGGATGGAGGAACTGGAGCTGGGCGAAAGTGTTCAGGCCGCATACAGTGCCTGCGATTCGGTTAATTATATTCTTGAGGAAGAGGATCTGCTTCAGGCGTTTTGCAGGGTATATTCCCATCTTATGCCGGGTGGCATTTTTTTGTTCGACATGAATACGGATTACAAATACAGAGTTCTGTTAGGGGAGAATACCTTTGCGGAGAGCCGGGATGAAGGCAGCTTTATCTGGGAAAACTATTATGATGAAGAAAGTGCCGTGAATGAATACGACCTTACACTTTTTATCCCCGAAGAGGGAGAGCTGTTCCGCAGATATACGGAGCTGCATTATCAGAAAAATTATTCCATGGAGCGGGTGAGAAAACTTCTGGAACAGGCAGGCTTCTGTGATATTTGCCTGTATGACGATTATACGGATAACCCGGTCCGGGAGGACAGTGAGCGCTGTACCATTACAGCCCGTAAAAAGTAAGAGAGGAGAAAAAGAATGTCAGATTATATTGTTCGCGCAACGGCAGCGGATGCCAGTATCCGTGCCTTTGCCATCACTTCAAGAGAGATTGTGGAGACAGCGAGAGAGGATCATAATACCTCGCCGATTATGACAGCGGCGCTGGGAAGACTCCTTTCGGCAGGTGCCATGATGGGAACCATGTTAAAAGGAGAAAAGGATCTGGTGACACTGCAGATTCAGTGTAGCGGACCGGCAAAGGGACTTACCGTTACAGCGGATTCCAAAGGAAACGTCAAAGGATTTGCGAGTAACCCGGTTGTGGAGCTGCCGCCGAATGCAGAGGGACATCTGAATGTGGGAGGCGCATTGGATCTGGGAATCTTAAGTGTCATCAAGGACATGGGACTGAAGGAGCCTTATGTGGGACAGTGCCAGCTTCAGACCGGAGAGATTGCGGAAGATCTTACTTATTATTTTGCAACATCCGAGCAGATTCCTTCGGCGGTCGGTCTGGGAGTGCTTATGAATAAGGACAATACCGTAAAGCAGGCGGGAGGATTTATCATACAGCTCATGCCGTTTACGAGTGAAGAAGTCATAGAAAAGCTGGAAAAGAAAATTGCAGAGATTGATTCGGTGACCATGATGCTGGAGAGAGGGCTTTCGCCGGAAGGAATTCTGGAGGAGATTCTTGGAGAGCTGGGTGTGGAGATCGAAGAGCGGGCACCTACGGCGTTCGTCTGCGACTGCTCCAAGGAGCGGGTGTCGCGTGCGCTTTCAACCATCAGTAAGAAGGATATGGATTCCATTATTAACGATGGGGAAAGTATTGAAGTGAAATGCCAGTTCTGCAATAAGGCATATCAGTTTACCGTTGATGAGTTGAAGGAGCTGAGAGCGTGAGACATGGATTTGTAAAGGTGGCTGCGGTCACCCCAAAAATAAAAGTAGCGGATACGGCATATAACGGAGAAGTGATTCGCGGGCAGATGAAGGAATGTGTACAAGCGGGAGCAAAGATTGTGGTTTTTCCGGAGCTTTGCCTTACCGGATATACCTGTCAGGATCTCTTTTTTCAGGAAGAACTGTTGGAAAGTGCAAAAGCAGAGCTTTTGGTTATCGTAAAAGAAAGCGAAAGTCTGGATGGCATCTTTTTTGTGGGACTGCCTTATGAGATAAACGGAAAGTTGTACAATGTGGCTGCAGTCTGCGCAAACGGTGAATTGCTTGGCTTTGTGCCGAAAAGCTGCCTGCCAAACTATAATGAATTTTATGAGCTTCGTCATTTTACATCCGGGGCGGATTTATGTACGGAAGTGACGGTGCCGGGGCAGGGAGAGGTGCCTGTGGACAGAGACCTTATCTTTCAGTGCAGACAGATGCCAAAGCTGAAGATTGCGGCGGAGCTTTGTGAGGATCTGTGGGTACCGAATCCGCCAAGTATCTCTCATGCGCTGGGAGGTGCGAATGTAATTGTCAATCTGTCGGCATCCAACGAGATTACCGGAAAGGACAGCTATCGCAGAGAGCTTGTGGCGGGACAGTCAGCGCGTCTTGTGGCAGCCTATATTTATGCTTCAGCCGGGGAAGGAGAATCCACGCAGGATCTGGTATTTTCCGGACATAATCTTATCGCGGAGAATGGACATGTGCTGGCAGAATCCAGGCGTTTTTCGGACGGTATCATCTATTCCGAAATTGATGTGGAGCGACTGAACGCGGAACGGAGGCGCATGACCACATTTGAGACAGAGGATACCCATACAGTAGTGGAGTTTGACCTTGCGATGACAGAGACGGTACTGACTCGTGAGGTAGATCCGGCTCCTTTTGTGCCGGCAGATAAGAAGAACCGGGATAAGCGCTGCGACGAGATTCTGATGATTCAGGCAATGGGATTGAAAAAACGTCTGGAGCACACAAATGCAGGCGCAGTGGTGGGAATCTCAGGAGGATTGGATTCGACACTGGCGCTTCTGGTTACGGCGAGAGCCTTTGATCTGCTGGGATGGGACAGAAAAAAAATTACGGCAGTAACGATGCCGGGATTTGGAACAACGGACAGGACTTATGACAATGCGGTCAGCCTGATTCAATGCCTCGGTGCAGAATTTGTGGAAGTGGATATCAAAAATGCGGTAAATGTGCATTTTTCGGATATCGGACAGGACAGCTCGGTTCATGACGTGACCTACGAGAATTCGCAGGCACGGGAACGCACGCAGATTCTTATGGACATTGCGAACAAGAAGAATGCACTGGTAATCGGAACCGGAGATTTGTCGGAGCTGGCGCTGGGCTGGGCAACCTACAATGGAGATCATATGTCCATGTATGCGGTCAATGCTTCCGTGCCAAAGACACTGGTGCGGCATCTGGTCAAATATTACGCGGATACCTGTGGCGAGGAGCTTTTGCAGAAGACTCTGCTGGATGTACTGGATACGCCGGTATCGCCGGAGCTTTTGCCGCCGGAAAACGGTAAGATATCCCAGAAAACGGAAGATCTGGTGGGACCGTATGAGCTTCATGATTTCTTCTTATATTATATGTTCAGATTTGGCTTTTCGCCGGATAAAATTTACCGGCTTGCAAAGATCGCTTTCAAGGGAGTATATGAGGATGCTTTTATCTTAAAATGGCTTAAGACTTTTTACCGGAGATACTTTGCGCAACAGTTCAAGCGCTCCTGCCTGCCGGATGGACCGAAGGTGGGAACCGTTGCCGTATCACCGCGCGGAGATCTTCGCATGCCAAGCGATGCCGCTGTCACTGTGTGGATGCGGAAAATAGAAGACATGGGATAAGATTCAGGGAGAATTATTATGCGAAAAAAAGATTTGACAGTGCCTGCCGTTTTTGCGGAAGCAGTCGGAATCATTCTTGGAGTGGTATATATTGTGCTGCAGCTTTATTACGGACTGACCTATCATGTAGCGGTATACAGTTATGCCTGTAATATTGCGGCGCTCATACTGGTATATGCCGGATTATCCGTGCTGAGCTGTTACCCGGAACGAATTAACCGTATGACCGAGAAGCAGTGCACGGGAAAAATCCGCAGATATTCGATTCGCATGGTTCGGGTGATTAAGCTGGTATTTGTAATCGGACTGATGATTCCGTGTGTGGGAGATGTGCTGGGAACAGAATTAAAGGAGGCATACAGCCTCCTTATTATTGGCGTTATTCTTTTGACAGCCGTTTATTACGAGTGCAGAATTATTCGCCTTCTGCGGAAAAAGTAGAGGCGTGACTGCGTTTCGCTTTGTTTCTTGTCCCGAGGACGAACAAGGTTGTACCTGCAGCAAGGGAGACAAGCATCAGTCCTAAAAGGATGAGTGAGCTTAATACCGTCTCCTCCATATTGCCGAAAAGTATCTCTCCAAGCACCAGTCCCCAGAAATTAAACAGGATGTGGAGCAGGATGGAATAATAGATACTCTGACCGTAATGGCAGATCAGTCCAAGGACAATGCCAAGAGAAAAGGCATAGATGCCCTGAATCCAGTTCATATGGAAAATACCGAACAGGACAGCCTGAAACAGGTTGGCAAGCCAGAACGGAAGCGCCTGCTGTGCAAAGCGCAGTGTAACACCCCGGAAAGCAAGTTCTTCACAGATTGGCCCAATTATAACTCCGTAAATGAGCATCAGAATACCGACTTCAGAATCCAGTCCCGACTGTTCCATAAGATTCTCATACTGTTCCATCCATTTTGGAACGATGGCTGCGGTAATCTGAGTCAGAAAACCGGAAAAGAACTGGAGTCCCGGAATAAGAAGAACCACGCCGGCAATCTGTGACACGGAAAAAGTGCGGGAAGGGTTCGGAAGAAAATTTCCACCGCATCTGCTGTAATACCACAGACCGAAAACAATGGCACAGGTCAGGGCATAGATAATCATAATACAGGCATTAAATTCAGTATTTGTCAGCAGATCATAATAGGTGGTAAGCAAATCTCCTGAGCCTGCTTTTCCCGAAAACAGGGAATATAAAAAATAAATTCCGGACATAAAAGCAATTGCCAGAAACTGAACCGCAATGGTAATGATCAAAGGAAGAAAGCACGCAAAAAAATAACCGACTTTTTTCATATTTAAAACCCTCCATGTAAAAATAAGTAAACACAGGTTTCATTATAACATAAGAAATTTTTAATGCAATGTTTACTTTAAAACTTTAATATGTTAAAATAACAGAGAAGTAAAACAATAAGGTTAATTCAGAGAGGGAATGCAATGAACAAGAAACTTAGGACAGAGGCTGTGAATCACTTGTTTGATGCAATACTTTGCCTTGAAAATAGAGAAGAGTGCTATACTTTTTTTGAGGATGTGTGTACGGTCAATGAACTTTTATCCCTGTCCCAGAGATTTGAAGTGGCCGGAATGCTGAGAGATCAGAAGACCTATCTTGATATCGCTGAGAAGACGGGAGCATCTACGGCAACCATCAGCCGTGTGAATCGTTCTTTAAATTATGGAAATGACGGATACGATCTGGTATTCGGACGGATGAAGGAAAAAGAGCAAGAGTAAAGAGCTGCATGTGCAGCTCTTTTTATGAAGGGGTATCTTTTTTCTCTTCCGGTTCGGATTCAGAATCCGTCTTTTTTTTCTGACCGTTAATCTCATCTATGACATTTTCGATAATCATTTTCTTGATATAGACATCATAGCCCAGAAGACAGATAAAACTGAACTTCTGTAGAAAATCCCGGTCTTCCTCCGGAAAATCGGCGAAAGTCTGGTGGGAAAGCACGTATTTTTTGCCGAGATCCTTGAGGAGCTTCTGGGATTCCTCCGATTCGAGATCAAAAACTTCATTATAAACCTTTTCTATGTTGAAGCCATCCTTGTGACCGAAATAGTGCTCGGTCAGAGGATTTAAAATGGACTGAATGTCATTGATGCTGAGAATGTTCTTATAATAGTAGATAAACAGCAAAGTCACAACATGTTCCTTGGAATACTTTTTCTTGTCCGGAGGCGGAAGCAGGTTGTTCTTTGCATAATTGTTAATCATGGTCTTGGTAAGAATCTTATCATCCTCGTAACGTTTGCAGGCTTCCAGTTGCTCGTCCATGAAAGTGGTTACCTGATCCATATATAATCCGATGTTCGGAATGTCCTCGGTTTTTACATAATCGATTGATTTTAATTTCTGCTGAAGTTGTGCAAGAAATTCTTTCACATCATTTTCCATTGTATTATATCACCTCATATCACATTATATAGTATTGAAAACTAGATGACAAGGTAAAAGTTTGTTTTTTCCGAAGAATTACATTTTTTTTGCAGGCGTCTTATGGTATAATAGGAACACAAAAAACGAAGGAAGCAGACAAATGAATTTACTGGAAGGATTGAATGAACCGCAGCGTCAGGCTGTGACAATGACAGAGGGACCGCTTCTGATTCTTGCGGGGGCCGGTTCCGGAAAAACGAGAGTGCTGACACACAGGACAGCTTATCTGATTGAAGAAAAAGGCGTTAATCCCTATCATATTATGGCAATTACCTTTACCAACAAGGCAGCGGGAGAGATGCGGGAGCGAATAGACCGCATGGTCGGATACGGTTCGGAGAGTATCTGGGTATCCACATTTCACTCTACCTGTGTAAGAATTTTGCGCCGCTATATTGACCGCATCGGTTACGGAACCAATTTTACGATTTATGATGCGGAGGATCAGAAGACACTGATTAAGGAAATCTGCAAGAAGCTGGAGATTGATACGAAGATGTACAAGGAAAAAATGTTTCTTGCGGCGATTTCTTCCGCAAAGGATGAACTGATTGATCCGGTGGAATTTGAGACCAGGGCGGCGGGAGATTACATAAAAAGAAAGCAGGCGCAGGTATACAGAGAGTATCAGCAGACGCTCAGACAGAACAATGCACTGGATTTTGACGATCTGATTATGAAGACGGTGGAACTGTTTAAGCTGGACAAGGAAGTCTTAAATTCCTATCAGGAACGGTTTCGTTATATTATGGTGGATGAGTATCAGGATACGAACACGGCGCAGTTTGAACTGATCCGGCTTCTTGCCTCGAAGTACAAGAATCTGTGTGTGGTGGGTGATGATGACCAGTCCATCTACAAGTTCCGTGGAGCGAATATTTATAATATATTAAATTTTGAAAAGCATTTTCCGGACGCGACGGTGATCAAACTAGAGCAGAATTACAGAAGTACCCAGAATATTCTGGATGCTGCCAACGGAATCATTGCAAACAATGTGGGACGCAAAGAAAAACGTCTGTGGACAGACAACGGAGAGGGCGATAAAATTGTGTTCCGGCAGCTCGATTCAGGCTCAGAGGAAGCGGATTATGTGGTGCGCGATATTGCAAAACGTGTGCGAAACGGTGAGTATCAGTACAAGGATTGTGCTGTTTTATACCGGACAAATGCACAGTCCCGTCTTTTTGAGGAACGCTTTATTACGGCGGATATTCCATATAAGATTGTGGGTGGAGTAAACTTTTATTCGCGTAAGGAAGTAAAGGACATGCTGGCATATCTGAAAACCATTGATAACGGGTTGGATGATCTGGCGGTACGCCGTATCATCAATGTGCCAAAGCGTGGGATCGGAGCAGCTTCCATCAATAAGGTGACTGCCTATGCAGCGGAACAGGGCATCAGCTTTTATTCGGCACTCTGCAGGGCAGATGAAGTGCCGGGACTTGGCAAGGCAGCGGCAAAAATAGACCCTTTTGTACTGTTTATTCAGGCGATGAAGGCGAAGAGCAAAATCCTGTCCGTGTCGGATTTGCTGCAGGAAATCATAGAGACCACTGGATATGTCCGGGAGCTGGAAGCAGAAGGAACGGATGAAGCGGAGGCAAGGATTGAAAACATCGACGAACTCATCAGTAAGGCGGTGGATTATACCGAAGGGGAGGAAGCGCCTACCTTAAGCGGTTTTCTGGAAAATGTTGCGCTGGTTGCGGATATCGACAGTCTGGATGAGAACAGTGATTATGTTGTTCTGATGACGTTACACAGTGCAAAGGGACTCGAGTTTCCGAATGTGTACCTTGCAGGAATGGAGGATGGTCTTTTCCCAAGCTATATGTCCATTACAAGCGACCATGCGGATGCGGAGATTGAAGAGGAGCGAAGGCTTGCCTATGTGGGAATCACCCGTGCCATGAAAAATCTCACGATTACCAGCGCAAAAGTGCGCATGGTCAGAGGACAGACACAGTACGGAAAAGTATCCCGTTTTGTAAAAGAGATTCCTTCTTCTCTGCTGGCAGGGGAAATCTATGAGCCGCAAAGCAGAGAGGAGCCGATGGAGCCAAGTACTTATCAGAAGGCAAGGCAGGCCTTTAAGCACATGCCTCAGAGAGAGTTTGGCAATGCAGAGGCGGAAAGCGGCAAGCTGGACTATGAGGTCGGAGACCGTGTGAAGCATATCAAATTCGGTGAGGGAACGGTTATGTCCATCGTGTCCGGCGGCAGGGATTATGAGGTAACGGTTGACTTTGATAAGGCCGGAACCAAAAAGATGTTTGCCGGTTTTGCAAAATTAAAAAAAGTATAAAAATGTAATTTCTCATAGGAAAAAGGGAAAACTTATGATATAATTAGTTTAATCCATAATGCAGGAAAGTGAGGTGTTTACCATGAGTAAGGTAGAAGAAAAGCTGGCAGATACAAAGGTGGGTGATATTTTGAGCGCAGCAAAGATTAGCAATTTATTGAAAAAAGAAGAGGAAGAGAAGAAGCCTTCCAAGTTTGTAGTTGTTTTTGCAGTCATCGGAGTAATTGTTGCAGTTGCAGCGGCAGTGTACGGAATCTATCGTTTCTTTACACCGGATTATCTGGACGATTTCGAGGATGATTTTGAAGATGAATTTGACAATGATTTCTTTGAGGATGAGGATGACGAACCGGCAGCAGCGGCTAAGAGCGAGGCTGATAAGGAAGATTAATTCTCAAAAGAAAGCATGGAATTATGACAGGATAAGGGACTGCGTTGCGTAGTCCCTTTTTGTTTGACAAGCAATAATAATAAGGAGCAGAGCAGATGAAAAAGGGACAGATTGCAGAAGGTGTGGTAAAAGCCGTTGAGTTTCCGAATAAAGGAATGGTTATGACGGATGAGGGAGAGCGTGTTATCGTCAAAAATACGATTCCGGGACAGAGAGTGTCCTTCGCGGTAAATAAAGTGCGAAAGGGAAAAGCGGAGGCAAGGCTTTTGGAGACGCTGGAAAAATCACCGCTTGAAACAGAGAGTCCGTGTCCGTATTTTGGCATATGCGGAGGATGCACATATCAGAGCCTTCCTTATGAGGAACAGTTAAAGCTTAAGGAAAATCAGGTACAGGGTCTGCTTAAGGCAGCCATTGGAGACCACTGTGCATATGAATTTCAGGGAATCAAACCGAGCCCGCGTGTGCAGGAATACCGCAATAAGATGGAATTCTCCTTCGGAGATGAATATAAGGACGGACCATTGGCGCTTGGCATGCACAAGAGGGGAAGTTTCTACGATATTGTGACCGTGGCGGACTGCCAGATTATGGATGAAGATTTCCGGACAATCTTACAGGAGACACTTGCTTTTTTTCGGGAAAAGAGCATTGGTTACTATCACAGATTGCGCCATACGGGATATCTGCGTCATCTTCTGGTGAGAAAGGCGGTAAAGACCGGAGAGATTCTGGTGGATCTTGTGACCACAACCCAGTCGGAGGAAAGTGCTTTGTTGGACGAATGGAAACAAAGACTTTTAAGTCTCAATCTGCAGGGGTGCATCCGTGGAATTCTGCATACGAAAAACGACAGTGTTGCAGATGTTGTCAAAAATGAGGGGACGGAGGACCTGTTCGGAGAAGAGTATTTTTACGAAGAATTGCTTGGACTCCGGTTCCGGATATCACCGTTTTCCTTTTTCCAGACGAATTCGTTGGGAGCCGAGGTCCTCTATGAGACGGCAAGACAATTCATTCTTGGGGATAACCCGGACTCCCTCAGGGATAAACTGGTTTACGATCTCTACAGCGGAACCGGCACAATTGCGCAGATGCTTGCCGCCGTCAGCCGAAAAGTGGTCGGTGTTGAAATTGTTGAGGAGGCGGTGGAGGCTGCCCGGGAAAATGCAAAACTCAACGGACTTACAAATTGTGAATTCCTTGCCGGAGATGTCCTGAAAGTGCTTGACACCATAGAGGAGCGTCCGGATTATATCGTACTGGACCCGCCTCGTGACGGAATTCATCCAAAGGCACTGGAGAAGATTATCGCATACGGCGTGGAGCATATGATTTATATCTCATGCAAACCGACAAGCCTTGCACGGGATCTTGAGGTTCTTTTGGCGCGGGGATATGTGGTGGAGAAGGTTTGTTGTGTGGATATGTTTCCGGGGACGGTGCATGTGGAGACTGTGGTGTTGCTACAAAGAAAGGATATGTAGAAATCCTTGAATTTACGCACTTTGTAGAGTTTTTCAGTTTCAACAAGATTGGTGAAAATCACAAGGAAAAAGAGCTTGTGAGAAAGGTGACCGTAGTTG
>JAQXZD010000006.1 GCA_029227035.1 Lachnospiraceae bacterium
TGATTGTTGTCTGCAAGCCGGAAGAGTCCAAGATGTGGTACGATAAGCTGTGGCAGAATACGGTTGATTTGTTCAGAAGTCTGGATATCCCGGTTCGTACTTTGGAGTGCTGTTCCGGAGATCTGGCAGACCTCAAGGTGAAGTCCTGTGATGTGGAGGCATGGTCACCGCGTCAGAAGAAGTATTTCGAGGTGGGAAGCTGTTCCAATCTCGGAGATGCACAGGCACGCAGACTTAAGATTCGTGTCAAGGGCAAGGATGGCAAGAAGTATTTTGCACATACTTTAAATAACACGGTTGTGGCACCGCCGCGTATGCTGATTGCATTTTTGGAGAATAATCTGAATGCAGACGGAAGTGTCAATATTCCGAAAGCACTGCAGCCTTATATGGGCGGAACGGAAAAGTTAATTCCGAAGCATGAATAAGATACGGAATGGAGAAAAGGGAGTAGTGAGGCTGCTCCCTTTTGTTGGATTAAGCGCATGGAAAAATTCAAGGCATTTTTAAAACGAAAGAATATTGTCATATCTGCGAAGCGCTATGGAATTGATGCGCTTTCCGCAATGGCGCAGGGACTGTTTGCGTCCCTTCTGATGGGAACTATTCTCAGCACCCTTGGGGAACAGGCTGGAATAGAACTTTTGGTGCTTATCGGAGGTTATGCAAAGGCGGCAACCGGTCCAGCCATGGCGATTGCAATCGGTTATGCACTTCAGGCACCGCCCCTTGTCCTGTTCTCTCTGGCGGCAGTGGGAACAGCGGCCAATGCATCGGAAATTGCCGGAGCCGGTGGTCCTTTGGCGGTGCTGATTGTGACTATTTTTGCGGCAGAATTCGGAAAGGCGGTATCCAAAGAGACGAAGATAGATATTCTTGTCACGCCTTTTGTGACCATATTTGTGGGAGTAGGTCTTGCACTCTGGTGGGGACCGGGCATCGGCTTTGTGGCAGGAGGCGTCGGAAATGCAATTATGTGGGCAACGGAACTGCAGCCGTTTCTGATGGGAATACTGGTC
The DNA here is from genome assembly GCA_029227035.1 of Lachnospiraceae bacterium. Lineage (GTDB taxonomy): Bacteria > Bacillota > Clostridia > Lachnospirales > Lachnospiraceae > Roseburia. The sequence continues at coordinate 1,020 of JAQXZD010000006.1, forward strand.
TCCGTGATTGTGGGAATTGCACTTACGCTTCCCATCAGCAGTGCGGCAATCTGTGCGGCATTGGGGCTGACCGGACTGGCGGGAGGCGCGGCACTTGCCGGCTGTTGTGCGCAGATGGTGGGATTTGCCGTGTTAAGCTTCCGGGAGAACCGGTGGGGAGGACTGGTGGCACAGGGCATCGGAACCTCCATGCTTCATATGGGAAATATCGTGAAAAATCCGAGAATCTGGATTCCTGCGATATTAAGTTCGGCAATTACAGGTCCTCTTGCAACCTGCGTTTTCCGGTTGGAGATGAACGGAGCGGCGGTGGCATCGGGTATGGGAACCTGCGGTCTGGTTGGGCAGATTGGAGTCTATACCGGATGGATTGCAGATATTGCGGCAGGCAATAAGGCAGGGATTAGTGCCTTTGACTGGGCAGGACTGCTCCTTATCTGCTTTGTGCTTCCGGCGGTGTTTACCTGGCTCTTTGGGGAGTTGCTTCGCAGGATTGGCTGGATTCGGAAGAATGATTTGAAGCTGGATTTGTAGGAGAAAATCATGTATAAGATATTCATTGTTGAGGATGATGACATTATTGCGGGCAGTCTCAAGAGAAATCTGGAGGGCTGGGACTATCAGGTGGAGTGTGCCAGTGATTTTTCCAATGTGATGGCAGAGTACGTGAAGGCAGCGCCGCAGCTTGTGCTGATGGACATCAAACTTCCTTTTTATAACGGATATTACTGGTGCAGTGAGATACGCAAGGTGTCTAAGGTGCCGATTATTTTTCTGTCTTCTGCTGCCGATAATATGAATATTGTGATGGCGGTCAATATGGGCGGGGACGATTTTGTGGCGAAGCCCTTTGACATGGATGTGCTGATTGCAAAAATTCAGGCGGTGCTCCGCAGAAGCTACGATTTTGTGGGACAGACCATGGCGGTGGAGCACAGGGGCGCAATCCTGAATCTCTCGGATGCGACGCTGACTTATGAAGGCGAAAAGCTTGAGCTGACCAAGAATGAATTCCGGATTCTTCAGGTTCTTATGGAAAATAAGGAGAAAGTTGTCTCAAGGGATACGCTGATGACAAGACTCTGGGAAAGTGACAGCTATGTGGACGAAAACACACTGTCCGTAAATGTGAACCGGCTTCGCAAAAAGCTGGAAAGTCTGGGACTGGAAGACTTTATTCTCACGAAAAAAGGAATTGGATACAGGCTGGGATAGAAGAGTATGAGATATTGGGTTGCATACATAAAAGAGAATGTAAAGTGGTTTTTGCTAATTCTTGGGATGACAGTTATGATGACGTGTATCATGCTGTTGAACGGAATTGATTTGCAGGAAATCCTGTATGGAATTGTTCTGGTGATGGTTGTTGTTGCAACCATGACGGGAATCGGGTACTACCGCTACCGGCGAGGAATCGGGCAACTGAGGCTGCTGACGGATACCATTACGACGGACGCCGGCAATATGAAGGAACCGGAGTATCTGTATGAAGAGCAGTATCAGGAATGCATCCGGCTTCTCGTGCAGGAAAAAGAGAGACTGGAAAATGAGCTTTTGAATCACAAACGCTCCATGCTGGAGTATTATTCCATGTGGGTACATCAGATTAAGACACCGATTGCAGCCTTGAAGCTTTTGCTGGAGGAGAGCGAAGATGCGGCCGCGCGGGAGGAAGAAAAACAGGAACTTTTCCGGATTGAACAGTATGTGGAGATGGCGCTTCAGTATCACAGGCTGGAATCCCAGACCAATGACCTGATTATCCGAACGGTAGATTTGGACGGTGTCATAAAATCCGCCATACATAAATACGCAAGGCTTTTTATCAGAAAAAAGCTGAGCCTTCAATATGAAGCAAAACCGGTTGAGGCGGTCACGGATGCAAAGTGGATGGGGTTTGTGATTGAGCAGCTCCTGTCGAATGCAATCAAGTATACAAAAGCCGGTGGAGTTATCATATCGGTAACACAGGAAAGGCAGGCGGTAGAGATTGTCGTGGAGGACACCGGTGTGGGTATCCGAGCGGAGGATATCCCGCGGGTATTCGAAAACGGATATACCGGTTATAACGGACATTCGGATAAGAAATCCACGGGAATCGGACTATATCTGTGCAGGCAGATGCTGGATAAGCTGGGGCATGAGATACGAATCGATTCCAAAGAGGGAAGCGGCACAAAGGTTACGATACGGATTTTGCGGGAGCACAGGGAGGAGTAGACAGATGAAGATTTCAACAAGAGGAAGATATGCAATTCGCGTTATGCTGGATCTGGCAGAACACAATACGGGAGACTACATTCCGCTGACGGATATTGCAAAACGGCAGGAAATATCGGAAAAATATCTGGAGGCCATAGTCTCATCACTGGTTAAGGCCGGATTTCTGGTGGCATTGCGCGGCAAGAACGGCGGGTACAGGCTGACGAAAAGTCCGGAGGAATATACCATGCAGAGCGTTCTTCAGATTACGGAGGGGGCATTTGCGCCGGTGTCCTGTCTGGAGACGGAACAGAATCTATGTGACCGCGCGGAAACCTGTAAGACTTTGAAAATGTGGAAAGGGTTTCAGAAGGTCGTGAACGATTATTTTTCGAATATCACCTTGCAGGATTTGCTGGATGATGAGTCGGATCAGTACTATATATAAGCCAAAAAGAAGAGCGGATTCGTCCGCTTTTTTCTTTTTCTCTAAAAACCTATTGACAAAGTAGGAAAATAGGTATATGATAAAACCTGTAAAACATACCGAGATGATAGGAAATACGGAGAAAGGGCAGAAAGATGGAAACAGAGTGTGGATTTAACACGGTTCTGCTGCACGGCGTGGAGGACAATAATCCGTTTGGAACCACACAGGTTCCGATTTATCAAAGCAGTGCCTTCCGCCATGAAAATGCAGAAGAACTGGAAAAAATATTTAACAATAAAAAAGCAGGATTTTCTTATACCAGAATCGGAAATCCCACGGTGGAGGCCTTTGAAAAAAGGATCACAAAGCTGGAGGGTGGTGCGGCAAGTGTTGCATGTGCATCCGGCATGGCGGCATTGTTCAATGCAATCACGAACATCCTGCAGTCGGGAGATGAGATTGTTGCAGCGGCAGGTCTGTACGGCGGTACGGTGGAGCTTTTTGATGAGCTGAAGGCTTTCGGCATCACCACCCGGTATGTGACCGAGAATCGGAGTGAGGCGTATGAACAGCTTATCACGGATAAGACGAGAGTGATCTTTGCGGAGACAATCGGAAATCCCAAGCTGGATGTGACGGATATCCGGGCGGTTGCAGAGATGGCACATTCTCACGGACTTCCGCTTATCGTAGACAATACGGTGGCAACCCCTTATCTGGTTCAGCCCATTAAGCTGGGAGCGGATGTGGTGGTGAATTCCTCATCGAAATATATCAACGGAAACAGTGATGCCATCAGCGGAGTTCTGACGGTTGGAGGAAGCTTCCAATGGGAGGAGGAGCGGTATCCGCTTTTGAAGCCGTATAAGCAGTTTGGACCAATGGCGTATCTGGCAAAGCTTCGGAACGGACTGTTTCGAAACACCGGTGCCTGTCTCGCTCCGCAGAATGCGTTTTTAAATAATCTGGGGCTGGAGACGCTGGGGCTTCGCATGGAGAGGCAGTGTGCAAACGCTTTGGAGCTGGCGCGGTTTCTGGAAGGACTGGATGCAGACATAAAGGTCAATTATCCGGGGCTTGCCGCAAGTCCTTATCACGGACTTGCAGAGAAACAGTTTCACGGCGGATATGGTGCCATCATAACTGTGAGGACGGGAAGTAAGGACAGAGCCTTTCGGATTATCAATGCACTGAAGCTTCCGTACATTTTGTCCAATATCGGAGACACAAAGACGCTGGTGATTCATCCGGCATCTACCATAACGGCGCATCTGACGGAAGAGGAGCTGCAGCAGTCCGGGGTGTATGATGATCTGATTCGAATCAGCGTTGGAATTGAGGATATTGAGGATTTAAAAAGAGATTTTGAAAATGCGATAAAAGGAGAAAAATAATATGGCAGAGGTAGATTACAGCACATTAAAAAAAGGCGGATTCATGAGACAGAAGCAGAAGGATAATTTTTCCCTGCGTCTCGCCGTGGTCGGAGGAAGTCTGACCGCGGAGAACCTGAAAAAAATTGCAGAGGTTGCGGAGAAGTACGGAGACGGATATGTGCATCTGACTTCCAGACAGGGTGTGGAGATTCCGTTTATCAAGCTGCAGGATATTGACGAGGTGAAGGATGCGCTTGCCGAGGGCGGCTGCAAGCCGGGTGTCTGCGGGCCGCGTGTACGTACCGTGACAGCCTGTCAGGGAAACCGCATTTGTCCAAGCGGCAATATCGATACCACGGATATTGCGGAAAAACTGGATGAGCGTTATTTCGGAAGAGAGCTTCCGCACAAATTCAAGTTCGGTGTGACCGGATGTCAGAATAACTGTCTGAAGGCAGAGGAAAACGATGTGGGAATCAAGGGAGCGCTGAATGTCAAGTGGAAGCAGGATGCATGTATCGGTTGCGGACTCTGTGCGAAGGTCTGCAGAGAGCAGGCGATTGCCATTGAAGACGGTAAGGTGCAGGTGGATTATGACAAGTGTAATTACTGCGGACGGTGTGTGAAATCCTGTCCGACGGATGCATGGGATACGGAGAGTGCTTATCTGGTATCCTTTGGAGGAACCTTCGGTAATTCCATCAGTAAGGGAGAGTATCCACTGCCATTGATTACCACAGAGGAGCAGTTGTTCCGTGTGACGGATGCAGCGATTCAGTTTTTTGCGGACAACGCGAATCCAAGCGAACGTTTTAAATTTACAATTGACAGAGTAGGAAAAGACAAATTATATAAAGTATTAAAGGAGGCATATGATGGCTGATATTCAGGAAATTGCAGTAGATGATACCGTGGATATTACGGATGTGGTCTGCCCGGTAACTTTTGTCAAGGCGAAGGTAGCTTTGGAGGAGCTGGATGACGGACAGATTCTGGGAATCAAAATGAATGACGGGGAACCGGTTCAGAACGTACCGAGAAGCATTAAGGAAGAAGGACATCAGATTCTGAAGCTGGATGCCAATGAGGATGGAACCTATACCCTTATCGTAAAGAAAGTGGGAGATTGATTATGGCACTTAGGATTAGTCAGGACAATTTTGAGGAAAAAGTATTACAGGCAGATAAGCCGGTACTGTTGGATTTTTATTCGGATACCTGCATTCCCTGCAAGAGGATGGCAGGTCCTCTGGGAGAAGTGGAGGATGCTTACGAGGAGCAGATTTACGTATACAAGATTAACGTGAATTATGATGAAAAGCTTGCCGAACAGTATGGAGTCATGTCTGCGCCGACACTGGTATATCTGGAAAACGGCGAAGAAAAAAACCGGCTGGTGGGTGCCGCAGGCAAGGAACAGATTATCAAACTGTTTGAAAATTAGACTGAATTATTCGGAATTAGAGAAAAAAGAAAGGAAGGAAAAGAAAAAATGACAATTACAGTAGCAGGAAATAAGAAAGAATATGAAGAGGGAATCAACGTAACAACTCTGATTGAGAAGGAACAGGTAGAGAATGCAGAGTATGTAACGATTACTCTGAATGATGAATTTGTGGACAGAAGACAGTTTGAGTCAACGGTTCTGAAAGACGGAGACACAGTAGAGTTTTTATATTTCATGGGAGGAGGAGCTAGATAATGGCGTTTACAAACGAACAGCTTGAGAGATATTCGCGCCATATTATCCTGCAGGAAGTTGGTGTAAAAGGACAGAAGAAATTGCTGAATGCAAAGGTTCTGATCATCGGAGCAGGCGGACTTGGAGCTCCGGCGGCTCTGTATCTTGCGGCAGCAGGTGTGGGAACCATCGGAATTGTGGATGCGGATGAAGTGGATTTAAGTAACCTGCAGCGACAGGTAATTCATACGACAAATGATCTGGGAAAGGCAAAGGTAAAGTCTGCGGCAGAGACCATGCAGGCAATCAATCCGGATATCACGGTGAATACTTACCGTACTTTCGTGGATTCTTCCAACATTATGGAACTGATTCAGGATTACGATTTTATCATTGACGGGACGGATAACTTTCCGGCAAAATTCTTAATCAATGATGCCTGCGTAATGGCAGAAAAGCCGTTTTCCCATGCGGGAATCATCCGGTTTAAGGGACAGTTGATGACGTATGTGCCGGGAGAAGGCCCATGTTACAGATGTGTATTTAAAAATCCGCCACCAAAGGATGCCGTTCCGACCTGCAAGCAGGCAGGAGTAATCGGAGCCATGGGAGGAGTGATCGGAAGTCTGCAGGCAATGGAAGCCGTGAAATATATCATAGGTAAGGGAGAACTGCTGACAGGAAAGCTCTTAACCTATGACGCATTAAAAATGGAATTTCATACCATTAAGCTGCCGACCGACAAGAACTGTGCAGTCTGCGGAGAGCATCCGACCATTACGGAGCTGATTGATTATGAGCAGGCAGAATGTGATCTGAAGCATTAGGAGAAATTTATGGGTATTGTAATTAAAATGAAGAAAAGTGATTATAATAAGATTCTGGGGCATTGCCAAAAGGGACTTCCCAATGAGGCATGCGGGCTTTTGGCAGGAACCGTCGAGGGAGAAGTTAAAACCGTAACAAAGGTATATCTTCTTACCAATCTGGATGCCAGCAATGAGCATTTTTCCATGGATCCGAGGGAACAGTTGCAGGCATTAAAGGATGCCAGAGCAGAAGGAGTAGAGATTATCGCCAATTTTCATTCCCATCCGGAATCTCCGTCCAGACCATCCGAGGAAGACAAGCGTCTGGCTTATGATTCTTCTCTGGAGTATCTGATTTTATCATTGATGGAGCCGGAAAAGCCGGTATTAAAGGCGTTCGGGATTGACGGTGAGAAAAACGTAACCATTCATGATATAGAATATGCAGGTGATTAAAATGAGAATATCTACAAAGGGAAGGTATGCGCTGGTGCTGATGCTGGATCTGGCAATGTATGATTCCGGCGGACCGGTACGCCTCAAGGATGTGGCAAGAAGGCAGCAGATATCGGAAAAATATCTGGAGCAGATTATTTCCATATTGAATAAGGCAGGATTTGTAAAAAGTATCCGGGGACCGCAGGGAGGCTACCGGCTTCGATATGAGCCGGAAAAATATACGGTTGGCATGATCTTGAGGCAGACGGAGGGAGAACTTTCGCCGGTGTGTTATGAGGATGAAGAGAGCCGGGAGAGAGAGGCTGTCATCAGCAGAATCTGGGTTCAGATGGAATCCGCAGTCAATGGGGTTGTGGACAAAATTACGCTGAGCGACCTGATGGACTGGCAGGCGGAACACATTGAAGAAGGGGAATATGTAATATAAGGAGCAGTGCCGAATGTTGGATGTATTGATTATAGGAAGCGGACCGGCAGGACTGGCAGCCGCAGTCTATGCAAAGAGAGCAAACTTAAAAGTGCTGGTTGCAGAAAAGATTTACTGCGGAACCGGTCAGATTGCGGAGAGTAATCTGGTGGATAATTACCTTGGATTTTCCGGTATTAACGGATATGAGCTGGGCGAAAAATTCAGGGAGCATGCGATAAGCCTCGGGGTGGAATTCAAGGAGGGGGAAGCAGTCCGCTTTGAACAGGAAGAGGGCATCTGGCACGTGACATTTGCCAATGGCGATGCACAAGAAAGCAAAACCGTTATCTATGCGGCGGGAGCAGAGCACCGGCATCTGGACATAGCAGGGGAAAAAGAATTTTCCGGAAAAGGCGTGTCCTATTGTGCTACCTGCGACGGCGCTTTCTTCCGAAATAAAGTGTGCGCGGTAATCGGAGGCGGAGATACGGCATTGGATGATGCCCTGTATCTGTCGGATATCAGCAGTAAAGTATACCTCGTACACAGACGGGATGCGTTCCGCGGTTCGGCAAAGACCGTGGAGAAGCTGAAGCAGAAGGACAATGTGGAGTTTGTGTTGTCTGCAGTACCGTCCCAGATTACCGGAACGGAGAAGGTGCAGACTCTGCAACTGGCAGATGGGCGAAGTCTGGATGTGGACGGAGTCTTTATTGCGGCCGGGATGATTCCCATGACCGGTAAACTTCAGGGAGTGGCAGAGCTGGATGCAGGAGGATATGTTGTGGCGGATGAGACCGGAAAGACTTCCGCGGCAGGCTTTTTTGCGGCAGGAGATGTCAGAACCAAGGCCTTGCGGCAGGTGATTACGGCGGTATCGGATGGTGCAAACGCGGCAACTTCCGCAGAACATTACATCAGGCAGCAGTAGCGGAGGGAGATTGTTATGTCAATCAAGAAAATTGCACAGGAGGTGGGCGTATCTCCTGCCACAGTTTCGCGAGTGTTGAACAATCCGGAGTATCGTTGTGCAAAACCGGGACTGCGGGATAAAATATGGCGGGCAGCCATGGAACAGAATTATGCGCCCAACGAAGCTGCCCGTAATCTGAAAAAGGGAATTGCCGGTAAAATAGAAAAGACCTATTATATCAATATTCTGATGACCCGCATGGACACGGCGCATGCGGATCCTTTTTATACAGAGCTTCTTCATGTGATAGAAAGTGAAATACATAATCACGCATGTATTCTTTCTAAGGTATGGTATCAGTCCATGTTTTCCAACGACCGGAAGTGCCGAACCGTGAATCTGGATCAGACAATCCACAAGATGTATGAGGAAACCGAAGGCAAATGTGACGGTCTGATTATCATCGGCAAGTGCAACAAAGAGGCGCTCAGAAAGTTGAATGTAAAATACAAAAGTGTCGTTTCGGTGAACCGTAATTCCACAAATTATGAGGTGGATGAGGTCATCTGTGACGGAAAAAAAGTTGCGGAAATGGCGGTGGAATACCTGATACAGCTTGGACACCAAAATATCGCTTATGTGGGTGAATGCCACAATGAGGCGCGTTATCAGGGATATGTGGACACATTGCGAAAGCATGAGATAGATCTGGAACCGGATTATGTGATGGAAACAAAACAGACGGAGTCAGAGGGCTTTGAGATTATGAAGCGTCTTCTGCAATCGGATGATTGTCCCACCGGAATCTATTGTGCCAATGACATTACGGCGGTGGGAATGCTGAAGTGTCTGAATAAATACAAGAACCGTTATTATATGCCATCCATCATAGCCAGTGACGATATCGAAGAAGCCCAGTATACCAGACCGATGCTTACGACAGTAAGACTTCCGCGGGATGAGATGGGAAAATTTGCACTTTATCTGCTGATGGACCGGTTGAAGGGCGGGCATAAGAATACCGTCAGGATGGAACTGGAAGCGAAGATTGTCGTTCGTGACAGTTGTACTTCCGTAGAGGAAGCTACGTGGACGGATTATTATATCTGACAGCAGAGCAGTCTCCGGATTTCAGGGAATGCTCTGCTGTTTCTATTTGATATCTATTTTTCCTGTGCTTTCTGGTATTCCTCTTCGGAGTACATCTTTAAGATTGTTTCTTTCGGAATTCCGAGGGTAATCATATTGAGGATTGCGTCACGGCGTTCCTGCGTGCGCCCCTGCGTGCGTCCCTGTTCAAGTCCCTGCTCAAGTCCCTGTGCGCGTCCTTGCTCAAGTCCTTCGCGGACAGCTTCTTCGCGCTCTAACGCGATTTGTCGGTCGAATGTGTAATCCAGTTGTGTCACTTTTACCACCTCCGAACGATGCGCGGTCAGAAAATCCTTAAGGATATTTTCTTCGATGCATCGGTTGATTGCAAGGTTGATTGCG
>JAQXZD010000007.1 GCA_029227035.1 Lachnospiraceae bacterium
TACTCATGAAATTCCTCCTTCTACTGCTGTCAGAAGGAAAGATAACCGTAACACTTTTGTATGAAAGAGTAAATATCAACTGTGCGGGGGTAAATTCCACCGCATAAGCGGGCGGTGGAATTTAAATAAAAAATTTTGGTATGATATGAAGACGGAAAGAAAAGGGTGATAATTTCCAAAATACATGATAAAATATTTCACAAAAGGTAACAGGACGGTGAAATTCATTTATGCAGGTCACGGAACTATTTGGAAAATATGTGGAACGGTTAAATCGGAAAAATGAAAAGATGGGACGCTGGCTTCTCAGGATAGGGTGGAAAGCACAGAATCTGCGTTATAAAGTTCTTCCGAACAAGGAACTTCTTCCGGCAGATAATTATCTGGCAAAACTGATGATGGATACCATGATTAAACCGCTTCAGGAACCGGAAAACTCCGTCATTGTCAGCGTTTTTACTCCCTGTGAGCTTTTACAGGAAGCAGGACTGAATCCATACAATGTGGAGAGCTTTTCCTGTTACCTGACAGCGTCAGAGCTGGAGGGAAGCTGTCTGCAGCAGACGGAGGACAGTGGAATTTCCGGCACGTTATGCAGTTATCACAGGACGTTTATCGGAGCAGCGGAGAAGGGGTTATTGCCAAAGCCCAAATGTATTGTATATACCAATCTGACCTGTGATGCAAATCTTGTGACGTTCCGCCATCTGGCGCAGTTGTATCAGGTCCCTATTTTTGCCATTGATGTGCCGATGGAGCAAAATGAAGAGAATGTAAGCTATGTGGCAAACCAGCTTCGCGAGCTTACGCATTTTCTGGAGGAACAGACCGGCAAAAAGATCTCGGAGGAGGCACTGAAAAAGCGGTTGCAGAGAAGCAAAAGGACGCTGGAGAATTATGAGCAGTTCCAAAAGCTTCGTGCAGACCGTTATGTTCCTGCAGATCTGGTGACACCCCTTTATGCCGGAATGACGCAGAATATTCTTCTGGGAACGGAAGAGGAAGAGTTTTATACAAAACAGCTATTGGAGGATGTCAAAAAGGCTCCGAAGGCAAGAGGAAAACGCATCTACTGGATGCATACCATTCCGTTTTGGTCGGAGGCAGTAAAAAAAGAATTGCGCCTGAATGAAAACGCACAGATTGTGGGATGCGAATTGTCTCAGGTATGTGAACCGGATTTTGATCCGGATTCTCCCTATGAGGCGATGGCAAAACGAATGGTATATCATGCGTTAAACGGCAGCGTGACAAGGCGGATTGAGAGAGGAATCCGTCATGCAAGGGAAGTCCGGGCAGACGGAGTTGTCTGGTTCGGGCACTGGGGGTGCAAGCATACCCTTGGCGGAGCGCAGATTGCAAAAAAGAAGTTCGAGGAGCAGGAACTGCCCCTTTTGATTCTGGACGGAGACGGCTGCGACCGGAGTCATGGAGGAGAAGGACAGACGGCAACCCGTCTGGGGGCTTTTCTGGAAATGCTGGGAGGTGGAACAGATGAATAAAACCTATTATGTCTGCAAATATACACCGACTGAGCTTTTGACCGCTCTGGGAGCAGATTGTGTGATTCTCAATGAGATGCCGGAGGGCTTTGAGCAGGCAGATTCGATTGCACATCCGAATCTCTGTGGATTTGGAAAGGCACTTCTTGAAGCGGTCATGAGCGGCGAAGTGAGAGAGCTTGTGCTGGTCAACTGTTGCGATACGATTCGAAGTGTATATGATGTGCTGGCGGACAGCCGGAAGCTGGATTTTTTGTATATGGTGGATGTATTGCACGGAGGCGATGCCTGCAGCCGTGAGCGAATGACGGCACAGTTGAAAGCGCTTGCAAAAGCGTATCGCGCTTATAAGGGGAAAGATTTTGATGCTGACGTATTCCGGAATGCTTTTGTTGTACCGAAGACACAGCAGGGGGAACATATTGCTGTGCTTGGCGCACGTATGGGAACGGAACTGTTTGAAATAGTAAAAAGCACGATGCCGCTTCCGGTGGAGAATGACAGCTGTGTGAACAATCGGTCCGTGGGTGAGACAAAGCCGCCTGCGACGGATGATTTTGAGGAATTGATGGATTGGTATGCAGGAGAGCTGCTTTCGCAGGTTCCGTGCATGCGCATGATGGACAACACCGGCAGAAAGAAGCTGTATAACCGTCCAGGCCTTGCGGGAATCATCTATCATACCGTTAAGTTCTGCGATTTTTACAGTTTTGAATATGCGGATTTAAAGCAGCATGCCTGTGTGCCGCTTTTGAAAATAGAGTCGGATTATACCTTGCAGAGCAGCGGACAGCTCCTGACGAGACTGGAAGCATTTGCGGAGAGCATTGCGCCGGGGCAAGGGGAGAGAAAGGAAAACACAATGGGAAAAGGATATTATGTTGGCATTGACAGTGGTTCCACCAGCACGGATGTCGTAATCCTGAACAGAGAGAAGGAAATCGTAATCGGGATTATTCTTCCAACCGGTGCAGGAGCAGCGGTCGGAGCGGAGCGCGCGCTGGAAGAAGCTCTGCAAAAAGCGGGGCTTTTGAGAGAGGACATTGATGCCATGGTGACAACCGGTTACGGACGTAGCGCGATTACAGACGGTGATAAGAGTATTACGGAGATTACCTGTCATGCCCGCGGAGCCCATTATCTGGATCCTATGGTGCGGACGGTTGTGGATATCGGAGGTCAGGATAGCAAAGTAATCCGGCTGGATGAGAATGGAGCTGTGGTGAATTTTGTTATGAATGACAAGTGTGCAGCCGGAACGGGACGGTTCCTTGAGATGATGGCCCGCACCATGGAGATGAGTCTGGATGAGATGAGTGCAAAAGGTCTGCATTACAAGGAAGACATTACGATTTCCAGTATGTGTACGGTTTTTGCAGAGTCGGAAGTTGTGTCTCTGATTGCACAGAATAAGGATACGGATGATATTGTACACGGACTGAACAAAGCCGTGGCATCCAAGACAGCCGCTCTTGTAAAAAGAGTCGGAGGGGAAGAAAAATATATGATGACCGGCGGCGTTTCCAGGAATCAGGGGCTGGTTCAGACACTTGAGGAAAAACTGGATGCAAAGCTTGTGGTCAGCGATAAGGCACAGTTGTGCGGTGCTCTCGGTGCGGCATTATTTGCGGCAGATATGGCAGGATAAAAATGGGAGGACAAAGAAAGATGGAGTATATTAAAATTCACGAAAATGGAATTCATATTGTATTTGGAATTACAAAGAAAAATCAGATAAAGCTGTTACATTTTTCCAAGGCGGAATTCCACGAGGAGGATTTGTGCAAATTCGGGAAGGAATGCAAGGCAGAGGATTTGGAAAGGAAGGAGCAGTTTCTGGACGAGGCATTCCAGCTTGTGCAGGTCAGTCTGTCCGGTTATGACAGACCTTATGAAAAGCATGGCAATAAGCATATTGCGACGGCTCCGGGATATTTACTTACCTATGTGGGGATGGAGGATACCGTCAATGAGCACGGACGTAGACTGACGATTTATCAGGAGGACCGAGAAGTTACCCATATCCGTGTGGAAACAGTGATGCAGTTTTACAATGGGACTTCTGTGGTTCGCATGTGGAATACAGTTACCAACGAGGGACAGGAAATGCAGACGTTGGAATATCTGTCTTCTTTTTGCTATACAGGCATTGAGAAAGAAGGGCAGAGCAGTTCGGATGCCAAGATGCGTGTGCGGATTCCGTACAATGGCTGGCAGAAGGAGATGAGTATTAAGGAATATACCTTTGGGGATCTGGGGCTTGCGCAGACGCAGCCGGGAGTGTACCAGAGGACTTCCCAGGTACTGGAGGTGACGAACACCGGAAACTGGTCTACCAAGAAATATCTTCCTCTGGGATATGTGGAAAACACGGAGGTTCATACCGGTCTTTTCTGGCAGATTGAACACAATGGTTCCTGGCATTATGAAATCAGTGATCAGAATACTCATTTTTATGTGTGCGTAAGCGGACCGACAGAGGTACAGTCCCACTGGTTTAAGAATCTGAAACCGGGGGAGTCTTTTACTTCGGTTCCGGCAGCAGTGGGCGTGGCATCGGACAATTTTGAGGAAGCAGTCGGGGAATTGACGAAGTACCGCCGGCTGATTCGCAGACCGAATCAGGATGATGAGAAGCTTCCGGTTATTTTCAATGATTATATGAACTGCCTGTTCGGGGATCCCACCACGGAAAAAGAAATTCCGCTGATTGACGCGGCGGCAGAGTGCGGCTGCGAATACTATGTGATTGATGCGGGATGGTATGCCCCGGGTGAATGGTGGGACAGTGTCGGTGAATGGCAGGAGTGCAGGGAACGTTTTCCGAACGGAATCAAGGAAGTGACGGATTATATCCGGAAAAAGGGAATGGTTCCGGGAGTCTGGCTGGAGCTGGAGGTCATGGGAATCAACTGCGAGAAGGCGAAGAAGGCACCGGATGACTGGTTCTTTGTGCGCCATGGGAAAAGAGTGTTTGACAGAAGCCGTTACCAGCTTGATTTCCGTAATCCGGAGGTGATTGCCCATGTGAATGAAGTGATTGACCGCGTGGTGAATGAATATGGCGTCGGTTATATCAAGATGGATTACAATATTGAGCCGGGAATCGGAACGGAGCTTGGCGCAGAGAGCGTGGGACAGGGAATGCTGGAGCATGAAAAAGCTTATCTGGCATGGCTGGATGATGTGTTCCATAGGTATCCGGATCTGGTGATTGAAAACTGCTCCAGTGGTGGTCTTCGCATAGACTATGCACTGTTGTCCCGCTACAGCATCCAGTCCACCTCTGACCAGGAGGATTACCGCAATTATGCCACAATCGCTGCCAACGCTGCAGCGGGTGTGACACCGGAACAGGCGGCTGTCTGGTCTTATCCGATGCGACAGGGCAACAAGGAAGAGGTCATTTACAATATGATCAATGCCATGTTGCTTCGCATTCATCAGAGCGGACATCTGGCAGAACTTCCGGCGGAGCGGACAGCATTGGTCAAGGAGGGAATCGTCTGCTACAAGGATATCCGAGGGGATATCAAGAGAGCGCTTCCGTTTTATCCTCTGGATATTGCAGACAATGAGGACTTGTGGGTGTGCGCGGGACTGAAGCTTCCTGAGAAAGCCTATCTTGCCGTCTGGAAACGTGAGATGGAAGGAAAGAACAATGACAGAAGAAAGAAAAAAGGAATGAAGTGCACGGATACAAAACTGACCATTCCGCTGGACAGTCTGCCTTTTGCCAAAGGAGGCGTTGCGGTTTCCTGCATTTATCCGAAGGAAGAACCGGTCAGCTTTGAAGTTGCGGGAAATGAGCTTACGGTTTGCTTCAAGAAGCCGGTTATGGCAAGACTGTTTGAGGTGGTGCCGGAGTAAGATGGAATATACACATATTTGCCATCCTTTTAGGCCGATTTATAATGAGGATTCGGAAATTCTGATTCTTGGAAGCCTGCCTTCCGTGAAATCAAGGGAACAGGGATTTTACTATGGACATCCGCAAAACCGGTTTTGGAAAGTGATGGCGGCAGTTATGGAAGAAAAAAGGGGATGCGTCTGCAACGTTCCCCGGACAATAGAAGAAAAGCGCAGCTTTTTGCTGGCCAATCATATTGCGATATGGGACGTTATCGCTTCCTGCGATATTAAAGGTTCCAGCGACAGCAGCATAAAAAATGCTGTTGCAAATGATATATCCGGAATTCTCGCCGGCAGCAGAATACAGCAGGTTTATGCAAACGGAAAGACGGCGGGGCGCCTGTATATGCGCTACATTTATCCGGATACCAAACGGGAAGTAACGGTGCTGCCCTCCACCAGTCCGGCGAATGCCGCATGGAAGCTGGAAAAACTGGTTCGGGAATGGGCAGACAAAATAGCAGATAATATAGTATAATAGATATCATTAAGATGAAGGAGGACAACAATTATGCCATTTATTAATTCAAAAGTATCCGTAACGATTACAGAGGAGCAGGAGAAAGAGCTGAAGTCCCGGTTGGGACAGGCAATCAGTTTGATTCCGGGAAAGTCCGAAAACTGGCTGATGTGCGGTTTTGAGGATAATTATCATCTCTACTTTAAGGGCGATAACAGCGCGCCGACTGCTTTTATCGAGGTCAAGGTGTTCGGGCAGGAGAACCCGTCAGCATTTGAGAAAATGACGGCAGAGATTACGAAGATATTCGGAGAAGTTCTTGGAATTGGCGCGGATCGCATCTATATTAAGTATGAAGCAGTCAGCAACTGGGGATGGAATGGGGGGAATTTCTAAACACAAGTTCCTGTTGCGAGACCGGTTTTTTGGACAACTAAAAGGTTATAATTGGGGTTAAGGGAAAAAGGTATTATATAAGCGTATTGGGGAGATTTTATGCCAAAGGGGAATAATCAAAAGCTTAAAATTATATATCTGGCGAAAATTTTACTGGAGCAAACCGATGAGACACATAGTATCACCATGTCAGACATTCTCACTGCATTGAAAGAATATGGAATCAGTGCAGAGCGTAAGAGTATTTACAATGATATTGAGAATTTACGGGTGTATGGGATGGATATCATAGGAGAGTTTCAGGACAGAACATATTACTATCATGTCGGAAACCGGCAGTTTGAACTTGCGGAGTTGAAGCTGCTGGTAGATTCTGTGCAATCTGCTAAGTTTATTACGGCAAAGAAATCCAATGAATTGATTAAGAAAATTGAGAGTTTGACAAGCAGGTATGAAGCAACGCAACTGCAAAGGCAGGTATATGTTGCGGAGCGTGTTAAGACGATGAATGAGAGCATCTATTACAATGTGGACATGATTCATACAGCGATAGGTGCAAATGCAAAAATCACATTTCAGTATTTCCAATGGGACATTCATAAAGAAATGGTTCTCAGGAAAAACGGTACGTTGTATGAAGTGAGTCCGTGGGCGTTGCTATGCGATAATGACAACTATTATTTGATTGCATTTGACAGTAGGGAGGAGCTGATTAAGCATTTTCGTGTGGATAAAATGCTACATATCGACTTGAAGCATGAGCGGAGGGAAGGCAGGGAACGGTTCAGACAATTTGACATGGCAGTTTATGCAAGAAAAATGTTTGGAATGTTTGGCGGGGAAGAAACGGTGGTAAAACTGGAGTGTGTAAATAGCCTTGTGGGAGTAATTATTGACAGGTTTGGAAAGGAAATTATGATTTCTCCGGTTGATGACGAGCATTTTACGGTCAACGTCAGGGTTGCTGTCAGCCGACAGTTTCTGGCATGGGTGATTGGGTTAGGAGAGGGAGTCAGGATTGTGGAACCGGAATCAGTGGTTGAACAGATGAGGGAGGAAGTAAGACGGCTGGTTGGGCAGTATGAGAAAGGTGGATAAAAATAAAAAATCCTAAGAATATCTTAGGATTTAAAACACACACTGTGCTACCGAAAATCGGCGATTTGGTAAAAACTTTATTTGAACTCGCAATGTAAATTCGATAGTATACTAGCATGCAGGAGGAAAAATGTCAATATGAAGAACGAAAATTATTATATAGGATTGGATGTAGGGACAAATTCTGTTGGATATGCAGTGACAGATCCAGAGTATAATCTGATAAAACATGGTGGAGAACCAATGTGGGGAAGTCATATATTCGAGGAAGGAAAACAATCAGCAGAGAGACGGGGATTTCGTACGGCACGTCGCAGAAATGATAGAAAAAAGCAGAGAATTGCCTTAGTGTCTGAAATATTCGCACCAGAAATTGCAAAGGTAGATGAGCGGTTTTTCATTAGACGACAAGAGAGTGCACTATTTAGAGAAGATGTGGAAGCCGGTGATCATTATATTGTGTTTAATGATGAAGGTTTTACGGATCAGGATTTTTATAAAAAGTATCCGACAATTCATCATTTGATTACGGAGTTGATGAAAGACAATACAATTCATGATGTACGGTTGGTCTATTTGGCATGTGCTTATATTGTAGCACATAGAGGGCATTTTCTTAATGAAGTAAGTAAGGATAATATTTCGGAAGTCCTAGATTTTCATACAGTGTATGATAGATTTATGGAGGTAATGAAAGATTTTGATTCACTTCCGTGGGAAGGTGATATTACATCTTTTCAGGAAATATTAAAAATGAAAGCAACGGTTTCAAATAAAGAAAAAATGTTTTTGGAATTGTTGAATGGTGGTAAAAAATACAAAGTTACGGAGGAAGAACTCGTAAGTAGAGAGGGACTGATAAAGCTTCTCAGTGGAGGTACTTATGATGTGGGAAAGTTATTCCCAAAATTGGAATTTACAGAAAAACTATCGGTATCATTTAAAATGTCCGAAGAGGATTTTGAAACTATATTGATCCAGTTAGGAGATGAAGCAGATGTTTTAAGTGCTCTTCGTAATGTATTTGATTGGGCAACACTCTCTGAGGCATTAAAAGGAGGAAAGAGTATTTCCGAGGGAAAAGTTGAAATATACGAACAGCACAAAAAAGATTTGAGGTATTTAAAAAAGTTTATTCGAACATATAGACCTGAAAAATATAATGAGATATTTCGAGATGGTACTGTTGCATCAAATTATGTTGCGTATTCTTATAATATGAAGTCTGTAACATCACCAGTTACAGTAAAAAAAGCAAAGAAAGAAGATTTTTGTGATTATATCAGAAAAATAGTAAAAGATATTCCGGTAGAAGGGGAAGATAGGGCAGATTATGATGATATGATGTTTCGGCTTAGTATGAATAGTTTTTTGCCCAAACAGGTGGAGGGAGATAACAGAGTTATTCCTTATCAACTGTATTATTATGAATTGAAACAGATTTTGAATAATGCGAAACACTATTTACCATTTTTGGATGAAGCAGATAGTGACGGCTATACAAATAAGGATAAAATTCTATCCATCATGGAATTTCGCGTGCCGTACTATGTTGGACCGCTTCGTACAGATAATGGAGAACATGCTTGGATGGTACGAAAGAAAGAGGGAAAGATTTATCCTTGGAATTTTGATGAAATGATAGATTTGGATGAAAGTGAGCAGGAATTTATTAATAAAATGACAAATAAATGCAGTTATTTGCCGGGAGAAAATGTACTTCCAAGATATTCTTTGCTTTATTGTAAATATACTGTTTTAAATGAAATCAATAATATTAGAATTAATGGACAAAAAATATCTGTTGAGCATAAACAAGAAATTTATCATCTATTTCAGAAATATAAGAAAGTAACGGTAAAGAGGATAAAGGAATATCTTGTTTCAAACAATTTGCTTCATGATGGGGATGTTGTTTCTGGTTTAGATGAAACAGTAAAATCATCTTTGAAATCATATCACGATTTTCGTAGATTATTGGATACGGGTGTTTTGACAGAGAAACAAGTAGAAGAAGTTATTAAGAGACTGACATATAGTGAAGATAAAAGTCGTATCGTTAAGTGGCTTCGCAATACATATCCGGAATTAGAAGAGGAGGATGTAAAATATATTTCAAAATTAAAATATAATGATTTTGGAAGACTGTCACGCAGATTTTTGGTTGAGCTACAGGGATGTAATAAAGAAACCGGAGAATTATGTACGATTATTGGAGCCTTGTGGAATACCAATGATAATCTGATGCAGATACTTTCAAATCAGTATACGTTTTTGGAAGAGATTGAGAAAATAGCATGTGAGTATTACAGTAATCATCCAGTAAAAATTGATGATATGTTAGACAACCTGTATATTAGCAATGCTGTAAAAAGGCCAATTTACAGAACCTTAAGCATTGTGAGTGACATTAAAAAGGCTTGTGGTGGGAACCCGCCACAAAAAATATTTGTCGAAATGGCACGCGGTGGAGGGGAAAAGGGAAAACGTACCCAAACAAGAAGAGATCAGATTAAAGACCTTTACAAGTCTATGGATAAGGAGCAGGTTAGAGAACTATCACAACAATTAGAGGGAAAAAGTGATAACGAACTGCAAAGTGAAGTACTATTTTTATATTTTATGCAATTGGGAAAGTGTGCGTACACAGGACAACCGCTTGATATTGATAAGCTGAAGACGAGTCGATACAATGTGGACCATATATATCCGCAGTGCTATGTAAAAGATGATAGTATTGATAATAAGGTATTGGTTTTATCAGAGGCGAATGGAAAAAAGGCAGATACATATCCGATTGCGCAAGAAATACGAGATACGATGCAGCCGTATTGGTATATGCTAAAACATAACCATCTTATTTCGGAAGAGAAATATAAGCGATTGATTCGTAATACAAAATTTTCTGAGGAAGAGAGAATCGGATTTATTAATCGCCAACTGGTGGAAACCAGACAGTCAACAAAAGCGATTGTTACTGTGTTACAGGCGATGTTTCCGGATGCAGAAATTGTGTATTCAAAGGCAGGATTGGTATCTGAGTTTAGACATGAATTTGGCATGTTGAAAACCAGAAGTGTGAATGATTTGCACCATGCGAAAGATGCATATTTGAATATTGTAGTTGGAAATGTATATCATTGTAGATTTACTAAAAATTTTTATATTGAGCAACAGTATTCGTTAAAGACGAAAACTCAGACTGTAGACAAAGTGGCTCTAGGGTGCAAACCCTAGAGCCATTTTTCTTCTTTGTAATCGTAGATTGTTTAAAATAAGTGAAAAAGATGATTTTAGAGTATTTTTGAGTCTCCATTCTTGCTTGATTTTTGCTAACTTTTTCAGATTCATGCACGCAAAAGTCAGC
>JAQXZD010000008.1 GCA_029227035.1 Lachnospiraceae bacterium
TGGACATTCACTCCATTAGAAATTGCCTTTTTCTTCTCTTTTCGTTCACTTTGAGAAAACACGATATGCCTCTCAAAGTGCCTAAATTCAAGGAGTTTCAGGTATTTTTCCTTTGGAGCAGTGTTACGCACTCCACATGCCCACTATGCGCAAACTGATCAAAAGCCCTTACCCGCTTCAACTCATACCCTCCATCCGCAAGTATCCGCAAATCCCTTGCAAGTGTCGCGGAGTCGCAGCTCACATAGACAATCCTCTTTGGGCGCATGGCAAGCATTGTGGACAGGCAGACCTCATCACAGCCCTTGCGTGGCGGATCCACAACAATCACATCCGGATGGCACATCTCATCAGAATCTCCACTCCCGGCATAAAACTTTGGAAGCACTTCCTCCGCTTTTCCCACAAAAAACTGCACATTGGTAATTCCATTCAGCTTCGCGTTATTCTTCGCATCCTCAATTGCCTGCGGCACAATCTCCACTCCATACACCTGCTTTGCCCGCTGTGACAGAAACAGAGAGATTGTTCCAATTCCGCAATACAAATCCCATACGGATTCTTTTCCGGTCAGCCCTGCATATTCGAGTGCTGTACTGTATAGCTTTTCTGTCTGTACCGGATTCACCTGATAAAAGGATTGCGCGGAAATATGATAAGAAACCGAAGTTTCTGTCCGCTTAAAATCTGCCGTATCACGAAGATAAATGGAATCCGTGATATACGGCATTCCCCAGATACACTCCGTTTTTTGTCCCAGGATCACATTCGTCCGCTCCGTATTGACGTTATAGCAGACGGAAGTCATACCCTCGATAGCCTGCAATTTTTCCACCAATTCCTTCTGACATGGAAGACTGTCACCGTTGATAATCAGACAGACCATCACTTCCTGCGTGGAAAAACCATAGCGTATCAGAATATGGCGGACCAGACCGGTGCCCTCCTTCTCATCATAAGCAGGAATCCGGTATGTCTTCATCCACTCTTTGACCGCAGACAAGACCTCCTGGTTTTCCGGCACTCCCAGCAGGCAGTCCTCCACCGGGATAATGCTGTGGGTTCTCGCTGCATAAAACCCTGTCACAATCTCTCCGTTTTTGTCATACCCCACCGGAAACTGCGCTTTATTCCGGTAACGGTAAGGGTTTTCCATCCCCACGATTGGTTCCATAACCGCATCCAGTTCCTGCTCCGGAAACTCCCCGATGCGAAGCAGATTATTTTTCACCTTCTTCTCCTTAAACCGGAGCTGCTCGCTGTACTCCAAAGCCTGTATCTGACAGCCTCCGCACTGTCGGTGCAAAGGGCATTTCGGCTCCACCCGGCTCGAGGATGCCTTCGTAATTTTTTCTACGCGGGCATAACCATAATTCTTTTTCAGTTTTACCGCACGGGCAAGAATTACATCGCCAATGAGGGCATCCTTTACAAAAAAAGTCATGCCCTCATACTTGCCGATTCCCTCACCATCGACTCCCATATCCACAATTGTTAATGGAAAAATATCGTTCTTTTTCACGTTCTCTCTCTTTCCGCTCATTCTGACGTACTGGTTCTCCGGATATTACTCTCCAAAAGGCGGCTGTATCCCTGCCACTCCAGATTATTCTCCGGCACTCCTGCAAGCATTTCCTTAACAGTCTCCATCTTAGCATCAAGATTATCCGCAAAGCTAAGTGCCAGTGCTTCCACCAATGCCGGTTTTTTCGGCGAACCATATTCCAGTTCACCATGATGTGCCAGGATGCAGTGCTTCAGCTCATTTGCCAGCACATTCGGGAATCCGTCCACCTCACGGATGGCCTCGCCTACCCACTCGGCACCAATCATAATATGCCCAAGAAGCTGCCCTGCATCCGTATAATCATTTGCCGGAAATGTGGACAGTTCCTTCAGCTTTCCGATATCATGAAAAATAGCCGCTGTAATAAGCAAATCCCTGTTTAAAAATGGATAATTCTGTGCAAAATAATCGCAATTCTTTGTCACGCTGAGTGTATGCTCCAAAAGTCCTCCGACAAAACCGTGATGTACGCTTTTTGCTGCGGAATGAAACTTGAATGCCTTCGCAAATGTCTCGTTGTCAAAGAATTTGTGCAGTACCTGATTCAGATACGGATTGTGAACCGAACCAATATACTCCATCAGTTCCCCATACATCTCATCCACATCTTTGTCCGTGGTTGGCAGATAATCCTTTGGATTACATTCTTCTTCCGGTACTTTTCTTGCCCGCTTAATGGACAACTGCAGATTTCCCTGAAAACTGGTAATATCTCCGGTGACTGCCACATAATCCAAAGAATCAAACTCGTCGATTCCAACCGAGCCCGGATCCCAGATTTTTGCATCCAGCGTTCCTGTCTTATCCTGAAGAATCACATTGTCATACGGCTTTCCCGCTTTGGTTAATGCCGCCTGTTTGAATTTGCATAAATAGACCTCGTTAATTCTCTCTCCCTCTCGGAGTGTTTCAATATATCTCATATCTGCCTCTTCTTTCTATTGTAATATTCCTGCCTCAACCTTGCACGTCAGCTTCTTATACCCGTTTGTTCCTTCACGCATAATCACCACCGGATATGTTTCTTTGGGCTCCAGCTCCAGTACAACCTCACTGTACATATTGGCGGAGGTCACCTCCTGCCCGGCAACACTGATAATGACATCTCCGTTCTGGAGTCCTGCTTCCATTGCCGGAGAATCCATCATAACTTCCTTGACATATACACCTTTTGGTATGTCGTATTTATCTGCAATCTCATCCGTTACGGTAGAAACGGACAAGCCCAGATACGGAACCGCTTTATCGTGGAACAACAGCTCCATGACCGGCTTTAACTCAGACACATTGACCGCCGTAAGCGTACTTGCGGAATCCGCGCTGTAACTTTGCATGACAAAACCAACCATTTCACCATCCGTGTTAATCAGGATACCGCTTCCGTTCTTATTCGCCACAATGTTCGTGGTATACACGGAATAATTGTGATCCGCCGTGGAAATCTCATTGTTGGTAGCTGTAATATTTCCTGTCAAAATGGAATAATTCGTTCCAAGCGGACTGCCCAGTGCAATGACCACGCTTCCCTTATGTACGGTATTGGAACTTCCCATCCGCATAATCTTAATCGCAGACAGTGTGGAATCCTCCAGCTTTTCTTTATCAACGGCAAGCACTGCCAGACCGGTATTTCCATCATATTTCACCAGTTCCGCAGGTGCTATGGTATCATCAGAAAACGTTACGTTAATCTCCGACGCATCTTTAATGACTTTCTTCTCCGTCAAAATGAGCAGCCTTCCATTCCGGTCCCCAACAATCGTTCCGGAGCCCTGTCCTTCCCGTTCATAGGAATTGTTAAACCAGTCCGTGTCACTGACCACACTGGTAATCGTGACGATAGAATGATTGGCTTCATTTCCGATTGCATACAGTTGTGTCTGTATCTGCTGGTAATCCCCGATGGAAAACGGCTTGACTTTCTCCGTCTCCTCCGGCTCGACCACCTGCGCCATCTGCGTTTCCGTCTCCCGATCTGTCTCCTGCGGCTGTGTCTCCTGCGTTTCCTGTCCTTCCTGAAGCTTCGGCTTCATCATAAGGACAACACTGCAGGCTGCCAGCGCAAACACGGCTCCGCACAGTGCCGAGGTGCACAGGCGTACCCAGATACCCTTATTTTTCTTTGGTTTATCCTTGATCTGTTCCCGGACAAAATCGTTATTTGGTAAATTCTTTTCTTCCATACGCGACCTTCATATCCTTAATCCCGAACTATTCAGGCTATTTGATCAAAACGTTGCACGTCACTTGATATTATATTCGCATTCTGTCCCTCTTGCAACTATTTTTACCTTTTCCTGACTGTAAGAATAGGGTATAATATAACAAACTTCATTATTTTAAAACGAGGAAAAACCATGAATCAAAAAGTTTATCATACACTTGAATACGACAAAATCTTAGAGCAGCTTTCCGATTACGCCTTTTGTGAGGAGGCAAAGGAGCGCTGCCGCAATCTCACGCCTATCACAGATGCCGCTGAGATTGCCCATCTTCAGGAGACAACGGCAGATGCACTGTCCCGCCTGTACAAAGGCAGCGATCTCAGTTTCTCCGGCGTTCACGACGTGAACGCCTGCCTGAAACGTCTGGAGATCGGAGGCACCCTAAATACCACTGAGCTTCTGTCCATCTGCAGTCTTTTAGAGGCTGCCAGACGTGCCAAATCCTATGACCGCTCTGACCGCGCAGATGACAAGACAGACTCTCTTACTCCGCTTTTTTCACAGATTGAACCGCTTTCCCCTCTTCACGAAGAGATACGGCGATGTGTTCTTGGCGAAGACGAGATTGCGGATGATGCAAGCCCTGCGCTTTTTAAGCTGCGCAAATCCATCCGTGGCATGAATGACCGCATTCACGCACAGCTCACCAATCTGATGAACAATACAACCACACGCTCTTATCTTCAGGATGCCGTAATCACAATGCGTGACGGACGCTATTGCCTTCCTGTCAAAGCAGAATCCAAGACAAACGTGCCGGGTATGGTTCACGATCAGTCTTCCACCGGTTCCACCCTTTTCATTGAGCCGATGGCAGTGGTTAATCTGAACAATGAACTTCGGGAGCTGTTACTCAAAGAGCAGGAAGAAATCAATGCCATCCTTGCGGAGCTTTCCGAACGTGTCAATGAAAATGCCGTTGGAATCCGTCAGGATTACACCACGCTTGCCGAGCTTGATTTTATTTTTGCCAAAGCGCAGTATGCCAAATCCTACAACGGTGTTGCTCCGGTATTTAACGAAAACGGACGCATCCATATCCGCAAGGGACGTCATCCGCTTCTTGATGCAAAAAAAGTTGTTCCCATTGATGTCCGGCTTGGCGAGGATTTTGACCAGCTTATCGTCACCGGTCCAAACACCGGAGGTAAGACCGTCTCTCTTAAGACCGTCGGACTGCTTACCCTGATGGGACAGGCAGGACTCCATATCCCTGCCGGCGATCGTTCCGAACTGGCTATTTTTGAGGAAATCTTTGCGGATATCGGAGATGAGCAGAGCATTGAGCAGAGTCTCAGTACTTTTTCCTCACACATGACAAATATTGTCTCCATACTGGAAAAAGCTGACAACCGCAGCCTCTGCCTGTTTGATGAATTGTGCGCCGGAACAGATCCGACGGAAGGTGCCGCTCTTGCAATATCCATTCTGCACAAGCTGCATCAGTACGGAGCTGTCACTATGGCAACTACTCATTACAGTGAACTGAAGGTTTATGCACTCTCCACCCCGGGCATTGAGAATGCCTGCTGTGAATTTGATGTAGAAACTCTCAGCCCGACTTACCGTCTGTTAATCGGAATCCCCGGCAAAAGTAATGCCTTTGCCATCAGCTCCAAACTGGGACTCCCGGAGAACATCATTGAGGATGCCAAAAGCCGTCTGAGTGACAAAGATATTGACTTCGAAGATATGCTTGCCAATCTGGAAGCCAGCCGGATTACCATCGAAAAAGAGCAGTTGGAGATTCAAAAATATAAGTCTGAGGTGGAGGAGCTGAAAAAGCGTCTGACTGCCAAAAATGAGCGTCTGGATGCCAACCGCGATGAAATTCTTCGCAAGGCAAACGAAGAAGCACTCCAGATTCTCAAGGAAGCCAAAGACCTTGCCGACGAGACCATCCGCAACTTTAACAAATACGGACAGGGAACTGCTCCGATGTCCAAGATGGAAAAGGAAAGAAGCCGCGTCCGGGACAAGATGAGCGAGAGTGAGAAAAAGCTTTCTCTTAAGAACAACAAAGAAACTCCAAACCACAAAGTTCCAAAGAAGCTCCGCATCGGAGATTCCGTCAAGGTTCTTTCCATGAATCTGAAGGGCACGGTTCACACTCTGCCTAATGCCAAAGGCGATTTATATGTACAGATGGGAATTCTTCGCTCCCTTGTCAATATCAAAGATCTGGTATTAATTGATGATGATACTTCCCCATCCGTCAAAAAATACGGCGGTACCTCATCCGGAAAAATCAAAATGAGCAAATCCGCCTCTGTCTCTACGGAGATTAACCTGATCGGTATGACCGTAGATGAGGCAGTTGCCCATCTGGATAAATATCTGGATGATGCATACCTTGCCCACCTTCCTTCCGTCCGTATCGTTCACGGAAAGGGAACCGGCGCCTTACGTTCCGCTGTGCATGCACATTTAAAGCGCCAGAAATACGTAAAATCTTTCCGTCTCGGTGAAGCCGGTGAAGGGGATGCCGGTGTCACAATTGCGGAATTTCAATAACAGAGACTGCATCAAAAAAGGAGGAAATGCATATGGCTTCCAAACTGAAAATTCTTATTGTAGATGATGATAATAATATTGCAGAGCTGATTTCCCTGTATCTGACAAAGGAATGTTACGATACCAAGATTGTCAACGACGGAGAGGAAGCCCTGTCTGCTTTTGAGCAGTATCAGCCAAACCTGATTCTATTGGATCTCATGCTCCCCGGCATTGACGGTTATCAGGTCTGCCGTGAAATTCGCACCAAAAGTAACGTCCCGATTATTATGCTCTCTGCCAAGGGAGAAATCTTTGACAAAGTCCTCGGGCTGGAACTGGGAGCTGATGACTACATTATGAAGCCCTTCGACTCGAAGGAGCTGGTTGCCCGCGTAAAGGCGGTGCTCAGGCGCTACCAGCCGGTCAAGCAGACTCCTGCTGCCGGTCAGAAATGCGTAGAATATCCGGGGCTTGTGGTGAACCTCTCCAACTATTCCGTACTGTATAACGGGCACTCCGTTGATATGCCGCCAAAAGAACTGGAGCTTTTATATTTTCTGGCTTCTTCCCCAAATCAGGTGTTTACCAGAGAACAACTTCTGGATCATATCTGGGGCTATGAATATATCGGAGATACCCGGACCGTTGATGTCCATGTCAAGCGGCTTCGCGAAAAAATTAAAGATCACGACACCTGGTCCATCGCCACTGTCTGGGGGATTGGTTACAAATTTGAGGTAAAAGAATGAAACCTACACTTTATGTCAAAACACTGCTCTGCTATCTCTTGTTTGGTATTCTTGCTTTTGTAATACTGTGTACCTACACACAGCACAGCATCAACACTTATCTGGAACGCTGTGAAGCACAGCAGCTATATCGCGAATCGGTACAGATTGCCTCCGATTACGCATCCAACTTTATCAACAACTCCCTTTCTCTGGAAGATTTTCAGGCGCAGATGGAAGCTCTGGGCACTTATCTGTCTGCCGATATCTGGGTGGTGGATAATCAGGGGCATATCCTTTTGGACTCCTCCGACGCTTCCATTGGCAGACAGGCTGCCAATCTGGAATACACGACCATTCCCGATTTCAATACGACAGACTTCGGGAACCGCTATTATACCATCGGAACTTTTTATCATTCCTTTTCGGAAGAAACCCTAAGCGTCTATTCTCCGATTACTTCCAATTACCGTGTGCGAAGTTATGTGCTGATTCACAAGCCGGTATCTGTCATTACGGAAGCTTCCAACGGTTTTATGAATATCTCTTTCTTTACGGTGGGACTTGTGTTTCTGTGCTCCCTTCTGCTGCTGTTGCTTTTCACCCGCAGCATCTATCATCCGCTCTGTCAGATCAACAAAGCGGCGCACAGCTACGCGGACGGAAAATTTGATGTTCAGACAGGCGTTCACCGGAATGATGAAATCGGATATCTTGCCAGCACCATGGAATACATGGCAAATGAATTGAACACTCTGGAAGATGACCAGCGCAAATTCATCTCCAATGTCTCCCATGATTTTCGCTCTCCCCTCACCTCCATCAAAGGTTATGTGGAAGCAATGCAGGATGGCACCATTCCTCCGGAACTCCAAAGCAAATACCTGGGCATTATTCTGTTTGAGGCAGAGCGGCTGACCAAGCTTACGCAGAGTCTGATTGACTTAAATCAATTCGGCCATCACGGAATTATGCTGAATTTTTCCGATTTTGATATCAATCAGATTATCAAGACTACCATCCTGACCTTCGAAGGCACCTGCAATAAAAAAGGACTTTCCTTTGACCTCGTACTGACCGGCCAGGAATTATATGTTCATGCGGATATGGAAAAAATTCAGCAGGTTCTCTACAACCTGATTGACAATGCCACCAAGTTTTCCTCCAACAATTCCGCAATCAAGATTGAAACCAGCATCAAGAATGAAAAAGTACTGATTTCCGTCAAAGATTCCGGCATTGGCATTCCTGCGGAAAGCATCAAAAAAATCTGGGATCGTTTTTACAAAACCGACCTCTCCCGCGGAAAAGACAAAAAAGGCACCGGTCTTGGCTTGTCCATTGTCAAAGAAATCATTCAGGCACACAAAGAACATATCAACGTCATCAGCACGGAAGGCGTGGGAACCGAATTTATCTTCACACTTCCTCTGGCACAAAAAGAGGTACAGTAACATCTACTGTACCTCTTGCTCTTCGTTGTTATCCGGAATATCCAGCTTCAACGGATTATCTCTTTTGTCATATACAACACTGACCGGTTCAAAATCATAGCTTCCTTTATCCAGTTTGTCTTCCTCTCCCAGATAGTTGCCCTGAAAAACCGTATATTCAAATCGATAGCCATCTGTGGTAACCGCCCGAAGAAATACCCGAATTCTCTGATCCTTCTTCTGCTCCTCTTCCTCCTGTGGCATCTCATAAGAAAACTTGTAAAGCACTTCCCCGGAACCTTCTCTCATGATATCATCCGGTAATGCTTCCCCTGTCTCCTCTGTCGAATCAATTTTCTCCTGCGCATCCTCATCCTCCGGATACAGAAGTTCCTCTCTCAGATCCTGCCTGTATATCTCTTCCCCATCCAGTTCTGTCACCAGTGCAAATTCATCAAATTCATATTTCTCTGCCCCGTCCAGCGCAAAGCTGCAATTTGCCTTCAGGGAAAGTTCTCCGTCTTTATACAGCGGCGGATGGTCAAGCTCCCCGGACAACACTTTGTCAAGTCCCGTCTGAAGCCCTTCGTAATATTCCAGCACTTCCGTATTTTTTTTCTTGTCATTTGCTATCAGAAACGTAACATTTCCGTCAAAGCTGTCATCCAGCGGAAGTGTAGCTTTCCCGGTATATACATATCCGGTTCCGGTCAGTTTACACTCTCTGGTTCCGAAAAATACACTGACTCTCGTCTTCTCCGTATATTCTTTTGGAATAACCGATACGTTGACATCGTAAGTCATTTTTTTAAAATCCATGTCTGCAATGTCAAACTCATAATTTTCTATGATACTGGTCTCCTGCTTTAACGTTTTCTCAATGTCAGACTGCATTCCATCCACATCCGACAGGATAATACTGGTGCTGTCCTGCAGATAGGCAAGCTGATTGGTAAGCTGCACCAGCTTCCCATACATCAGCCCGAATATGCCCAGCACAAAAACAATTAAGACAATCGGAAAAATATATTTCCAGTTAAATTTTCTGTTTTTCATATGACCTGAATTATTCGTTGTCTTCCTCAACTGCAGTCACCTTTATTCCCAGTTCCTCCAACTGCTTCTCATCCACTTTTCCAGGTGCCTCCGACATCAGATCCGATGCGTCCTTCACCTTCGGGAAAGCGATAACATCACGGATGGAATCCGCATGAACCATATGCATGATCATACGATCCACACCATATGCAAGTCCTGCGTGCGGAGGAACTCCATAGGAGAATGCATCCAGCAAAAAGCCAAACTGCTCATGGGCGCGCTCTTTCGTAAAGCCGAGTACTTCAAACATTTTCTCCTGAATATCGTCCTGATGGATACGCACGGAACCACCACCAAGCTCAGTTCCGTTTAATACAATATCATATGCCTTTGCACGGACAGAACCCGGATCCGTATCAATCTTGTCCCAATCCTCTTCCATCGGCATGGTAAACGGATGATGCATTGCCATAAAACGGTTCTCCTCATCGGACCACTCCAACAGTGGGAATTCCGTAACCCAAAGGAAATTGTACTGGTTTTCATCAATCAGTCCCAGTTCTTCTCCAAGCTGCAGACGGAGTGCGCCAAGCACATTCCACACAATCTTGTTCTTATCTGCCGCAAACAAAAGCAGGTCTCCCGGCTTTCCGTTCATCTTTTCAACCAGAGCCTTAAGCTCCTCTTCCGTCATGAATTTTGCAAAGGAAGATTTATAGCTTCCGTCCTCGTTGACAGCAAGATAAGCAAGTCCCTTTGCCCCGCAGCCCTTGGCAAACTCTACCAGCTTGTCAATCTTCTTACGCGGCATTCCCGCCTGCCCCTCGGCATTAATTCCGCGAACGCTTCCACCTGCTTCCAGTGCACCTGTGAACACACCAAAACCACATCCCTTTACGGTCTCCGATACATCCACCAGTTCCATTCCAAAACGGGTGTCCGGCTTGTCTGAACCAAAGCGATCCATTGCTTCCTGCCACGGCATACGCGGAAGCGGAAGTGAAATATCCACTCCGATTGCCTCCTTAAAGACATACTGAAGCAGGCGCTCATTCACTTCAATAACATCATCAATGTCTACAAAAGACAGCTCCATATCCGCCTGTGTAAATTCCGGCTGACGGTCTGCACGAAGATCCTCGTCACGGAAACAGCGTGCAATCTGAAAATAACGGTCATAACCGGATGCCATCAAAAGCTGCTTAAAAAGCTGCGGTGACTGCGGAAGCGCATAGAAATTCCCCTGATGCACACGGCTTGGTACAAGATAATCTCTTGCCCCCTCCGGTGTGGACTTACAGAGTATCGGGGTTTCTATCTCCAGGAAGCCTTCCTCTGCCATAAAGTCACGCATCAGTCTGAGCACTTTACTTTTCAGCATCAGGTTCTTCTGAATATCCGGTCTCCGCAAATCCAGATAACGATATTTCAGACGAATCTCTTCCTTGGTCTGACTGTTCTCCTCAATGGCAAACGGAGGCGTCTGTGCCTCGGAAAGAATTCTGAGACTGGTGGCAATCACCTCAATATCTCCGGTCTTAAGATTCTCATTGACGGCAGCCGTTCTCTTCTGTACAGTTCCCTCCACAGCTACGACAAATTCACTCCTCAGAGTGCCTGCCTTTGCAAAACCGTCCGCTCCGACGCTGTCCTCATCAACTACAATCTGTAACAGTCCGCTGCGGTCACGCAAATCGATAAAAATCAGACTTCCTAAATTTCTTCTCTTCTGCACCCATCCCATCACGGTAACCTTTTCTCCGACATTGGCAACGGATACCTCTGTACATCTGTGGCTTCTGTGTAAGCCTTTCATTGACTCTGCCATAACATCCTCCTGCATCTGTTTTTTACTATTTATTAAAGAACTCGACAAACTCTTCATAGCCTTCAGCCGAAAGCTTTTCCTTCTGGAACTTCTTATTCTTGTTCATTCGAACCACAAGCACCTGCTGCCCATTCTCTCTGGCTGCCTTCGCCTGCTCCATCACCGTCACAAGCTTATCTGCCGGATAATTTTTCTCCACAAGGTATGCTACCTTCTTCGGGCTCTCCGGAATCTTGAATCCGCTTTCCATAAGAAGCAGAATGATACGCTCAAATCCGATGGAAAATCCACACGCCGGAACATCATTGCCGGTAAACTTTCCAATCATCTTGTCGTATCTTCCTCCACCACCGCAGGCTGCTCCCAGCTCCGGCATGGATATCTCAAAAATCGTACCGGTATAATAACTCATTCCGCGTACCAGTGTCGGATCAAATACCAGTGTAAACTCTGCCGCCTTCGTTGCGTTGACTGCTACCGCAATCTCCGTCATATTTTTAACAACATCCGCATCCAGATAATCACCCAGAACCTCCGCAAGGAAAGTAACTCCGGCAGCCACATCCTTCTTATCCTCCAGAAGTGCAAACAGCTTCAGATACTTGTCTACGGATTCCTTCGCGTAACCTTCCTTTTCCAGTTCCTCTGCAACGCCTTCGATGCCGATCTTGTCCATCTTATCCAGTGTGATAAATACACTGTCGTAATCTTCCTCCGCAAAGCCGCTGTATGCTGCCATCGCCTTTAAAATTCTGCGCTCATTGATGCGGATTTCAAAATTCTTAAATCCAAGCTTTCCGATTGTGGTTGTGGTAGCGGAAATCAGCTCGATCTCTGCCAGATTACTCGGCTCTCCGAGAATGTCAATATCACACTGGGTAAACTGACGATACCGTCCTCTCTGCGGGCGGTCCGCTCTCCAGACACTTCCGATCTGCAGCGCCTTGAACGGAGTCGGAAGATCATTGGCATTGTTTGCATAAAAGCGGGAAAGCGGTACCGTCAGGTCATAACGCATTCCGAAATCCACCACATCACCCTCTTCCTTTGCCGTCTCCAGATTTAATTTTTCCCCGCGCTTTAACACTTTAAAAATAAGCTTCTCGTTCTCTCCACCCTGTTTATTGGAAAGATTTGCAATGTTCTCCATACAAGGAGTCTCAATCGGGGTAAAACCGAAGCTGCGGTAGGTCTCCTTAATCACCTTCGTCACATAATCACGGATTTCCATCTCCGCCGGTAAGATATCTTTCATGCCGTTAACCGGCTTCTTGCTCAATGCCATCTGATTTCCTCCATTTATCTATATTTATGTCGCATCTAAGCGACACTTCTTCCTGTAGACACTATGTTTCATTATAATCTGTTTCTTATCTATTATCAACCGGAAACTTCGTATTTTTCCCCTTATTTATCGCATAAAACGCAACTGCGCTCGCCGCAGCCACATTTAAGGAGTCCACTCCGTGCGACATGGGAATCCTGACCGTATAATCACAGGTTGCAATTGTGTCTTCTGCGAGTCCGTCTCCCTCTGTGCCAAGAACCACCGCCAGCTTTTCCTCTGCACCAAGCCGCTCGTCATCAATACTCAGGGAATCCTCGCACAGTGCCATCGCCGCCGTCTTAAACCCCAGCGCTTTCAGCTCTTCCATCCCCTGCCCCGGCCAGCTTTTTGCATCCAGAATCGTCCACGGAATCTGAAAAATAGTTCCCATGCTGACACGAATTGCCCTGCGATACAAAGGGTTGCTGCAACCTGAGGTAAAGAGAATTGCATCCATGCCAAGTGCCGCGGCGGAACGCACAATTGCTCCGACATTGGTGGGATTCACCACATTTTCCAACACTGCAATCCGGTTTGCATCCTTACACACCTGCTCCACCGAAGGAAGCGGCTTCCGGTTCATGGCACATAACATGCCCCGCGTCAGCGAAAATCCCGTCAGTTCATTCAGCACCGCAAGCTCTGCCACATAAACCGGTGTATCCGGGCATCTTGCCAAAAGTTCTTTTCCCTGCGTTTCCACATGCTGTGGCTCCATCAGAAAAGAGATTGGCTCATACCCGGCATCCAGCGCACGCGCAATCACTTTCGGGCTCTCGGCAATAAACACTCCCGGCTTCGGTTCCCGATAACGCAGAAGCTGCACCTCCGGCGTTCTGGCATAGATATCCAGCATCGGATCGGAAAAATCTGTAATTGGTATCCTGTTTGCCATCCCGTTCATCCTTCCTCATGACTTACTCTTTTCTCCCATTATATTTTTTGTCATAGGAAGTGTCAAATTTTGTTGGAGGACTTTATGCTTATAGCGCCTTAATTTTACGGTTATTCACTCTCCTCATAAAAATCAGCGCAACGACAACGGATAATATCTCTGCAATCGGAAAAGTAATCCAGATAACTCCCGTATAAGAAAATCCATGGATTACCATCCTGGTAAATCCCCAGGCTACCGGAAGGACAAACAAAAGCTGTCTGCAGACCGATATGATTAACGACTCCAATCCACTGTCCAATGCCTGAAATATTCCCTGCAATGCAATATTGGCTCCTGCAAATAGATAACTGATGGAAATAATTCGAATCGCACTGATGCACAGACTTTCCGTCTCTCCGGTCAGACCAAACATGGCTGCGAGAGGATTTGCAAAAATTTCCAGAAGAAGAAATCCTGCCAGCATAATCATAAGCGTATAAAGGATTCCGTATTTGATTCCGTCACGCACTCGTTCCCTGCTTCTCATTCCATAATTAAATGAAACAATTGGTGTAATCGCATCCCGCAGTCCAAATGCCGCAAACAGGATGAACTGCTGTATCTTATAATACAGGCCATAAGCTGTCACTACATTTTCGCCTATCTTTACGAAAATAATATTCAAAAAATAAGTCATAAAGGACATGAGCGCCTGTGCAATAATTGCCGGTAATCCAATCGCGTAAATTCCGCCTATGATGCGCCTATTCGGACGGAGATATTCCGGTTTGTTTTTGATTTCCGTATTGTATCTGATGTGAAATAGCAATGCACACAAAAAAGAGACACATTGTCCGACAACCGTTGCAATTGCCGCTCCCTTCACGCCCATTTCAGGCAGACCGAGCCATCCGTATATCAGAATCGGATCCAGCACTATATTTACGATTGCTCCTGCCACCTGGGCAATGGTTGAATAAAGAGATCTTCCCGTTGCCTGCAGTACCTTTTCAAAAATCGAAAAATATACGATACCGAATGACAGCGTACAGCATATTCTCAGATAATCCGTTGCCATCTCGATAACGACTTCATTTTGCGACTGTGATTGAATGTATGCATTTACTCCAAAAAAGCCAAAAATCATAAACACAAGGTAAATAATCGTTGCCAGAAAAACCGCGTTTCCGGCTGTCAGACTTGCTTTTTTTGCATCCCCCTGCCCCAGACTCTTGGAAAGAAGCGCATTTGCACCCACTCCTGTTCCGATGGAAATGGCGACCATCAGCATCTGCACCGGGAACGCAAGAGTCAGTGCATTCAAGGCTACTTCTCCTACCCCCGGAATATTTGATACAAACGCACTGTCCACAATATTGTAAACAGCCTGCAGCATCATGGATAAAATCATTGGAATTCCCATGGACAGCATGAGTTTCTGAACCGGCATTGTTGCCATTTTATTATCTGTTTGATTTGCCACTTTCTTTCCAATGGTTCTTCCTCCGCTTCCGAATTGCCTGCTGATGGTAATAACTCTGTTCATCTTTTCCTCCTGTTCTGATGTAAACACAGATTTTGTTCTATACAACAAAAAAGCGTGTAATCTTTGTGGCATTTTACCATTAGATTACACGCATGATCCTGCTGGATTTACATCTATCTTTTTATTTTTGCTTCGTTGCTATTCTATCAGAAAAAATTGTTTCATGTAAGTGTTTTTTCTTATTTTTGCCGCTGCATTTAGATGCATTTGGACAGCCAATACATGCATGCCCTTCTTTCTTTTCTTTTGCTATATACCCAATACTGAGTGCAATAATTGCCATTATGACAAGTACAACAATGACATCCGCCATGTGCATCCCTCCCTTTTAATCAAGCGCATACTCTATCTTAAGCTTCTTTTCCGCACGCACACACAAGTACGCAATAAATACTGCAATGACCAATACCGCAATCATTCCTCCCGCAAAGCCTGCCCCAAGAGAACCGGTTGTAATCAGTGTTCCAACCTGATATACGGCAAATCCAATTACATAGCCCGTCGCAAGCTGGAAGCCGATTGCTCCCGCAAGCCACTTACCGGACTTCATCTCAGAATTCATGGCTCCAAGTGCCGCAAAACACGGAGGCGTAAATAAGTTAAACATCAGATAAGCAAGAGCCGCAACCTTTGTAAGTCCCATAATTGCTGCCACTTCACTGCCGCCTGACACAAGTGCAAGTTCGTCCGTATCAATAAAGTTGGTAATGCAGAATACCGTTGCAAGAGTGCCAACGACATTTTCCTTTGCGATAAATCCTGTGATTGCAGCGGCTGCCAACTGCCAGCTTGCAAATCCGACAACCGGAACCAGTAATACTGCAACCGGTGAAGCAATCATTGCCAGAATAGAGTCTGAGCTGTCTTCTGCTGCAACTGCAAAACTCGGTGTAAAGGTTGCCATAATCTGAACTATCATATTGCAGACAAGAATAATGGTTCCTGCTTTGATGATGTATGCTTTTCCGCGCTCAAGCATTGATTTGCAGGCAAACACAACAGACGGAACCTTATATTCCGGAAGCTCCATAATAAAGAAGCTCTTTCTGTATTTCATCCCTGTAATCTGTCTGATTAAAAGTGCTCCAAGAAGAATCAGCGCAATTCCGACAAAGTACATCACCGGTCCAACCCATTTTGAATCT
>JAQXZD010000009.1 GCA_029227035.1 Lachnospiraceae bacterium
TGCGTCACATTAAATGTCATACTGTACGCACAAGGATACAGATTCATCTCATGCAAATCCTGATGCACATACATATTCGTAAGAATCCGCCGGCTGAACGGGTTATGCTTCAGGTCATAAATCACCCGGTCTACCTGATCCATCATACCTTCCTTATACTGATGCTTCTGTGCAAGCTGGTATCCGTATGCTTTGCCGATGGATCCTTCTTCGTCTGCCCATTCGTCCCAGATGGTGCTTTTCAGATCATGGATATTATTGGACTTGCGCTGCCAGATCCAGAGCATCTCCTCCGTGCAGGTCTTGATGGCGGTCTTTCTGAGAGTGATGGCCGGAAACTCCCTGGAAAGATCATAGCGGTTCACCACGCCAAACTTCTTTATCGTATAAGCACTCGCCCCATCTTCCCAGTGAGGCCGGACCAGTTCTCCCTCCGTACTGGTTCCGTTCTCCAGTATATCCTTACACATATCCACAAATATCTTATCTGCCTGACTCATATCCCGTCCCCTTTCATTTATCCCTAATTGTACCTAATTTACCTGAAAAAGTCTATGAGAAAATTTGCTGAACAATCAATTTATATTCCGCAAGTGACTGGCACTTTCGAATCTCCTTCATGCGCCTGTCTCTATCCGGAAAATGCACAGACAGATACGACCAGATTTCCTTCATGTGAAAAACCACATCTTTTTCCGCCTTAAATGTCTTAAGGCAGCCTTCCAGAATCTCCTCATGAAACGCCTTTATCTGCTTTGTGTCCGCAGGCTCCTTTCCCTGTATCTCTCCAATTAGTCCCGGGTTGGAAAAAAGTCCTCTTCCAATCATCACGCGCTCCACGGACGGAAAACAACCGGTAATCTTCTGATAATCCTCTACCGTGCAGATATCTCCGTTATAGCACAGAGGCACCGGAATCTCTTCCACCGCCTTTGCAAAAGCCGCAAGCCGGACTTCATTCTGATAAAAATCCTTCCTGAGACGCGGATGGATAATCAGTTCCTCCAGCGGATACTCAGCATATATCGCGCACAGCCTGTCCCACTCGCTTTCCTCCTCCATCCCGATTCGTGTCTTCACGGATACCCGAAGCGGACACTTTGGCAATACCTGATCCAGCATGGCCTCCAGCTCCTCCGGACAGGATAAAATACCAGCTCCTCTCTTTTTGGATACCACGGTACCGGACGGACAGCCACAGTTCAGGTTCACCTCCGTAAATCCCAATGCCTCCAGTTGTTCTGTCATCATCAGAATCTCATCTGCCCGATTTCCGATAAGCTGCGGCACCAGCCGGATTCCCTCGTTATTTTCCGGTGCCAGATCTCTGACGATTTTCTTACTCATCCGTTTTGCTGCCGGAATAAACGGGGTAAAATATTTATCTATGTATGGAAAATGATGGGCGAAAGCATTCCTTACGATGTACCCCGTCATTCCCTCCATGGGTGCCAGATAAAACTGCATGTTAGTTCCTCCGAATTTTTTGTTCTTCCAGAATTATATTATATTAATTTTTCGCCAAAAATAAAGAGAAAAGGAAAATTCTTATGTTTTTATGAACAGAATTGACATCCCCAAAACTGGAAGTTATAGTATTAAAAAGAAAAACAGGAAAAGGAAGCTTATACATGAAAGAACAGAACTCGAAACGAAAACAGACCTTCAAAATTATTATGGGAATTGCCGCTATCATTTTTGTCAGCGTTCTCTGCTACTTTATCGGGCGCCCTCTGGTTCACTTTGTCTCCGAACCGGAAAAATTCCAGCTCTGGGTTGCAGAAAAAGGCTTCCTTGGAGTGCTTGCCTTTATGGGAATGAATATCCTGCAGGTGTTTCTTGCGGTCATCCCAGGCGGTCCCTTTGAAATCGGTGCCGGCTATGCCTTCGGCATCCTCAAGGGAACAATTATCTGTGATATCTCCATGACTCTTGCAAGCGTCCTGATTTTCCTGTTTGTACGACGTTTCGGCATGCGCTTTGTAGAACTTTTTGTCAGCCGCGAACAGATAGAATCCGTAAAAATCTTAAAAAGTTCCGGTCGGAAAGAGCGAATTGTATTTCTGCTCTTTTTGATTCCCGGCACACCGAAGGATCTTCTTTCGTATCTGATCGGACTGTCGGATATCAAGCTTTCCCACTGGATTTTTATCTCGGCCGTGGGACGCCTTCCTGCCATATTCTTATCCGTCTTAAGCGGCAGTGCTCTCGGGCAGGAAAAATATCATATGGCAATCTTTTTGTTTGCCGCCATTATTGTCCTTTATATCATCGGAATCTGCATTTATCAGTTCCACAACCGTAAGAAAGCAGAATCCTAAGATTTTTTCTTCTGTTTGTGCTATACTGTATAAAACAAAGTAATTGTAACTATTCAAAACAGGAGGTTATCATGAAATTTGAAGTTTTACAAAAAGATATGATTGCTGCCATGAAGGCAAAAGACAAAATTCGAAAGGATGCAATCTCTTCTCTGGTATCTGCCGCAAAAAAGATTGCCATCGATGAGAACTGCAGAGACAACATATCCGAAGAAATTGTTGACCGTGCCATCTTAAAGGAACAGAAATCTGTCAAGGAGCAGCTTGATACCTGCCCTGCCGACCGTGCAGAGCTTCACGCAGAATATCAGGCGCGCTACGACATTATATCCGAGTATGCCCCAAAGATGCTCTCTGCCGACGAGGTTGAACAAATCCTGACAGACAAATTCGCAGATGTCCTCGCCACCAAGAACAAAGGGCAGATCATGAAAGCCGTTATGGGCGAGCTGAAAGGCAAGGCAGACGGTGCCGTCATCAATCAGGTGGTCACAAAATTGACAACCTAAGCAGAATAAATAATTCACAAAAAGGAACCGCCACATGGCAGTTCCTCAGACTGTAGACAAAGTGGCTCTAGGGCGCAAACCCTAGAGCCCTTTTTCTTCTTTGTAATCGTAGATTGTTTAAAATAAGTGAAAAAGATGATTTTAGAGTATTTTTGAGTCCCCATTCTTGCTTGATTTTTGCTAACTTTTTCAGATTCATGCACGCAAAAGTCAGCCCGACTTTCATTTCCATCCGGGCTTTTCCGTACATCTGCGTATATCGAAAACCGTGGTTTTCTTTTGCAGTTCCAAATATTCTCTC
>JAQXZD010000010.1 GCA_029227035.1 Lachnospiraceae bacterium
TACTCATGAAATTCCTCCTTCTACTGCTGTCAGAAGGAAAGATAACCGTAACACTTTTGTATGAAAGAGTAAATATCAACTGTGCGGGGGTAAATTCCACCGCATAAGCGGGCGGTGGAATTTAAATAAAAAATTTTGGTACAACATTTTTCAAGTAGTATCCTTTGAAGATTTGCAGAAAATGTACTATACTTTATTTCATGGAGAAGTAGACAAGATGTAAGGAGAAAAGTGTATAAGAGGATGAATGAAAATGAAGATTAGATTTGTAGAGCCGGACAGCAGACCATACAAAAGGACAATATTGAATTATTTTGTATATAACCGATATATCAGGACTCCGTCCGTTGGATTAAATACACTGGCAACAATTGTAAAAGAAAAATATCCGGATACTTATATGTACAGTGAGTGTATTTCAACCATCAAAATGGAGGATGTGTTGGATGCGGATATCATCTTTATGGGATTTTTTACATATGCTGCTTCGCGTGGATATGAATTGGCAAAATATTTCAAAGAAAATTCAAAAGCCACAGTTGTGTTAGGGGGACTTCATCCTTCCATGAACTATGAAGAGGCAACTTTATATTGCGATTATGTATTGCTTGGGGAAGGAGATGAAACGATCCTTCCGTTTATTTCGGCAATGAAAAACCGGAAGAAACCGGATTTCCCGGGGGTGGCATGGAGAGAGGATGGAAAGATCATAAATACGGGAAATCCAGAACCGCCTCACGATATTGATATTATTGCAGATAGAAATCTGGTACATCATTATCAGAAGATGGCCGGGCACATGACCATTTGGCCACAGGTGC
The DNA here is from genome assembly GCA_029227035.1 of Lachnospiraceae bacterium. Taxonomy (GTDB): domain Bacteria; phylum Bacillota; class Clostridia; order Lachnospirales; family Lachnospiraceae; genus Roseburia. Next base: position 822 of record JAQXZD010000010.1, read on the forward strand.
ATGCCTCAAGAGGCTGTCCGCATAATTGTGATTATTGTGCGTTGGTCAGACATTTCGGAAGAAAGGTAAGAACCAGAACTCCGCAAAATGTCGTTGAAGACATAAAGTATTCCATAGATTTTTTCCACAAAAAGCATTTTAGGCTGCTTAAGGATTTGTGGATTACGGATGATAACTTTTTCGCAGACAGGGAATGGGCAAAAGCAGTCCTCAATGAAATCATATCCAGTGGGATAAAATATCGCTTTAATGTTCAGACGAGATATGAAGTCGGATTTGATGATGAAATGCTTGAATTATTGAAGTCGGCAGGCTTCTTTGAATTGGATATGGGAATTGAATTTATCGATGATGAATCCTTTGAAACTTATCATAAAAAAAGTACAGTGGAAGAAATTGAGGCGGCGATAAAAAATATCCGTAAGCATGGATTGAGTGTCAGAGGATTATTTATTCTCGGCTCCGATAACCAGAAAAAAGGATGCGGGAAGGAACTTGCGGATTTTGTGATTAGAAATAAGATACAGGGCACTTTAATACAGTGCATGTATTTTGTTCCGGGAACCCCGTCCTATGAAAATAATAAAGAGCGTCTGCTTCATCAAAATTGGGAGAAGTACAATGGAAATACCGTGCACAGACCTAAAAATATGAGTCCGTATGAACTGCAATTGGAGCATATTGATGCAAGCAAAAGAATTTATTCATTCCGCAGATTGATCAAAGCATTGATATGTGAAGACTTTGTTCATAAGGGACTTTTCCTTGGAGAATTTTTGTGGCATTGGAGTATCCGGATGGATTTGAAGAAAGAACTGAAAAATTTGCCACGCTGACATTTTTCATAAAATAGTATCCTTTGAAAATTTCATTGAAAAATATGACATACAGTGTCATAATTTAAATGTTATCCTTTATCTTGTAAAAAAACCACAGGAATTTAGGAGGACAAAAATGAATTACGAAATCGTAGAACTTAAGGAAAAAATTGTAGTAGGCTATAAAGCAAGAACAAGCAACACAAGCCCGGAAATGCAAAGTATAATAGGAGGTCTCTGGCAAAAATTATATATGCCGGAGCATGTGGCAGCCATTGCGAACAGGACAAATGAATATGCCATTGGCTTATATTCCGATTATCAGGGCGAAGAATATGATGTTACGGCAGGATTTGAAGTCAGCAAAATGCCGGAGGAAGACAGTGAACTTTCCGTCAAGGTGATTCCGGCAGGCAAATATGCCAAGTTCAGCATCCATGGCGATATGGTAGAAGCAGTAGCAAATGCCTGGAAAGAAATCTGGCAGACCCCTCTCGACAGAACATTCACAGGAGATTTCGAAGAGTACATTACCATGACGGATATAGATATTTATATTGCAGTAAAATAAAAAGGGCGTGATAGCATATGGTCAGCAGATTGTTTCAGATTGTTTATATTCTGATGGAAAAAGAGAAGGTTACGGCAAAAGAACTTGCAGAAAAACTGGAGGTTTCTGTGCGAACCATCAATCGGGACATTGAAAAATTATCGGAAGCAAGAATACCGGTCTATGCGACCAAAGGTCGGAGCGGAGGGATATCCCTTCTCTCCGATTTTGTGTTGAATAAAAAGGTGCTGACGGAGGAAGAAAAAAGCAGCATTTTGTCTTCCATGCGTGTGATGGAAGCGGTGGCATATGAAGATGAGCAGCAGGCTCTGAATCGTTTGGAAAAATTTTTCGGGGAAAGTGCACAGGACTGGATAGAGGTTGAACTGGATAGCTGGGGACAGGGCGGATTTGACCAGGAACGGTTTCGGTTATTGAAAGATGCTGTTTTAAGACATAAGAAAATCACTTTTGAATATATGGGAATGAAGGAATCCAGCAGTCGAAAAGTGCAGCCGCATAAACTCGTTTTTCGCTCACAGTCCTGGTATGTGTATGGCTTTTGCGAATTGCGTCAGGATTTCCGGTATTTCAAATTTCGCAGAATAGAACAACTGACAGTTACGGAAGAACGATTCGTGCCAAGAGAACTCCCCGAGGAAAAAGCGCATTATATAGAAATGGAAGATACGTTTGAAGCAACTTTTGCAATTGATAAATGTATGGCATATCGAGTCTGCGACGAGCTGCCTGTGCATCTGGCAAAAGAGGAGAACGGCAGATTTATATTTACGGCTCCCAATGCACATGAAAGCTGGTTTTACAATTATATATTTTCGTATGGTCCGTATGCGGAGGTGCTGGGTCCAGCCGAAGTTCGAAGAGAGATGGAAAAAAGAGTTGAGCAGATTTATAACAGATACCAAAAGCCTGGTGAATAGTATTCTTTAATTTTTAATCAGATGTGAATAATCTATATTGTGCTTTGGATTTCCTCAGGTACAATGGGACATGAGAATTGACTTTTAACAGAGGGAATGGTAAAGTGAAATTGAATCATGAAGAGACAGTCAGAGTGATTGATGGCTGTCTCATTTTTTTTGTTAAATCTGAGTTAAACATTGAGGATGAACGGAGGTATTGCTTTGGACGACAAGGAAAGAACGATTACGATAATGTCCCGAAGAGAGAAGGTAAAGATTGAATGCAGAACGGTGTTATATGCCAGCACAGAGAAAAATAATGCATATATACATATTAGTGACGGTCAGGTGTATGAGTCGCGAATTACACTGGAAAAATTGAAACGGTTGCTGTGTGAAGATTTTATTATGATACACCGCAGTTATCTTGTGTCGGCTTTGGCAATACATGATATCACGAATAAAGTACATTTGATTAACGGGGACTCCTTAAACTATGCGGTACACCGGAAGAAAGAAATAATTGCACAGTATGTAGAAGTAAAGAAGAGGATTATCAGTTGTTGCCACGAGGCGGAGATGCCGACAACGAATGAGGAGTATCATGAGCATTATAAAAGCTTTGATAAGGTGCCGTTTGCGTATGCAGATATAGAAATGGTGTTTGATGATGAGCAGAGGGTGATTGACTGGATTTTCCGCTATGGAAACGAAAAGCTGGCAGAGATCGAGAAGGTACCTCTTGAACGGATGATTGGAAACACTTTCGGAAATGTGTTTGAGAATATGGATCCAAAGTGGCTGAGCAGTTATGAGAGATCTGCATTTCTGGGTGAAACACTGCAGGTTGTTGATTACAGCCCGGAAATTGATACGGCTTTGAGTATTACCTGTTTTCCGACTTTCCCGGGACATTGCGGATGTATCCTTTTTGATGTGGAAAAGATAAAGACGGTAGCAGAGATCAGCGAATCGGCAAATGCGATGATGTTATATGTGAGTCATCTGTTTGCGGCTCGCGTCAGATAAGCATCGGTTAGCGGATACATAAGGAGGCGTCAGATAAAATGGAAATTGTGATTACCATATTGGTTACTTTTTTTGCGGGAATGGGGGCAGGACTCGGAACCGGATTTGCGGGTATGAGTGCAGCGGCTGTCATTACCCCGATGCTGGTAACCTTTTTGGGAATGGACCCCTACATGGCAGTTGGTATCGCATTGTCATCGGATGTTCTGGCCAGTGCAATTTCTGCCTACACATACGGAAAGAATAAGAATCTGGATGTGAAAAACGGACTGTATATGATGGGAAGCGTTCTGGTCTTTACGGTTGTGGGAAGTTATGTATCCAGTCTGGTTCCGTCTGCGACGATGGGAAATTTTTCTGTGGTCATGACGTTCCTTCTGGGAATCAAATTCATTGTGAAACCGGTGATGACAACCAAAGAAGCCATGCAGTCAGTCTCAGCGAAAAAGCGTGCCCTGCAGTCTGTGGCCTGCGGAATACTGATCGGCTTTATCTGCGGTTTTGTTGGAGCAGGCGGTGGTATGATGATGCTTCTTATTCTGACGTCGGTTCTGGGCTATGAGCTTAAGACTGCTGTTGGGACAAGCGTGTTCATTATGACATTTACGGCATTGACAGGTGCCGTGTCGCATTTTTCCATAGGAGGAAGTCCGGACTGGCCGGTCTTTGGCTTGTGTGTGGCATTTACACTGCTGTGGGCAAGAATTGCCGCGGTATTTGCCAACAAAGCGAAGCCTGAAACGTTAAACCGCGCAACCGGAATTGTCTTGGTGATTCTGGGAGTGGTTGTTATGAGCTTTTCGCTCTTACAATAAAAATTGTTTGTATATAAATAGAAAAAGAGGGAGCTTGCATAAGCGGGCTGAGAGTAAGCTGTATTGCTTAGACCTGAAACCTGATTTGGATAATGCCAACGTAGGAAAATAAGCGCGATAGAACCGCATGGATACGTTTGTTTATCCGTGCGGTTTTTTTGTAAAATAAAAGGAGGATAAAGAATGAGAGAATACGCAACACAAATGGAGGCGGCAAGAAAAGGAATTGTCACAGAGGAAATGAAAATGGTGGCAGAAAAAGAGAAGATGACGGTGGAAGAACTGATGCCGCTTGTGGCTTCCGGAAAAGTGGCAATCTGTGCCAATAAGAATCACAAGTGCATCGAACCGCAGGGAGTCGGTTCCATGCTCAGAACGAAAATTAACGTGAATCTGGGTGTGTCAAGGGATTGCAAGGACTATGATGTGGAAATGCAGAAAGTGATGACTGCCGTGGAGATGGGAGCGGATGCGATTATGGATTTGTCCTCCCACGGAGACACGACGGAATTTCGCCGCAAGCTGACAGCCGAATGTCCGGCAATGATTGGAACGGTTCCGGTGTATGATTCGGTCATTCATTATCAGAGAGACCTGGATACCCTGACGGCGAAGGATTTTATTGATGTTGTCCGGCTGCATGCACAGGATGGCGTGGATTTTGTGACGCTTCACTGCGGAATTACCAGAAAAACCATTGAGCAGATTAAGAAGCATAAGAGAAAGATGAACATCGTTTCCAGAGGCGGTTCCCTTGTGTTTGCATGGATGACCATGACCGGTGAAGAAAATCCGTTTTACGAGTATTATGATGAAATTCTGGATATCTGCAGAGAGTATGATGTGACCATCTCTCTGGGAGATGCGTGCCGTCCGGGCTGTCTGGCAGATGCATCCGACGTATGCCAGATTGAAGAGCTGGTACGCTTGGGAGAGCTGACAAAACGTGCCTGGGAAAAGGATGTCCAGGTAATGGTGGAAGGACCTGGACATATGCCGATGGATCAGATTGCCGCCAACATGAAAATGCAGCAGACCATCTGTCAGGGTGCACCGTTTTATGTACTGGGACCTCTGGTGACGGACATTGCACCGGGATACGACCATATCACCTCGGCAATCGGCGGAGCGATAGCAGCCGCAAGCGGAGCGGCATTTCTGTGCTATGTGACTCCGGCGGAACATCTCGCACTTCCGAACGTGGAGGATGTTAAACAGGGAATCATGGCATCAAAGATTGCGGCACATGCAGCAGATATTGCAAAAGGGGTACGCGGCGCAATGGAACAGGATAACCGGATGGCAGAGGCGAGACATGCACTCGACTGGGAAGCGCAGTGGGCTTGTGCACTGGATCCGGAGACGGCCAGAAAGATTCGGGAAGACAGGAAACCGGAACAGGAAGACACCTGCTCCATGTGCGGAAAATTCTGTGCGGTACGCAGCATGAATAAGGCATTAAACGGAGAACATATAGATATATTGTAGGCAGGGATTACACAAAAGTAGTACGAAGAGCACAAAGAAAGGAGCAGGCGAGGAAACCTGCTCCTTCTTAGTTACTAAAAGTAATTGAGTAACTGAGTAGTTAATTAGATAATTGTTTAATAAAATTGAACTACATACTCATTCATGTACGCTACATGCTATGACAATAACATGTTTCAATAACTACATTATACATTGAAATTCAAAATATGCAAGACCTAAATTGAAATTTCTTAAGGTTTTCTTAATGATTTCCTTACAGCGGTAAAAATTCCGGTTTACGTTCCCGAAATACGCAATAGTGTGTAAAGCCCGCATTTTGCAGGATTTGCGGGACTTTTTCAAAGGAATGGGCAACGTGTGCCGGCTCGTGGGCGTCTGCACCGATGGTGATGATTTCACCGCCGAGCTCGCGGTAACGTTTGAGAACCGCTTCGGTAGGGTTGGGGTGTCCCAGTCCGTATTTAAAGCCTGCCGTGTTGATTTCCAGACCTTTGCCCTTTTGGATAATTGTGCGAAGAATTTCATCGAGGATGTCCGAAAACTTTTCATAGGTATAGAAACGGTTTTGGTTCGGCCCATAGCGAACCACATAGTCAATATGCCCATAGACATCATAGTCAGCATCCGTATTCAGATTCTCCAGAATGGAGGTGAAGTATTCCCTGTAAGCCTCCTCTTCACTGCGTCCTTCATAGTATTGCGGATAGTAGGGATCTACGCCGTGAACCACATGGGAGGAGCCTATGACAAAATCAAAGGGATAATCCGCAGTGATTTTTTTGTTGGTTCCGGTGACCTGCGGCTGCAGGCCGAGTTCAACTCCCCAGCGGATCTGCAACCGGCTTTTGTATTTTTCCCGGAGCGAAAAAATTTCGTCCCAGTAAGCGGGAAAATCCAGAAGAAACAGCTCCGGATCATCCGGATAATCATAGTCAAAGTGGTCGGTAAAGCAGATGCCGTCCAGTCCAAGGGCAATCGCTTTTTTTATCATATCTTCCGGAGCAGCCTTGCTGTCACCGGAATAGCGTGTGTGCATGTGGGTATCCCATAACATGTTTTTTCCTCCGTTATTGTGAAGATATTGTGGTGCGTTTTGTAAGATTATACTATATTCGCTGTCAAAAAAAAATATTTAGTGAAAAAATTAACAAAGTCAAATAAAAGACTTGAACTTTCCAAGATTATTGGGTAAAATAGAGAAAGCTTGGGACACAAGTTCCATGAGACAATTTATTTACAATTTCTAGGAGGAATTAAGAATGGCAGTAAGAGTAGCAATCAACGGATTTGGTCGTATCGGTCGTCTTGCTTTCAGACAGATGTTCGGAGCAGAGGGATACGAAGTAGTAGCAATCAACGATTTGACAAGCCCTAAGATGTTAGCACACTTATTAAAGTATGACAGCTCACAGGGTAAGTATGAGCATGCAGATGAGGTTTCTGCAAGTGATGATTCTATCACAGTATGCGGTAAGGAAATCAAGATCTACGCTTTCCCGGATGCAAATAACTGTCCTTGGGGAGAACTGAAGGTTGACGTTGTATTAGAGTGCTCAGGATTCTATACAAGCAAGGATAAGGCTCAGGCTCATATCAATGCAGGAGCTCGTAAGGTAGTTATCTCTGCACCGGCAGGAAACGATCTCCCAACAATCGTTTACAATACAAACCATGAGACATTAAAGGCTTCAGATACAATTATTTCTGCAGCTTCATGTACAACAAACTGCTTGGCACCAATGGCTGACGCCCTTAACAAGTATGCACCGATCCAGTCTGGTATCATGGTAACAATCCATGCTTACACAGGAGATCAGATGACTCTTGACGGACCACAGCGTAAGGGTGATTTAAGAAGATCCCGTGCAGCAGCTTGCAACATCGTTCCAAACAGCACCGGAGCTGCTAAGGCTATCGGTCTTGTAATTCCGGAACTGAACGGAAAGCTTATCGGATCTGCACAGCGTGTACCAACCCCGACAGGTTCTACAACAATTCTTACAGCAGTTGTTAAGAAGTCTGACGTTACCGTTGACGGTATCAACGCAGCTATGAAGGCAGCAGCTAACGAGTCATTCGGATACAATACAGATGAAATCGTATCTTCTGATATCGTAGGTATGAGATATGGTTCATTATTTGATGCTACACAGACAATGGTAAGCCAGATTGCAGATGACCTTTATGAGGTACAGGTTGTTTCTTGGTATGATAACGAGAACAGCTACACATCTCAGATGGTTCGTACAATCAAGTACTTCTCAGAGTTAGCATAAGAAGTCAGTTGAGATTGTAGTTTGACTTTTAGGTCCGGCCACAGGGCCGGACCTTTTTTACGTTAGAACTGAATCATAATGTGCAGCTGCGGAGCACGTTATGGAAAATATATGCCGGATGGCGGCAGAACGGAGAGTATAATATGGCATTAAACAAAAAATCTGTTGATGATATCAACGTAAAAGGCAAGAGAGTTCTCGTAAGATGTGATTTTAACGTACCGCTTAAGGGTGGCGAGATTACAGATGATACCCGTATCAAGGCAGCTCTTCCTACCATTCAGAAGCTTTTAAAGGATGGCGGAAAGGTGATTCTCTGCTCACACCTTGGAAAAGTAAAGAACGGTCCGAACGAGGGAGAGTCCCTTGCACCGGTTGCAAAGAGACTGGAAGAAGTACTTGGACAGAAGGTCAACTTTGTATCCGATTATAACGTAACCGGAGAGGCTGCAACAAAGGCAGTTGCCGATATGAAAGAGGGAGAGGTTGTATTACTTCAGAATACTCGTTTCCGTGGCGCAGAAGAGACAAAGAACGGAGAAGAGTTCTCTAAGGAACTTGCAGATCTGGCAGATGTTTATGTATGCGATGCATTCGGTTCTTCTCACAGAGCTCATGCTTCCGTAGCAGGAGTTACCAAGTTTATCACAGCCAAGGGCGGCGAGAACGTGGTTGGATATTTAATGCAGAAGGAGATTGATTTCCTTGGAAATGCAGTAGAGAATCCGGTACGTCCGTTCGTAGCAATCCTTGGAGGAGCAAAGGTTGCAGACAAGCTGAACGTAATCAACAACCTGCTTGAGAAGTGCGATACTCTGATTATCGGTGGCGGTATGGCTTATACCTTTATCAAGGCACAGGGATATGAGATCGGAACTTCTCTCTGCGATGATGAGAAGCTTGATTACTGTAAGGAAATGATGGAGAAGGCTGAGAAGATGGGCAAGAAGATTCTTCTTCCGGTTGATGCCGTTACCATTAAGGATTTCCCGAACCCGATCGATGCAGAGGTAGAGACAGAGGTATATGATATCACTTCTATGCCGGCAGACCGTGAGGGATGCGATATCGGACCGAAGTCTGCACAGATGTTTGCAGATGCCGTTAAGTCAGCAAAGACAGTTGTATGGAACGGACCGATGGGAGTATTTGAGAATCCTACTCTTGCAGCAGGTACCCTTGCAGTAGCAAAGGCTCTTGCAGAGACAGATGCAACCACAATCATCGGTGGTGGTGATTCCGCTGCCGCTGTTAACCAGATGGGATTTGCAGACAAGATGAGCCATATTTCAACAGGTGGCGGAGCTTCCCTGGAATTCCTGGAGGGCAAGGAGCTCCCGGGTGTTATGGCAGCAGACGATAAATAATAAGAGCATCCGGTATACGGAACGACAAATTATGAGGTGAAAATCATGGCAAGAAGAAAAATTGTAGCCGGTAACTGGAAGATGAACATGACTCCAAGCCAGGCTGTAAAGTTAGTAGAAGAGTTAAAGCCGTTAGTAGTTTCTGACAGTGTAGACGTTGTATATTGCGTACCGGCAATCGATATCGTACCGGTTGTAGAGGCTGTTAAGGGAACCAATGTAAAAGTTGGTGCCGAGAATATGTATTTCGAGGAAAAAGGTGCATATACAGGAGAAATCTCTGCAGAGATGCTGATGGATGCAGGTGTTGAGTATGTGGTACTCGGACATTCTGAGAGACGCGATTACTTCAAGGAAGATGACGCATTACTGAACAAGAAAGTAAAGAAGGCATTCGAGGCAGGACTTACCCCGATTCTCTGCTGTGGAGAGACTTTAGAGCAGCGTGAGATGGGAATTACTCTTGACTGGATTCGTCTTCAGATTAAGTCTGATCTGGCAGGTGTTCCGGCATCTGACGTGGCAAAGATGGTTATCGCTTATGAGCCAATCTGGGCAATCGGAACAGGTAAGACTGCAACTTCAGAGCAGGCTGAGGAAGTATGTGGAGCAATCCGTGAGTGCATCAAGGAAGTATATGACGAAGCAACAGCAGAGTCAGTACGTATCCAGTACGGCGGATCTGTGAATGCCGGAAATGCAGCAGAGTTGTTTGCAAAGCCGGATATTGACGGTGGTCTGGTAGGTGGAGCAAGCCTTAAGGCTGACTTCGGTAAGATTGTAAACTACTAAAATTATTGTAGGAATTATATAGGGGCTATTCCCTGAGGGAGACTTTGGGGGATAGCCTTTGCATTTACTTATGAAGAAAAAAAGATTAACGGAAATAATCGGTCTGCTGGGACTGTTTATTCTTTTGTATTGTTTTGCGGGGCAGAAAGCGGAAACTGTGGTTCCGGTAGAGACAGAGAGCGCAGCGGAAGTTTTGCCGCAGGCAGAAGAGAATATAGATATAACGGATAGCACAGAGATTGCGGAAAAAGAAAATGTATTGAACGCAATGCTTCAATACGGGACAGCCGATTTCTATTGTGGATATCCGGTGGACGAAGCTTTTCTAAGCTGGGTTACGGACACATATGGAAAAGAAAATATTGAGAAACTGGCGGGGCAGCTTAAAGATGGCAAGGCAGATGCGACATCCTGGTACCGGATAACGGGAAATTCCATGCATGTTCTCTGGATGGAATATTGCAGAGTACATGATTATGCCACATATCTGTATGAAGATACGGTTTGGAAAGCAGCATCGGATTCTTCCGGTATCCGGCTGGATTTTATCGGGGACGTCAATTTTGACGATAATTGGCATACCATGAAGTCGGCGGAAGAAAATAAGGCGGTCAGTGCGTGCATCTCGGATGAGATACAAAAGGAATTGAAGTCCGCAGACATTACGATGATGAACAATGAATTTGCCTATACAAAAAAAGGTGAAGCGCAGGAGGGCAAGGAATACAGTTTTCGCACAAGCCCTGAGAAAGTTGCTTTGCTGGAAATATTCGGAACCGATATTGTATCGGTTGCCAATAATCATGTGTTTGATTATGGCGAAAAGGGATTTTTGGATACACTGGATACTCTTAAGAAAGCAGGAATCGTATACAGCGGAGGCGGAAGAAATCTTGAAGAAGCGACTGCCGCAAAGTATTTTATTGTGAAAGGGCGTAAAATCGCGATTGTATCGGCAACGGAGATTGAGAGATTTTCCCACTATACCAAAAAGGCAGGAGAAAATACGCCCGGTGTATTGAAGACACAGCAGACACAGGCGTTTAAGCAGGCAATCCAGAATGCGGAAAAAAACAGTGATTATGTGATTGCTTATCTGCACTGGGGCGGCGAAGGAAAAATCCATTACGACGGAAATCAGGCGGAACTGGCAAAGCTCTGCGTGGATGCCGGAGCGGATGCGGTAATCGGAGGACATCCCCACAGGCTTCAGGGAGTGGAGTTTATCAAAGATGTGCCGGTTGCTTACAGTCTCGGCAATTTCTGGTTCTCCAACGGAACCTTGTATACAACGATTGCGCAGATTCAGATTGATGAAAAAGGCAAGCTGACATTGCAGATGCTTCCATGTATTCACAGAGGCGTCAAGACGGAATTCTGCAAAGGAGAGGAGAAAAAGGAATTTTATCATTACCTTGCGGATGTCTCCAAAAATGTCGGAATTGACGGGAGCGGTCGTTTTTATCCGTATAAGGATGTTGATGTTCCCGGAGAGTCTCCTTATACCTATACTTCGGGCAGAAGATACGGACAGCATTTTGATGATGTGGATCTGAATATGAAAGAGATTGATGTGGTTGGGAATCTCAAGGATTAGTTAAAACACTTGCAATCCCAGTCAAATTATGTAATATATAAAAGAAGAGTGACTATTCAGAACGTGGAAATGCGAATTGTTGGGTGGAGTTCTGAAAAGTTTCACAATGGAAAGAGAGGAAAATTATGAGTAAAAAACCTGTTGTTTTAATGGTGCTTGATGGCTATGGTCTGAACGAACGCACAGAGGGAAATGCGATTGCAATGGCAAAAACCCCTGTGATGGATAAATTGATGAAGGAATGTCCTTTTGTACAGGGACAGGCTTCCGGTCTTGCGGTTGGTCTGCCGGACGGACAGATGGGAAACTCTGAGGTAGGACACATGAATATCGGTGCAGGCCGGATTATTTATCAGGATCTGACCAGAATTACCAAGGCCATTGATGATGGTGATTTCTTTGAAAATAAAGTCCTTCTTGAGGCAATGGAAAATTGCAAGAAGAACGATTCAGACCTGCATTTGTGGGGACTGCTTTCGGACGGAGGCGTTCACAGTCATATC
>JAQXZD010000011.1 GCA_029227035.1 Lachnospiraceae bacterium
CGCTGTCATTTCCATCTAGCCATTTGCAAATGTAGTAGCCGACCACACTTGCTCCGACGGAAATCAAGAAAGATGTTATGTATTGCATGCTTGCACCCCCTTTCTGTTGCCAGATTGGGTGCGACAACGAAAGGATTGTACCACAATATGAATTTATTGTAAAATAAGAAACTGGAAGAACAAAACACAGAAACCCCCCGGAGAAATCCGGGTGTTTTTGAGTGAGGGAGTAGTTGACTAAGAATCAGAATCCGATATAATGATAATAGATAACAGATATCCGAAAGGAGAGTAGCCGGCATGTTAAATTTTCATTATAATATTCCCACAGAAATCTATTTCGGAAAGGGACAGATTGAAAATCTGGGACCAAACCTAAAGAAGATTTCAGACCATGTACTGCTGGTATATGGTGGCGGAAGTATCAAGAAAAACGGATTGTATGATAAAGTGATAGAACAGCTTGGGGCAAACGGGATTTCTTATTGTGAACTGGCGGGAGTAGAGCCGAATCCACGTATTGAATCCGTTCGCAAGGGTGTAGAAATCGTGCGGGCAAACGGGATTACAGCGGTACTGGCCGTAGGTGGCGGTTCCACCATTGATTGTGCCAAGATTATTGCCAGTGGTTCCTGCTATGATGGGGATCCGTGGGAACAGGTGCTGGATAAATCAAAGATTACAAAAGCACTTCCGGTTGTTTCGGTGCTGACGCTTGCAGCCACAGGCTCTGAGATGGACGGCTTTGCGGTGATTTCCGATTTGCAGAAGAATGAAAAATGGGGAACCGGAAATGACATTACCAAGCCGGTGTTTTCCATTCTTGATCCGGAATATACATACAGCGTGTCGGCAAAGCAGACGGCTGCCGGCACGGCAGATATTATGAGTCATACCTTTGAAAATTATTTTAATCAGGACAAGGGTGCTTTCCTGCAGGCACGTTTCTGTGAGGGCATTTTAAAGACCTGTATCAAATATGCGCCAATCGCAATTGCAGAACCGGAGAATTATGAGGCAAGAGCAAATCTGATGTGGAGCTCTTCCATGGCAATTAACGGTGTGGTATCCTACGGTGAAGGCGCGGCATGGGCTGTGCATCCGATGGAGCATGAGCTGTCGGCATTTTATGATATTACACATGGCGTTGGACTGGCGATTCTGACACCGTATTGGATGGACTATGTATTGAATGATGATACGCGCTGGCGCTTTGCAGAATACGGAAAGAATGTCTGGGAAATCACGCAGGGAAGTGATGAGGAGATTGCGCGGGAAGCAATTCAAAAGACACGGGACTTTTTCCGATCTCTGGGGCTTCCGTCCAGACTTTCCGAGATTGGGATTACAGATGAACATTTTGATGTTATGGCAAAGAAAGCAGCGGATGGAGGAATGGCTTACGGTTTTGTGCCGCTTGATGCGGAAGACGTTAAGAAGATTTTCCGGAATGCATTGTAAAATTGTTACAACGGAAAGAGAGCAGATGGACTGAGATGGAGAAGATGTTCGAGAAAAAGCAGATTATATACAGTGAGACACAGGGAGTGTGTCGGGTGGACAATATTGTCTCTCTCTCTGCGAACCGGGGAGAGCAGGGAGTGCCTTACTATGTACTTCGTTCCCTGTTTGATGAATCCAGTGTGTCTTATATTCCGGTGCAGGAACATCAGGTTCGACTGCGGGAGATGTTCACGGAAGAGGAGGCGCGTAAGCTTCTTGGAACAGAGGAACTGTCCCGGAATGAAAAACTGAAGGAAGCAGTAGATTATGTTTTACGGAACAAGGAGGAACAGGATGGCGCAGCAGCAGGCGATACATAGATTTGTACTGGGAAGCAAGGAGTTCGAAGGTAAGACGGCAGAGTTTCTGTATGATAAAGGCTATTACAGTATTACCGATATCATAGGGGAAGAGCGCAATGAGATATACCGGTCGAGAAATGCGCAGGAAGCGTATATGAAGTGGAATGTTTACATTGGCAGAAAGAAAGAGCGGCTGTCTCCGGAGGAGCGTCGCAAGAATGAGTCTGCCGCCAGAAAGCAGGAGACTTCAGAGAAGAGGGATGGAACGGATAAGAGGGATGGAACGGATAAGAGGGAAAACGGCGGACGGAGAAAGCGCAGAGAGTTTCATAGACAATAATAAAGAGCTGTGCGGATGCACAGCTCTTCCGGTATCACGGAGAGCATGGGATTCGAACCCACGTTGCGTCTGTTAGACGCAAACCGCATTTCGAGTGCGGCACCTTCGACCTCTCGGACAACTCTCCATACAGTGCATATTTTACACAAATTATGCAAAGTTTTCAAGAGCAAAACTTGTGGTTATGGAAGAATTATATTATAATAAAACCGATTATGGAAACAATAACCATAAAAGTAAAGCATGATTATTAGATGATTGCAGGAGGAAATGCACATGATGAGAATTGGAATGCTGACAAGTGGTGGAGACTGTCAGGCACTGAACGCCGCAATGAGAGGTGTGGTAAAAGGACTGACATCAAATGTGGAAGAATTGGAGATATATGGATTTGAGAACGGATATAAAGGATTGATATACGGAAATTACAGACTTTTGACTGCCAAGGATTTTTCCGGAATTCTGACAAAAGGCGGTACAATTCTTGGATCATCCCGCCAGCCGTTTAAGCAGATGCGGATACCGGATGAGAATGGATTGGACAAGGTTGAGGCAATGAAACAGACTTATCATAAGCTGAATCTGGACTGCCTGGTTATTCTGGGAGGAAACGGAACGCAGAAGACTGCCAATCTGCTTCGCGAAGAAGGACTGAATATCATACACCTTCCGAAGACAATTGATAACGATATTTATGGAACGGATGTGACGTTCGGTTTCCAGAGTGCTATCAATATTGCAACAGATGCAATTGACTGTATCCATACCACAGCGGCTTCCCACAATCGTGTATTTATCGTTGAGGTGATGGGACATAAGGTTGGATGGCTGACTTTATATGCAGGAATCGCAGGCGGCGCGGATATTATTCTGCTTCCGGAGATTCCGTATGACATCAATAAGGTTGTTGATGCAATTCACAGACGGACAAAGGATGGAAAAGGCTTTACCATTCTTGCCGTGGCAGAGGGAGCTATTTCCAAAGAGGATGCAGCCCTGCCAAAGAAGGAATACAAGGAGAAGCTTGCAAAGCGCAAGTATCCGTCAGTGTCTTATGAGATTGCAGATCAGATTAAAGAAGTATGCGGAACGGAAGTGCGTGTTGCAGTACCTGGACATACGCAGAGAGGTGGAAGCCCGTGTCCATACGATCGTGTGCTGTGTACAAGACTTGGTTCGGCAGCAGCAAAGGCAATTATGGATGGCGAATATG
Organism: Lachnospiraceae bacterium; assembly: GCA_029227035.1. Lineage (GTDB taxonomy): Bacteria > Bacillota > Clostridia > Lachnospirales > Lachnospiraceae > Roseburia. Next base: position 3,359 of record JAQXZD010000011.1, read on the forward strand.
GCTGCATGATAGCCATGATTAACAATAAGACAAAGAGGGTGCCGTTGGAAGAGGTTGCCGGCAAGCTTAAGATGGTAGATCCGGACAGCCAGATGATTAAAGAAGCCAAGAGAACCGGCATCAGCTTTGGTGATTAGGAGGAAACATGTCTTATACGGCATTATACCGTAAGTTCCGCCCGCAGAGATTTGAGGATGTGAAGGGGCAGGAGCATATCGTTACAACTTTGAAGAATCAGATTAAAGCGGATCGAATCGGACATGCCTATCTGTTTTGCGGAACGAGAGGAACCGGAAAGACTACGGTTGCCAAGATTTTTGCAAAAGCCGTAAACTGTGAGAACCCGGTGGACGGAAGTCCCTGTGGAGAATGCCCTGTGTGCAAGGGCATTGCCGCGGGGACTTCTATGAATGTAATCGAGATTGATGCTGCGTCCAATAACGGTGTGGACAATATTCGTCAGATTCGGGAGGAAGTCACATATCGTCCGACAGAAGGAAAATACAAGGTCTACATCATTGACGAGGTGCATATGCTTTCGGCAGGAGCATTCAATGCATTATTAAAAACACTGGAGGAGCCTCCGGCATATGTTATATTTATTCTGGCAACCACAGAGGCGCATAAGATTCCCATTACGATTTTGTCGCGCTGTCAGAGATATGATTTTCACAGAATTTCCATTGATACCATCGCGGAGCGGCTTGCCGAGCTGATGGAGGAGGAAAAAGTCGAGGTGGAGGACCGGGCCCTGCGCTATGTGGCAAAGGCGGGAGACGGCTCCATGCGAGATGCCTTAAGTCTTCTTGACCAGTGCATAGCCTTTCATCTCGGAGAGAAGCTGACTTATGAGAATGTTCTGGAAGTGCTTGGAGCGGTGGATACGGAAGTCTTTTCGCGGCTACTGAGGGAAGTGCTTGAGCAGAACGTGGTCGAAGCGGTGAAGACGGTGGATGAGCTGGTTGACCAGGGACGAGAGATTGGGCAGTTGGTCAATGATTTTACGTGGTATATGCGTAATCTTTTGCTGGTGCAAAGCGCGGATGGCATGGAGGAAGTGCTGGATATGTCTGCGGAGAATCTTGCCGCGTTAAAAGAAGAGGCAGAGATGGTAAAACCGGAAGTTCTGATTCGCTATATCCGCATTTTTTCCGAGCTGAGCAGTCAGATTAAGTATGCGGCGCAGAAGAGGATTTTACTGGAGATAGCAATCATAAAACTTTGTAAACCGCAGATGGAAGAAGACTATTCTTCCCTTCAGGACAGAGTGGGACAACTGGAGCACAGGCTGGAGTCGGGCGCGGTGACGGTATCGGCGAAAGCGGAAGGCAATCCGACGTCAACGAAATCTGTCGGAGAGACGGAGAAGCCGGCACTGCCGAAAGCGATTCCGGATGATATCAGAATGCTGATGAAAAATTGGAAAGCTTTAATTTCAGAGACGGGAGGCGTGGTGCACCGTTTTCTGGACAAGGCGGTTCCGACACTGGGCGCCCAGGGAGAGCTGCTGTTGGTTTTTGATGATCTGAATGCGTACAGTTATCTGAGTGAAAACCGGGCAGATTGCGTGGATAAGTTCAAAGAAATGATAAAACAGCGCATCGGAAAAGAGATAGAAGTGACGCTTAGAATGAACGAAAGCGGCAGAAAAGCAGGCGAGATTGTTCCGGATTTTCGTGAATTAATTGATTTTGATATTGAGGAAGAGAACTTCTAATGATATGATAAGTTAGATAGAGCAGATGATAGGAGGATTCCCAGATGGCAAAAAGAGGTGGATTTCCGGGTGGTATGCCGGGAAACATGAACAATCTGATGAAGCAGGCGCAGAAGATGCAGAAGCAGATGGAAGAGGCGCAGCGTGAATTAGAGGAGCAGGAGATTACAGCGACAGCGGGAGGCGGAGCCGTTGAGATCACAGTCACAGGAAAGCATGAAGTGAAGAAGGTGAAGCTGACGGAAGAGGTTGTGGATCCGGATGACATTGAAATGCTGGAAGATTTGATTATGGCAGCAACTAATGAAGCACTGCGAAAAGTAGATGAGGCTTCACAGAAGTCCATGTCGCAGATTACAGGAGGACTGGGAGGAGGACTTCCATTCTGATAGAATATGGATTATTACAGTCATGAGATATCAAAATTAATTGAGGAGCTGTCAGCGCTTCCGGGTATCGGGGCAAAATCAGCGCAGCGTTTGGCATTTCACATTTTGAATATGCCGCAGGAAAATGTGGAGGAACTGGCTTCTGCGATTGTTTCCGCGAAAAGAAATGTAAAGTACTGCAAATGCTGTTATAACCTGACTGACCAGGAGCTTTGTCCGATATGCAGTGACGAGGCCAGAGACCATAAGCAAATCATGGTGGTGGAGAATACGAGGGATCTGGTTGCATATGAGAAGACCGGCAAGTATGAGGGTGTTTATCATGTGCTGCATGGAGCAATTTCTCCGATGCTGGGTATCGGGCCGAATGATATCAAGCTGAAAGAGCTGATGGTGAGGCTGGAAAGCGATGTGGATGAGGTGATTATTGCGACCAACTCCAGCTTGGAGGGAGAGACGACAGCAATGTACCTCAGCAAGCTTATTAAGCCTACCGGGATTAAGGTGACAAGAATTGCGAGTGGGGTTCCGGTCGGGGGAGATTTGGAGTATATTGATGAAGTAACGCTCCTTAGGGCGTTGCAAGGTCGGACGGAATTGTAGTCTGCACCAGAAAAGGAGATATGATGAATAACTTAGAACTGGAAAAAACAGCGAATGAGATTCGAAAAAGCATCGTAACGGCAGTGCACAGCGCGAAGTCCGGACATCCGGGCGGATCGTTGTCTGCAGCAGATATTTTGACCTATCTGTACTTTGAAGAGATGAATGTGGATCCAAAGAACCCAAAGGACGCTAATCGCGATCGTTTTGTTCTTTCTAAGGGGCATGTGGCACCGGCTCTCTATTCAACTCTGGCTGAGAAAGGTTATTTTCCAAAGGAAGATCTGGTCACACTGCGTCATACAGGCTCTTATCTGCAGGGACATCCGGATATGAAGCATATTCCGGGAGTGGACATGTCAAGCGGTTCACTGGGACAAGGTGTGTCTGCCGCTGTGGGAATGGCGGCTGCAGGAAAGCTCGATAACAAAGATTATCGGGTATATACGCTTGCCGGAGACGGAGAGATACAGGAAGGACAGATTTGGGAAGCTGCCATGTGGGCAGGGCACCGTAAGCTGGACAATCTGGTGGTGATTGTAGATAACAATAATCTTCAGATTGACGGAGAAGTGAGCAAAGTCTGCTCCCCGTATCCGATCGATGAGAAGTTCAAGGCATTTAATTTTCATACAATTGTGATTGACGGTAATAATTTTGACCAGATACGGGCAGCTTTTGAGGAAGCGCGCAGTACGAAGGGGATGCCGACTGCAATTATTGCAAAAACCGTAAAAGGCAAGGGCGTTTCGTTTATGGAGAATGAAGCCTCCTGGCACGGAAAGGCTCCGAATGATGAAGAATACAAGATTGCGATGGCAGATCTTGAGAAAGCAGGTGCAGCATTATGTCAGAAGTAAAGAAGATTGCAACTAGGGAAAGCTACGGAAACGCTTTAGTGGAACTGGGAAAAGAGCATGAGGATCTGATTGTACTGGACGCAGATCTTGCCGGAGCAACGAAGACCTGTATTTTTCAGAAGGAATTTCCGGAACGCCATCTGGATTGCGGAATTGCAGAGTGTAATATGACAGGAATTGCAGCAGGATTGTCTACCTGTGGAAAGGTGCCGTTTATCAGTTCTTTTGCAATGTTTGCAGCAGGGCGTAATTATGAGCAGGTGCGCAATTCCATCGGATATCCGCATCTGAATGTGAAGATTGGTGCAACTCACGCCGGTATTTCGGTAGGAGAAGACGGTGCGACACATCAGTGCCTGGAGGACATTGCACTGATGAGGGAAATTCCGGGGATGGTTGTTATCAATCCTTCGGATGATGTAGAAGCCAAGGCAGCAGTGAAGGCGGCATATCAGTATGTGGGACCGGTGTATCTTCGATTTGGACGTCTTGCGGTACCGGTTATCAATGACAGAGCAGATTATCATTTTGAGATTGGAAAAGGAATTGTGCTGAGAGAAGGAACCGATGTTACGGTTCTGGCAACCGGACTGGAAGTGTCAGAAGCTCTGGCAGCAGCGGATTTACTGGAAAAAGACGGAGTTTCCGCTGAGGTCATTAACATTCACACGATTAAGCCGTTGGATGAAGAACTGGTTATTGCATCTGCGCAGAAGACCGGAAAAGTGGTAACGGTGGAAGAACATTCCGTGATTGGCGGATTGGGAAGTGCAGTGGCAGAGGTGCTGAGCGAGAAAGCACCGACAAAATTACTCCGCATCGGAGTGGAGGATCAGTTCGGAGAATCGGGACCGGCACCGGAATTGATTCACAAATATGGACTGGATTCCGAGGGAATCTACAAAAAAATAAAAGCATTCGTCAAATAGAGAGGGCTGTCGCAGAGATGCGACAGCTTTTTTGTCGTATAGTTTTTCAGAGGGATGTCATATTTTTCCAAATTCCTTGCATATGCATATGGTAGGATACGTGTAAAAGAGGGAGCCGGGTGTTCCCAAAAGGAGGCAGGAAATGATTGATATTGAGGCGGTGGAAGAACGCAATCTGAAAAATATACGTCAGATAGGGACACCCTCGGAGGAAGACCGGATCTATATTGAAAATGCGGCTTATGCAAGAATTCATGAAGAAGATTATGCACAGCGAAGAGCTTTTATTTTTATGGGGCATACGGAGTGTAAACAGGGGAGATATACCACCTTTGTGGAAGCGGCAATTCCGGTGCATGATCTGGAATTTGCCCAGAATATACCAAGGTGGAGCACCCATGCATGGAGTGATGTGTTTCGCGAGATAAAACGTTCCTACGAGAACTCTATCATTGTAGGCTGGGCATTGGATCTCAAAGGATTTGCGCCGCGGATGACGCCGGAACTGGAAGCGGTTCACAGGGAACAGTTTGGCGGGGCGCATCAGGTACTTTTTTTGATGGACAGCATAGAGGGTGATGAATACTTTTTCCTGAATAAGGGAAGCCGTCTTCAGCAAAAAGAGGGGTTTTATATATATTATGCAAGAGAACTGCACAGGGTTCGTCCGGCGGAGGTGACCGTGGAGCGGGAAAGACGCCAGTCTGTGCAGAGCATTCCGCAGGAACCGGAGCATAATAAGGGACAGTATCGGGAAATGATACAGGAAAGCGGAAATAGGGATGCAAATGCGCCTGGCAAGGCAACTTCCTATGCGCTTGTGGCGGCGATTGCCTTGCTGGTGGTTTTGGCAGGAGTCGGCGTTTATGAAAATCGTATACAGATACCTGGCGTGGACCGGATTGTCAGTGCCATGAGCCAGAAGCTAAAGGGGGAACCGGAGCCGGCAGAAGTGCTTGTGGGAACGGAGATTGAACAGAATGCAACCGAACAGGTGGCAGACACAGAGACGATGACCATGACCGAGAATCTGAATCTGATTCCGATTGAACAGGTGCCGGCGGGGGAGGTCCCGAAAGCAGAAAAGACGCAGACAGACGAAAACACGGATATGGAAAAAGCGGATACGGAGACTCAGGCAGAGGAGACAGTGGCACAGAAAATACCGGAATATTATGTTGTGGAAGCGGGAGATACATTATCCTCCATCAGCAGGGAAATTTATGGATCAACAAAGCAGATTGCAGAGATTGTTAAGCTGAATGAACTGGAGAGTTCGGATGATATCCGGGAAGGACAAAAATTGTTACTTCCTTAACAATCGGTTAAATGATATAATAAGCCTGAATAATCTGATATAAGAAAAAAATACAGCAGGAGTAAATGAGGAGAGTACAGACGGTGGCAAACAGGACAGATTTTAAAACCGTACAGACGAGTCAGGAAGAGCTGGAAGAAATAAATGAAAAGGTGCGCAGACATCGAAGAAAATCTTTTCGCAATGCGGCGATTATTGCAGCAGTTTTGGCGGTTGTGATTGTAGGCGTTCAGTTGTGGATGGCACTTCGTAGCTATACAGCATTTGAAATCCGGCAGATTACGGAGAGAAAAGACAGCGTAGCGGGAAAATATGAATCCTTTGCAGGGAATATTTTGGAATACAATAATGACGGAGCCGTGTATCACACGACAAGTAATGAATTAATCTGGAACCAGTCTTTTGAGATGGCGACACCGGAGCTGGACATATGTGAAGGCTATCTTGCCGTGTATGACCGAGGGGGAACGTTTATTTATATTATGACGGCAGAAGGACTTGTAAGCAGAATTGAGACATCTGTGCCAATCAACCGTGTATGCGTTGCGAGTCAGGGAACCGTGGCGGTTCTTATGAAGGAGGATCATGTGTCCTATGTGCGACTTTATGACCGGAAGGGAAAGGAGCTTGCGAACGGAAAATTTTACGAAGAAAAAGGAAGTTTTCCGGTAGATATTGCTTTTTCCACGGACGGACAGAAGCTTGCGGTGAATATGCTGGATGTCACAAAGGGGAAAGTGCGGTCTTCCGTCAGCTTTTATAATTTTGGCTCTGTCGGGCAGAATGAGATTGACAACAACGTGGGCAGTTACAGTTATGATGATGTGTTTATTTCGGAGATTCATTACATTGATTCGGATCATGTGGTTGCCATAGGAGACAACGGACTGATTCTGTTTGAAGGAGCGCAAAAACCGACACCCAAAAAAGAAGTAAAATTTGAGCAGGAGGTTCAAAGCGTCTTCTATAATGACAAATATGTCGGTATTACATACAGCAACTCCAATAAGGAGGAAAGCTGGCATATCAAAGTATACGATATGAATGGGAAAACAGTAATGGAGAATGATACCGGGATTGCATATGACCGGATAGAATTCCTGGAGAATAACGAGATATGCGTCAGGGACGAATGGAACTGTGAGATATTTACCATCCACAGCATTCGGAAATTCGCATATTCCTTTGATAAGGAATTGTATAAAATTCTGTCCGGAGCAGACAGACAGAGTTATACATTTGTAATGAACGGAGAAATAGATGAGGTGAGATTGCGATGAACTGGCTGTTGATAGTGGTGGTTTTGCTGTTGGCCGGAAATATTGCGTGGGGGATATACCGGGGGCTGTTGCGAGTGGTTTATTCCATGGTGGCATGGATTGTTATACTTGTTTTTGTTACATGGGCAACGCCTCATGTGGCAGGATGGATGGAGGAGTATACACCGTTAGGGGACAAGATCGAGAGCAGTTGCAGGGACAGATTCCGGGAAACGGTAAACGGCAATACAGAAGAGGATACACAAGAGGATACACAAGAAGATAAATATCAGGAATTGGAAGTAAAAGTTCCGGAATCGGTCTTGGAGAAGCTTACGGATACGCATCAGATGGCGGACAGCTTTCTGGAGAAAAGCGGAACATATGATGCTGTGGCGCAAAGGGCATCTTCGCTGGCAATGAAAGCAATTGCATTTTTGGTTGTATTATTAATTACGATTCTTGCGTTGCACATCGTGGCGCAGATTTTGGATTTGATATCCAAAATCCCGGTTGTCGGAGAAGTGAATCATGTTTTGGGCGGTATCGCCGGTTTCGTAAAGGGGATTGTGCTGGTATGGCTGGTATTTGCGTTTGTCGCAATGGGGAGTGCAACGGCAATTGGTTCCGTTGTGCTGGAGCAGATATATGATTCACCGTTGTTGGTGGGATTGTATGAGAACAATCTGGTTCTTACTATTTTGATGATGTTTCTGTGAGGATGATGTGTTTTATATGGCACGTGTTTAATAAACCCGAATAATTCAGGCTAAAACAAATTTTTTTGAAAAAAATGAAATTTCTAGTTGACTTTAGGGGAAACGCATGATATTATAACAAAGCTGACTCGTGAAACACAAAAGAGCAGCAATTAAAAGAATAAAAAAAGTTGTTGACAAACAGAACGATAGCTGATATACTTAAGAAGTTGTCGCGAAAAACAACAACGAAATGCAAATTGATAACTGAACAGTGAAAAACCTTGAAAGATTTTGAGAATAATTCAAGAACGCTTCAGATAATGAAGCAACCTTAAAACAGTAAATTCAGATTCAATCTGAATGAAAAGCCAGTTTGTACTGGTTGGGATTAACAGAGAAGTTTTTGAGGAAATGAACGGGATGTGCTCGCGTTTAAATCCGCTTCGCGGATGGGCTCGCACAGAAAAGTCATTTCTTTCAGAAATAACTTTATAACATGAGAGTTTGATCCTGGCTCAGGATGAACGCTGGCGGCGTGCTTAACACATGCAAGTCGAACGAAGCACTTTATTTGATTTTCTTCGGAAATGAAGATTCTGTGACTGAGTGGCGGACGGGTGAGTAACGCGTGGGCAACCTGCCCCATACCGGGGGATAACAGCTGGAAACGGCTGCTAATACCGCATAAGCGCACGGCACCGCATGGTGCAGTGTGAAAAACTCCGGTGGTATGGGATGGGCCCGCGTCTGATTAGCCAGTTGGCAGGG
>JAQXZD010000012.1 GCA_029227035.1 Lachnospiraceae bacterium
GTAAAGTGCTCGCATCATAAGACTGTTCCTCCCCCGTGCTTATTAACCAACTTTTCCTACCGTGTTAACTGCACGATCCAATGTACTGTCAACGGTTGTAATTACTTTCTGTCCCGCTTCATATGCTCTCTGAATCGTAATCATATTCACCATCTCATTGATTACGTTCACATTTGATGTCTCCAGAACTCCCTGTTCAATGGTAGCATCCGAAGCGATGCGATTACCACCTTCCAGAAGGTTGTACATATTCTCGCCGTATTTTTCCAGATAATCGTAATTGTCAATATCCACAATGCCAAGTGTTCCGACCACCTGATTATTCTGCATGATATATCCAAGCTTGTCTACCTGAATCGGCTGGTTCGGATCCAGACGGATATAATTGGCAGGATTCGGATCTCCGTTCATTGCACCCGTAGCATTCAGAACATAATCTCCATCCTTTGTCACCAGATATCCCTGTGCGTTCACGGTAAAACTTCCGTCTCTGGTATACTTCACGGAAGTGTTACCCGCCTTATCCGTAAAAGAAATTGCAAAGAAACCATTGCCGTCAATTGCAAAATCCGTTGTGTTATCCGTCACCTTGAAGCTTCCTGAGCCGTAATCCGTATACACCTGTCCCAGATGTACTCCGTATGTGATCTCTCCCAGCTTCTTCGGAATTCCATAACTGGATGTATCCTTCAATCGAAGAGACATCTCATCCGAAAATGTCCGGGAGGTTGTCCCCTCTTTCTTGTAAGCGGTGGTATCCGCATTGGCAAGATTGTTTGCCAGAATATCCAGACGCTTCATTTCATTTACCATCCCCGTATGGGCGGTATATAAGCCTTTTACCATATCGCACCTCTTCTTTTTGTACCCACTCCGGTCTGACCGGAAATACCTTCTGCCTGCTATAGGTTATATATCGGCATTTTTCTGTCAATCGTTAATGTTTTTACTCTTCGTCTCTCTTTCCAGAAAGAAATTCCACATACTTTCCGGTTCCGATTGCCACACAGGTCATCGGATGTTCTGCCGTCATTGTATTGATACCGGTTTTCTCTTCAATCAGATTCTCGAGTCCACGAAGCAAAGCTCCTCCACCGGTCAGCACGATTCCGCGGTCTGCCACATCCGCTGCAAGTTCCGGCGGTGTCTTCTCCAATACGGAATGAACTGCCTCCACAATCTGAAGCGTTGCCTCCCGCAAAGCTTCCTCCGTCTCCTCGGAGCTGACGGTAATCGTCCTCGGCAATCCTGTCACAAGATTACGTCCGCGTACATCCATAGTCTCATTCTCAGCCAACGGATAGCAGGTTCCAATCTTAATCTTGATATCCTCAGCCGTCCGCTCTCCAATCAGCAGATTATGCTTCTTACGCATATAGCGAACCAGCGCCTCGTCAAAATCATCTCCCGCAATCTTAACGGAAGTACTTACTACGGAACCTCCCAGTGAAATCACCGCGATATCCGAGGTTCCTCCTCCGATATCCACAATCATATTTCCGCAAGGTCTGGCTATATCAATTCCCGCACCGATTGCTGCTGCGATCGGCTCCTCGATAATCTCCACTTCACGGGCACCTGCCTGATAAGTAGCATCCTCAACCGCTTTCTTTTCCACCTCTGTCACTCCGCTCGGAACGCATACACTGATGCGTGGTTTGCGGAAATTTTTCTTACCCAGTGCCTTCTGGATAAAATACTTAATCATCTTCTCTGTAACTGTATAATCGGAAATAACTCCCTGTCTGAGCGGACGAACCGCAACAATGTTGCCCGGTGTTCTTCCAAGCATCAGCCTTGCCTCTTCCCCAATCGCTTTAATCTTATTTGTATCTCTGTCAAATGCAACAACGGAAGGCTCCTTCAGCACAACGCCCTTGCCCTTAATATATACTAAAATACTCGCAGTACCCAAATCAATTCCAATGTCTGATCCGATCATCCTTAAAAATGCCCCTTCCTCTATTTTCCATCTATACGTATCCGGCAAACGCCGCAGTTAATCATATTTTATACATACAGTAGTATTATATACAATTACTTCCATTTTTCCAAGGTTTTTTTCCGAAGAAATGCATTTTTATAAAAAATTATTCTGTTTCCAGTAAATTTGCCGCTCCGATAATGCCTGCCCGGTTGCCAAGCAGTGCGCACCGGACCGGTGGAATAAAGGATTTTTCTCCCGCAAAACACAATGTTCTCAGCCGTTCGTTCAACGGTTCCGTGAGTCTCTCCTTCTGATTACAGATTCCCCCTGACAGAAGAACCATATCCGGGCGGAAAATATTTACATAATTTGCAATTGCTTCGGCCAGATAATCATAATAACGTTCAATCAGCCGTATTGCCGTATTATCCCCCTGACTCGCCGCATCAAACGGAATTTTTCCGTTCATGCGCTCCGGATGCCCATTGCACAGGGCGTTTAAAAGAGAATCCGGCTCTTTTGCCGCCGCGCGTCCGGCATCCCGTATCAGAGCCGTCGCGGAAGCATAAGCTTCCACGCATCCTTTTCTTCCGCATGTACAAAGCTCCCCGTTCATCACCAGGGAAACATGCCCCAGCTCCGCTCCTCCTGCATTTGCACCCTCAAAAATCTTTCCGTCTATTATAATTCCGCCGCCGACTCCGGTTCCAAGCGTCAAAAGAATCACGTTTTTAACTTCCTTTGCAGCTCCTGCCCTGGCCTCTCCGAGCGCTGCACAATTGGCATCATTCGACACCCGGATTTTGCAACGGGTTCCGAGATTTTTTTCCAGTTTCTCACACAACAAAACATTTTCCCATGCCAGATTGTTGGAGTATAACACCTTACCGCTTTTTGCATCGATTGTTCCCGGACATCCCACTCCGATTCCTTCGATATCTTTCAGTGTCAGCTTCTCCTTCTGTAACAGTGTCTGCACCTGTTCTGCCATATCCGCAATCACATCTTCCGCCGTCCGTTCAGCCCTTGTAGGTATAGAATCTTCCCGGATCAGCTTCTGGTTTTCATCCACAATTCCTGCTTTTATATTTGTTCCGCCTAAGTCTATTCCAACTCGATACACTGTCCCGTTCTCTCCTTTTCTTCCGTACCTTTTTCCCTGCCCCGCCTGTCCCGTATTCCTCGCGAAGCGTTTGAATTTGGCAGTTTAAACAAGATACGGCTTCAAAAACTGTCCGGTATAAGACTCCGGAACCTGACAGATTTCTTCCGGTGTTCCCTGCGCAATTACGGTTCCGCCGCCTTCACCGCCTTCCGGTCCCATGTCTATAATATAATCCGCTGTCTTAATCACGTCCAGATTGTGTTCAATTACAACCACGGTATTGCCGCTGTCTGACAGCTTTCTCAAAATCTCCACCAGCTTATGCACATCCGCAAAATGCAATCCGGTGGTCGGCTCATCCAGCACATAGATGGTCTTACCCGTACCTCGTTTGCTCAGTTCCGTTGCCAGCTTGATTCTCTGTGCCTCGCCTCCGGACAACTCCGTGGAAGGCTGTCCCAGTTTAATATAGGACAATCCGACATCATACAGCGTCTGTATCTTCCGCTCAATAGTCGGCACATTCTTAAAGAACTCCAGCGCTTCCTCCACCGTCATGTCCAGCACATCATAGATGCTCTTGCCCTTGTATTTTACCTCCAGTGTCTCACGGTTGTATCTCTTGCCTCCGCAGACTTCACACGGCACATAGACATCCGGCAGGAAATGCATCTCAATCTTGATAATTCCGTCTCCGCCGCATGCCTCGCAACGGCCGCCTTTTACATTAAAACTGAAGCGTCCCTTCTTATATCCGCGTGCCTTTGCATCCGCAGTCGCGGCAAACAAATCCCGGATCATATCAAACACCCCTGTATAAGTTGCCGGATTGGAACGCGGAGTACGCCCAATCGGAGACTGGTCTATATCAATAATCTTATCAAGCTGCTCCACACCCAGAATATCGTCATGGTCTCCCGGTATACATCTTGCCCGATTCAGTTTTCTTGCAAGATGTTTATACAAAATCTCATTTGTCAAAGAACTTTTTCCCGAACCGGAAACTCCCGTGATACAGGTCATAACTCCAAGCGGAATATCCACGTCGATATTTTTCAGGTTATTCTCCCTTGCACCCTTGATTGTAATATAGCCGGTAGGTTTCCGGCGCTCTTCCGGTACCGGAATCTTCTTTCGCCCGCTCAAATAATCGCCGGTAATCGATTTCTTGCACTTCATAATCTCCGCAGCGGTACCGGCTGCCACCACTTCTCCACCATGCACGCCTGCGGCAGGGCCGATATCCACAATATAATCCGCCGCACGCATGGTATCCTCATCATGTTCAACAACAATCAGGGTATTTCCAAGATTTTTCAGATTCATCAGCGCGCCAAGCAGCTTGTCGTTGTCCCTCTGGTGCAGACCGATACTCGGCTCATCCAGAATATAGGCAACGCCCACCAGACCGGAACCGATCTGCGTTGCAAGACGGATTCGCTGCGCTTCGCCTCCGGAAAGAGTTCCCGTTGCCCGTGCCAGTGTCAGATACTCCAGTCCTACCTCCTGCAAAAATCCCACTCTTGAACGAATTTCTTTTAAAATCTGATTGCCAATCAATTCCTGTTGCGGTGTCAGTTTCATCTCTGCCAGAAAATCCACCAGCTTCTTAATCGGCATCGCCGTCATTTCATAAATATTCTTATCGCACACCGTAACTGCAAGAGAGCTTTCCTTTAATCTCTGTCCATGGCAGGCGGAACACGGTGTAATCCGCATGAATTGCTCATACTCCTGCTTCATGGTGTCTGAGCCGGTCTCCCGATAGCGCCGCTCAACGTTACGGATCAGTCCTTCCCACTGCAGGTCATAGACGCCTTCGCCACGCTGTCCCTTATAATGGACTTTCAGGACTCTTCCGTCTCCGCCATGAATCAGCATATGCCGGATTTCTTTCGGCAAATCTTTATACGGTGTATCCAGAGAAAAACCATAGCCTTCCGACAAGGCACGAAGCGTCGCATAAGTATAGCTGGACGGATCCGTACAGGACTGCCATCCCATCACCTGAATCGCTCCTTCCGAAATGGCCAGATTCTTGTCCGGAATCATCAGATCCTCGTCAAACTCCATGGTATAACCGAGTCCGTAGCATGACGGACACGCTCCAAAAGGATTGTTAAAGGAAAAACTCCGCGGTTCCACTTCATCAATACTGATACCGCAGTCCGGGCAGGAAAAATTCTGTGAAAAATTCAAAGGGTCTCCATCAATCACATCGACAATGGCATTGCCCTCCGTCAATTCAAACACATTCTCCAGAGAATCCGTCAGACGCTTCTCAATCCCTTCCTTAACCACCAGACGGTCCACCACAATATCCACATTATGCTTTAGGTTCTTGTCCAGCGGAATCTCCTCCGACAATTCGTACATATTTCCATCTGCAATAACGCGCACATATCCGCTTTTCTTCGCCTTTTCAAACAGCTTCTGATGGGTTCCCTTACGACCTCGCACCATCGGTGCAAGAATCTGTATCTTCGTGCGCTCCGGCAGCTTCATAACAGCATCCACCATCTGATCGATTGTCTGCTTTTCAATGGCTCGTCCGCACTTCGGGCAATGCGGAATTCCGATACGCGCATAGAGAAGCCGGAAATAATCATAGATTTCCGTAACCGTACCAACCGTGGAACGCGGGTTGCGGTTTGTGGACTTCTGGTCAATGGAGATTGCAGGCGGAAGCCCTTCAATTGACTCCACATTCGGCTTCTCCATCTGTCCCAGGAATTGTCTTGCATAGGAAGACAAAGATTCCATATAACGTCTCTGTCCTTCCGCGTAAATGGTATCAAAAGCCAGAGAAGACTTTCCGGAGCCGGACAGACCGGTAAGCACCACAAATTCATCTCTCGGTATATCAATATCTATGCTTTTTAAATTATGTTCACATGCTCCGCGAATCTTAATATATTTACGTTCTGCTTTCTTCGCCATTCTGTCTTACCTCTTCATCCTGTTTTTCACTTGCTACTCATCTATATCTCTCAACATATTTTTCAG
>JAQXZD010000013.1 GCA_029227035.1 Lachnospiraceae bacterium
AGAGTCAGATACAGGTTGCGCTCGATATTGGTGGCATCCACAATGTTGATGATTCCTCTCGGTCTGTCATGCAAAAAGAACTCCCGTGTCACAATCTCCTCACTGGTATACGGAGAAAGTGAATACACGCCCGGCAGGTCTGTCACGAGTGTATTCTCCTGCTTTCGAATCGGACCGTCCTTCCGGTCCACCGTCACTCCCGGGAAATTGCCCACATGCTGGTTCGAACCCGTCAACTGATTAAACAATGTGGTCTTGCCGCAATTCTGATTTCCTGCCAGGCCAAAGGTCAGAAGCTCTCCTGTTTTTATGGTTTCTCCACGCTTTTTAACATGGTAGATTCCCATCTCTCCAAGTCCCGGATGCTTCGTTCCCATGGACGCTTTTCTTTTTTCCTTTTCTTCTTTATTCCCTGAAACTTCCGACTGCTTTGCCTGCGTAATCTGAATCAGTTCCGCTTCCGACAGGCGAAGTGTCAATTCGTATCCCCATATCCGGTACTCGATAGGATCTCCCATCGGTGCCGCCTTCACATAGGTAATCTCTGTCCCCGGAATCAATCCCATGTCCAGAAAATGCTGACGCAGCACTCCTTCTCCTCCAATCTTAGTAAGCCGCGCCTTCTGCCCCTCTTTTAACTCTGATAGCTGCATATCCTGTTCTCCACTACATGTTTCTTGAAATATCCAGACACTTCATCATCGCTTCAAATACACTGCTTCGCATGCCCTTTTCCTCTAACACGCGTACTGCCTGAATCGTTGTTCCGGCCGGCGAGCAGACCATATCTTTTAATTCACCCGGATGCTTTCCTGTCTCCAGCACCATTTTGGCACTTCCCAGAACCGCCTGTGCCGCAAAGGTATATGCCTGACTTCTCGGCATTCCTCCTGCCACCGCAGCATCTGCCATGGCCTCGATGAACATAAACACATAAGCCGGAGAACTTCCACTGACTGCCGTTACCACATCCATCAGATTCTCGGTGATTACCTCTGTCTTGGAAAACCCGCTGAAAAGATCCCTGATTGTCTCAACCTCTTCCTCCGTCACTTTCGCTCCCGGACACATTCCCGTCAGTCCCTCTGCCACCCTCGCCGGAGTATTTGGCATGGTACGTATTACTTTCAGTTCCCTTCCAATCTGCTCCGTAAACCATGCGAGGGTTTTTCCCGGCGCGATAGAGATAATAATCTGCTCTTCCGTCAGGACATCCTTAATCTCATCCACCACCTCCGCATAAAACTGTGGCTTGACCGCCAGAAAAAGGATTTTTGCAAACTCTGCCACTTTGCGGTTATCCGTTGTAATCTCCACGCCAAAGGCTTTCTTCTTCTCTTCCAGAGTTGCCTGTGTCCGACAGGAAATCATGATATCCTCTTTCTTACATTTTCCGGAATCCAAAATTCCCTGCATCATTGCCGTGCCCATATTTCCACATCCGATAAATCCGATCTTCATTTTCACTGTATCCTCCTTAACTCCTGTAGTCTCCGTTGATTTTGACATAATCATAAGTCAGGTCACATCCCCATGCCTTTGCCTCTGCATCACCCTGATTCAGATTAATGTTGATGTTGATTTCATCCTCTCCAAGTATCTCTTTTGCCTTTTCCTCGGAAAAATCAACCCCTGAGCCATCCCTGCAGACTGCAATGGTTCCCTTGGCTGAAGCCAGATCCACGGCCACCTTATCAATCTCAAAATCCGCCTCCGCATAACCGATAGCACACAAAATTCTGCCCCAGTTTGCGTCCTCGCCAAACATGGCACACTTTAAAAGCGGGGAACGAATCACACTCTTGGCTACAATGATCGCCGTATCCTGATCCGGTGCGCCCACACAGGTGCACTCCAAAAGCTTGCTGGCGCCCTCTCCGTCCTTTGCAAGCATCCTGGTAAGAGACATCAGGACTTCATACAAAGCCTCTTTAAATACAGCATATGCCTCATTTTCTTCCGTTATCTCCGGATTCCCTGCCAAACCGTTTGCCATGATGCTTACCATGTCATTGGTGGAGGTATCCCCGTCGATACTCAGACAATTGTAAGTCACCTTTACGATTTCAGACAGCGCTTTTTGAATCAGCTCTGTGGAAATCGCCACATCCGTGGTGACAAAATTTAACGTGGTTGCCATGTTCGGATGAATCATGCCGCTGCCCTTTGCCATGCCGCCAATCGTACAGGTCTTTCCATCCAGTTCAAAAGAAACCGCATATTCCTTTTGAACCGTGTCGGTTGTCATAATGGCATTGACTGCTTCTCCGTGATGCTGCGGCGAAAGTCCCTGCGCCAGCTCTCCAATATACTCTTCTATCGGCTCAATCGGCAGAACCTGCCCGATGACTCCGGTGGATGCCACAATCACTTCTTCCGGCTTAACTCCAAGCTCTCTTGCGGCAAGTTTGCACATCATTTCCGCCTTCTGAACTCCATCTGCATTACAGGTATTGGCAATTTTACTGTTTACGATAACCGCACGCACATAACCACCGCTTTTCTCCAGATGTTCCTTCGTAACCAGAATCGGTGCTCCCTTAACCTTATTGGTGGTATATACGGCTGCTGCATTGCAGACATTCTCCGAATAAATCAGTGCCAGATCATTCTTGTTCCTGTCCAGATTCAATCCGCAATTCAGACCATTTGCCTCATATCCTTTTGCGGCACATACGCCGCCCTCCACTTTTTTCATTTCCATCCTTTTACTCCTCTCTTATCAATCAACAAAATCCCCAGCAGAAATATCCTGCTGAGGACTACAATGTTTCAACTACTGTTTAATGTACTTATCCAACATATGCGATACATTCAATACACCGTCAAGCTGTGTCTTTACATTCTCCGCATTATCAAGATTTTCCACAGATAACTCCGCTGCCTGCTGGGACGAAGCCGTAACTTCCTCCGTAGTTGCAGAAAGATTACTGATATTATCCACAATCTGATTGTTGGCATCTGACAGACTGTTCAGCATAGAATCAATTCCCTCGATCTCTCCAAGCAGAACCTGCACATTCGCACTCATCTTTCCAAAGCTCTCGGATGCCTGCGCAATCATATCATCCTGCTCCTTCGTTGCTTCCACGGAATTGTCCACCGCAGATGCTGCATGCTCCGCATTCTGGGAAAGCTCTTCCAGAATATTGGCAATATTTTCCGTCTCCGCTCTGGTCTTTTCTGCCAGTTCCCGAATTTCATCCGCCACAACCGCAAAGCCTTTTCCGGCTTCTCCGGCACGCGCGCTCTCAATGGAAGCATTCAATGCCAGCAGATTGGTCTGACTTGATATGGAAAAAATCGTATCGGAAATGCTCTTTACCGCATTTGTTCTCTCCTGCAATGCTTTCATGGATTCTGCCACATCCGCATTGGTCTGTGCAATCACTTCGGACTGCTGTTTTAACTTTTCCATGATTGCAAGACTCTGCTGATTCAGTCCCTCGGATTCCTTTGCGGCTTTCACCATATTATCCGAACTTGCAAGTGTCTGCTCAATAGATTCCTGAATACTCTGCGTCATGCTGGTCTGCGTCTGAATATTCTCCGCCGTATTCTGCGTACTGTCCGAGATATCATGCATGGCACCTTTTACCACCTCGGAAGAAGAGTTCAGGTTGTTGACAATGTCCATGGCATTTTCCGTACCCTGACGAACCTGCTCTGCCACCGCGATAACATCCTTCATAATCTCTTCCTGCTTACGTCTCTCCTGCATCTCACTGTGTCTGATGTCATGGTCAAACAGACGCATTGTCTTGACAATCTGGATTAACATAAAGGTAAGGAGTATAATACTGACAAAAGTAAAGCCCTCTGTCACCAGTTCCCTATGAGTAAAAACTCCACTTGCGACCTGATAGATTCCTGTTCCCAACAGCACCACGAAATATCCGGTGGTTGCCATAACGGTATATTTATAATCATAATACAAAACACACCCGATAATCGGAATAACTCCCAGAAAACGGATGAAAGGATCCGTATGTGCATAAATCGACAGAACCGCACACAGATACAATCCAAAAGGTGCAATATAGCATAATTTCTTGGAATCCTGCTTCGCACGTATCGCCCAGACGAGAGCCCCTGCTGCAATCACCACTATCACAGTCACTACAATCCCGTACCACAACGGCTGCTCTCCACCCGCTGTGGTGAACCATGCTAAAAGCAGTGAAATCGTATAGTATATAATGTAAGTCAACATCAGAAATCGATTTGCCCTCTTTGTCTGTTCTGTTTTGTCGGCATAGCGATAATATTTGTCATTCGTCTGCATAGGCACGTCCCCTTTTCTTTCGTATTCTTTTCTTTTTTAATAATAGCACATGGGGACGGGACTTGCAATTATGAATTTACTCTTTTTCCTTCATGACACTCTTATATGCCGGGCGGATAATTTTGTTCATGCCTACCAATTCCTCAAGCCTGTGAGCACTCCAGCCAGCGATTCGTGCAATCGCAAACAACGGTGTGTAAAGCTCCAGCGGGATATCCAGCATCTCATACACAAAGCCGCTGTAAAAATCCACATTCGGGCTTACGCCCTTAAAGATGTGACGCTTCTCTCCTATCAGTTCCGGAGCAAGCTCCTCAATCATATTGTACAATGCCATGTCTTTCTGACGTTTCTTTGCCACGGCAAGATGCTCCACGTAGGATTTGAATACACGCTCTCTCGGATCGGACAACGAATATACGGCATGTCCCATTCCGTAGATTAAGCCCTTTTTGTCAAAGACCTCTCCATCCAGCATCTTCGCCAGATAAGCACGGACTTCATCCCGGTCTTCCCAATCCTTTACATTTGCGCGGATATCATTCATCATCTGCATAACCTTGATGTTGGCTCCACCGTGCTTTGGTCCCTTGAGCGATGACATGGCTGCAGCTATTGCCGAATAGGTATCTGTTCCTGCCGAAGTAACCACGCGGGTGGTAAAGGTACTGTTATTGCCGCCTCCATGCTCCATATGCAGAATCAGGGCCGCATCCAATACCTGCGCCTCCAAAGGCGTATACTGGTTGTCCGGCCGCAGCATGCGAAGGAAATTCTCTGCCGTTGACAAATTCGGATCCGGTCTGTGAATATACATACTGGAATCGTTCTCGTAATGATTGTATGCATGGTATCCATACACTGCAAGCATTGGGAATATTGCAATCAACTGTACACACTGTCTGATATTATTCTGAATGGAACCGTCTGAAGTATGGTCATCATAAGCTGCCAGTGTCAGAATACTTCTGGTCATGGAATTCATAATATCCTTGGAAGGTGCCTTCATAATGACATCTCTGGTAAAATTCGTCGGAAGCGTCCGGCTCTCCCCCAGAACTTTGGTGAACTCCTCCAGCTCTCCCGCATCCGGAAGTTCTCCAAACAAAAGCAGATAGGCAGTCTTTTCAAATCCAAACTCATCCTCTTTCAGTGAGCGGATCAAAGACTGCACATTATATCCTCTATACCACAGTTCTCCGTCGCATGGAACCGCTTTTCCTGTTTCATCCTCCTTAAAGGATACAATCTTGGATATTCCGGTCAATCCTGTTAAGACTCCCTTTCCGTTTACATCACGAAGTCCCCGATTCACCCCGTACTCCTGAAACAGGCTGTCGGATATGGTGTCGTTTGCAATACACATTTCCTGTTTTCCTGCTGCATAATTCGTTAAAAAGTCTCTCTCTGCCATGTTTCACTCTCCAATCTGAAATAAAAATAATTATATCTCACTTGCCCCACAAAAAAAAGTACTTCATAAAATTTTAACAAATAAAAAAGTTCTGCCACCAATGTGATGACAGAGCCTCTTTTCTTAAATGCTTATATCAAATTGTGTGCCGACCTTCTTTTCTTCATCCGTCTGCACATTGTCACTCTTTTCCGTAATCAGGCGATCCTGCAGTTTTTTTGCCAGTTCATCCATGGAGGATGCACTGATTGTCTCCAGCTTTTCTTTCTGCTTTTGTGCCTTTTCTTTCTTTGCTGTCTTCGCTTTCTCTTCCGCCTTCTTTTCGGCATTTTTCTCAATGCGTTCCTTCTGTGCAGCAAGCGACTTGTCAACTACGGCAAAGTAAGAAGTTGTTCCATCATCATTCACCTTGATTCCAAAGGTCTTTACATTGCCGATTGCATCTCCCAGTGTCTCTTTCAGTTGATTCAACTGCGTACCGGCATTCCCGATAATTCCTTCATACTTCTCACGAACGTCCTCGTCTGACGCCATCTCTTCTACCTTGTCGGCATCAATAAGAACCAGCGTCCTGTCCGCCCTGGCATACTTGGAAGCTTTCTGCTCCGCATTCTCCACCTCATCATTGCTCACCAGTACAAAATCCATGTCTGAGTACTTTTCCTTCAGCTTATCGTAGTACTCAGCCGCTTTGTCCGAAAGCTCCGGCTGTCCGATGGTATTACCGTATTTCTCTGTCTTTGTTGTCTTTGACGATGCAGTGGTTTTGGATGTTGCTGCAGCGCCATAAGTTCCGGCAATTGCCGAATTAATCTGTCCGATTGCACTCATAATATAATCCTCCTTGATGTTCATGCACTTTTGCGTCTCCGACGCACTCTTTATCTATAGTACTTATCGGCAGTTTTTTCCATTTCTTAACCCACTTTTTAACTCCCGGTCAAGGTTTCCAATGCCCCTGCCACATCCAGTCTTCCGTAGCCCCAGGAAGTGTTCGGATAGCTTCTTCCCGAATCCCTGTCGCAGCCCCGGATCAGGATATTTCCGATTTCAACCGAGTTGAGGGACAAATCCCTGCGGCGCACCGCGCCCCATTCCAGAATCTGTGCACAGGCACCTGCGGTAATGGCTGCCGCCACACTGGTTCCATCTGCGGTCAGATAATTTTCTCTTCGTCCCACGCCCTGTACGCCGACTGCAGGCGCCGTAAAATCCGGCTTTACTGCCGAAGCTGCCGTATAACCTCTCCCGGAATTCAGATAGATACTGTTGTCGCTCATCCGATATCCTCCCACCGTAATCGGAATGTTTGCGGCAGACGGAACCGTAAGAGTCGTATCCGGATCCGGCTTTAGAAAATACACATCTTTATGCAGCATACCGCTCATCGGCAACCAGACATGAAAGCTCTCCGCGGTAATAGTCGTATCCGGATATACATTCAATGTCCATATTCCCCGTACTGCGCGTTCAAAGCGCACAAAGACAAGCTGATCTCCCCTTGTGCGCCCAACCGTCCGGTAATCAATTTCCACACGGGTATTCTCAAAAGTAAAAGAAAATGCCTGATGCGCTATATTCCGGGATGCCGCTGCCGGAAGAAGAGCCCCTCCGGGCGCCCGGATGGATACTGCAAACAACTCCGGTGCCCGTGCCCACAGTTCCAGATAGAACCCCGGAATATCCTGCTCCACATTGATTTCCACAAGAGTTCCGCCGCCATTTTTTCCCGGGCTTTCCCTCTCCGTAAAATGGTGTCTGGCATTTGCCTCATTTCCGGATGCAATCACCACGCATCTGCGCCATCTTCCGCCAATGGAGTTCAGATATTCCGAAAGCACTCCTGCCCCGGAATGACTGCCGTTGTTCATCCCCAATCCAATACAGATGACCAGCGGCTGTCCATACTCCTGCGCCTTTTTTTCCAGATATGCCACGCCTGCCATGACATCATTTTCCTGATATACTTGCGCTGTCTCCGGAATAAAGAAAAACTCTCTCAGATACTGCTTTGCAGGTTTCAGTTTTACCACAAGAATATCCGAAAGCGGTGCCGCTCCCGTAAAATTTGCAGACAAATCCTCGCTTCCGCAGGCAATACTTGCCAGCACAGTCCCGTGTCCATCCTCGTCTGTCTGCGGCACGATTTCATGTGGATTTCCGGACTGCAGTGCCCGGTCAATAGTCTCCATAGTATATTCTCTTCCGTAAGAAAAACCCTCCGGCAGTTCCGCCTCGCTCTGTGCTTCCGCCGTCTGATCCCAGATTGCCCGGATTCTGGTACTTCCATCCCCACGCCGGAAACAGGCATTTTCATATGCAATCCCCGTGTCCACAAAGCCAACAAGAACGCCCTGTCCTTTAAGGGACAGGGCCGGCTGTGTCTGCAACTGCAGAATTCCGCTCACCTCCAGCGCTGTTGTGTCCAACAGTCCAAGACACTTCGGGATGGCGGAATATGTGTAATTTTCTATGGATAGAGGTGCTACTCTGTCCCTGTCATAATAAAAAACAGAATAAGTATCATCAATGGGCTGCACACAGTCCGGCGGTTCCACAATACGGTCAAAAGACTCCGTAGAAACAATCACATCATAGAAATCATTGGAACGAATCTTCTCATCACAGGTCATAACAAACCTCTTGGTTTTCGTCTCTTTACCCTATGCAGTCCAGCCCTCTCCCGTTACGGATTTCTGCTGGAATGGCAGGTAAAATACAGAATCTGGTATTCATCCGAAATCTTTCTGAGGAGCTCATTTCCGTGTATGACCTTCTCTTCATCCAGATTCACAAACGGATCATCCAGGACCAGAAACGGCTTTTCACCCGGATACATGGCATCCACCAGCGCCAGACGCATACAGATGCCCAGCAGATCCTGATACCCTGCGGAAAGCCACTTGGTCTCACGCATCTCGCCCTGCTCCTTCATCTGTACCGCAATATTGGCATTTACCATCCAGTTTTTGCTGTTGTCTCCGGTCAGAAGTTCATAGTACTTGCCAAATCCACCCTCAATCGGTCCCAGATACCGTGCTGAGAACTGCTCTTTTGCGCTCTGCAGGAAATCCTGAGTGAGTGAAAGAGTCTCATACAAGTGCTTTTCCTGCTTCTGCTCTTCCTCACAGATTGCAAGCTGCTGCTCTTTTTCATCCCTTGCGTCAAGCTGTTCCTGCAGATCCTCCATCTGGTGATTATACTGTTCAATCGCTTCCCGCACATCCTCCATACGTTCATCCACGTCTGAAATCATGGCATTCAGCTCATCCAGTGAATATGGGCATTTTTCGATTGCCGCAAGCTCTTTAATCCGGTATTCCTTCTCGAACTGCTCTCTCTTTTGCACCGCCTGCTCCACTGCCTCCTGCGCCAGCCTGTATTCTGCCGCTTTCATCTGCATACGGCTCAAATCCGCCGCGATATCTTCTCCGAATTCCAGCCCTGCTTCCCAGCCAAACTTCATCAGGCCATCCTTAATATCATCGAATTCTTCTCTGGCCGCCTCGCTCTTATCCACGCGGGCTTTCATTCTCTCATATTCATGAAGCTGACCTCTCAGCTCATACAGGCCGCTCCGCAAATCTGTTCCGCCGCTGAAAATATGATACTGCCCAAGAAAAGTCATCGCTTCCTGTTCAATCTTTTCCGCTTCTTTGGCAGCTTCTTCCATGGTCTTTTGAATTTCTTCCACCGGCTCATGCAGCTTTTTTTCTTCCTCTGCCGCTTTGCGTTTTTCCTCTCTCTCTTTTCTTTCACTTCCCGAATACAAAAGATTCCGCGCAGCAATAAGCCCAAGTCCCAGCAACGCCGCCACTACCGAGCTCAAAAGACACGGCAGAAAATACGGTTTCCATGCCGGAAGCAGAAATGTAAGCGCCACTCCCACCAGTCCCAGGAGCAGGGCAATCACACCACAGCATAATACCGGGGTATATTTTTTCACGGTATACTCCGGTTTCTCTCCTTTGATTGCCAATGCCTCAAAATAGGATATTTTCGTCTCAAGCTGTGTACGCTCCTCTTTCAGTTTTCCAAGGCGCTCCAGCTCTTTGTCCTGTTCCTCGATCTCGCACTCATCCGGTTTCTTATCCCCGAATTTGTCCGAAAGCATATCATACTGCGCTTTTTCCTCTTCCGTAAGTCCCAGATTATACAAAGTGGTTTTTAACACACTCAACATCTGTACTTCCTGATTTTTCTCCACAAACTCCTGGTCTTTCGGCACTCTGCCCGGAAAAATTTCCTTGTAAGATTCCGCCTTTTGTTTTGCTTCCTTCTCTTCCTTACACAAAACCTGATAATTCTGCTTTAAGCTTTCTCTCCGACTTTCCTCGCTCGCCACCTGAAGCGCTTTGGCATACTGGCTTCGAATCTCCGTCAGTTCTTTTCGCTGTTCCTGCTTGTTGGCAAGCTTCTCCCGAAGTTCCTTTGCCCCCTGCTCTGCGGCTTCATATCCACGAAGCTCTTCCGTAAGCAGCGTAATCATGTTTGTTCTTTTTTTAATGGAACCTGTCGCGCGATCCGGCGAAAGCTTATTCATTCTGTCATGGATTCGCTTCTGTGCGCTGTCAAAATTGTTGATATCGTTCGTATTCTCTACCAGATTGCCCAGCTTTGCATTGATAGCATCCGTCGAACTGCATTCACAGTCATTCTGGGCAATAAATGCACTTCTTTTAAAGGAAGCACTGTCCAAACCGAACAATTCACTTCCGATATCCGATGAAAAATCATGGCATTCCAGATTGGTAGCCAGATCATACAGATGGAATTCATCCGTTTTTTCCGTCTTTCCGAAGGTTCGGCTGATTCTGTAATTCCTGCCCTGATAGGTAAAATCCAGTTCACCTCCATAGACGCCTCCCTGCCACGGCCGGTACACCACACGCTCCTTGTCAAAAGAGCCGGATTCCCGCTTGGAATCAAAGCCATAGAACATGACACGCAAAAAAGCTGCCAGCGTACTCTTTCCCCAGGCATTCGGCTCATGAAAAAGGTTCACTCCGTCCTGAAACTCTATATGTAAATCCGATAATTTTCCAAAATTGTCTACATGACAGGAAAGTAACCTCATTCTATATCTCCTCCCCGGACAGCGCCAGGATTCCGCAGCGAATCACCTCTGTCTTCTGCTCTTCGCTCATATCCGAACCCAGCACCATTCTGATAAATTCCCCTTTCAGTGATGCGTCCTTTTCATAATCACTGTAATCTATGCGAAGTTTTGTCTTATCATATACCTTTTCAAAATAAAAATAATCCGAAAATAAATCCTGCAGATAGTCCGTGTTAAACTCTGCATCCACCTCCACATCTCCCGTCAGCACAAATTTCACCATGCTTCCGGAAGGGTAGGACTGCTCCGCAATCGCCTTCTCTATCCGTGCTGCCGCGTCGCTGGTTGTCATTGCCCCGCTGACATCCACTTCCAGCGTATAGAGAGTACGTGACGCAATCGGTACAAAAGACGTTACTGCCGAATGACTTTTTTCGTCAACATCCAAAAGGACAAAACCCTTAGGGCCGCACTCATCAAAGCCGCGTCCCTCCAGGCAGCCCGCGTAACAGAATACTCCGCGGTTATCCAGCTTGTTCTGTACATATCCATGCACATGTCCAAGCGCAAGATAATCAATATTTTTATTGCACAAATCATTCAGACTGATATTCTCTGCCTGCTCCTTACTTCTGTAATTTGCCGTCTGACCATGCATTGTCACAATATTGTAATCGTCGTGATTTAAAACCAGTGAATTATATACCGTAGCACGATTTGCAGCCGAAAGTTCCACACCGGATATCACAATGCTGCCATAACGGTACGCCTTCCATTTTTCGTCAAACAACAACAGATTCTCCGGCAATTCCTCCATCTTGGATAAGAAATTGTCATTGTCATGGTTTCCTCTCAGATACAGAAAATCAATCTCCGGATGCGTACTGATCATATCGCGCACCGTATTTCTCGCCATTGCCGATACATTTCTGGTATCAAACAAATCGCCGGCAATCAGAATCACCCTGACCTGATTTGATGCCGCATATTCCACCATACGCGTAAAGGTACGGATAATCTCCTTTTTCCGCTCTCTCGCCTGCTCCTTTGACAGATTTGCCGTCATCCTGGAGTCCAGATGCAGATCTGCGCAATGAATGATCTTCATACATTATCTCCTTCTATTCTGCCGCCTGTCCCGGAAGTTGTGCAACACCTCTCATCTGAATCAGCGGTCCTCCCTTTTTCTCCACATAACTTTCCGTAATGGTCACTCTTCCGATGTTATCGTCCTTCGGAATCTCATACATAATATCCAGCATGAATTCTTCTATGATTGCTCGCAGTGCTCTCGCTCCAACCTTCTTTTCCTTTGCCTTTTTGGCAATTGCATGCAACGCCCCATCTTCAAAAACCAAATCCACTTCATCCATTGCCAGAAGCTTCTGGTACTGCTTGATAATTGCATTTTTCGGCTCTGCCAGAATGCGAACCAGCATATCCTCTGTCAGAGCTTCCAGTGAAAACAGAATCGGCAGACGTCCCAGGAATTCCGGTATCATGCCGAATTTTCTCACATCCTCAACGGTTACCTGACACAAAAGATTCTCGTTCTCATCATATTTATCCTTCAGGTCCGCACGGAAACCGATGGATGCCTCCTTATTCAGACGCTCCTTGATAATTTCATCCAAATCAGGGAATGCGCCTCCACAGATAAACAGAATATTACTCGTATCCACTGTTGTCATCGGAACCATCGCATTTTTGCTGCTGGCTCCCACCGGCACTTCAATTTCCGCACCCTCCAAAAGCTTTAACATTCCCTGCTGGACAGATTCCCCGCTGACATCCCGCTGGTTTGCATTACGTTTCTTTGCAATCTTATCTATCTCGTCAATGAAAATAATACCGTGCTCCGCGCGTTCCACATCATTGTCTGCCGCTGCAAGAAGCTTGCTGACTACGCTTTCGATATCATCTCCGATATATCCCGCCTCCGTCAGAGACGTTGCGTCCGTAATGGCAAGCGGCACATCCAGAAGTCTTGCCAGTGTCTTAACCAGATAGGTCTTACCGGAGCCTGTCGGTCCGATCATGAGCATATTGGACTTCTCAATCTCAACGCCGTCCTTATCGTCTGACATGACACGCTTGTAGTGATTATATACGGCAACGGACATTACCTTTTTGGCATGCTCCTGCCCCACCACATACTCATCCAGGCTTGCCTTAATCTTATGCGGAGCCGGAATGGAATGAATATCAAGCACCGGCTCTACTTTCTTCTCTTTCTTTTCTTTTTTCTTTTTCAGCTTCTGCGTCTGCGGAATATTCCCCTGCAAATCGGACAGATTCACCATACTGATATTCGGCATCCTGCCTGTACTCATCATATCGCCCAGGTTAAAGCCACCTGTATTCATGGTATCAAAAGTCTTCTGCATACAGTCATTGCAGATGCAGATATCGCTCTGGATATGTATCATCTTACCGGCAACACTTTCCGGTCTTCTGCACATATAACAGATATCTTCATATTCGTTTGTATTATTATCTTTATTTTCTGACATACTGTGAACTCCTTTTCTCCGGATATTATATTACACGCACCCGGCAAAGACAAGATTGCACGGAATTTTTCATTTTTCTTTTAGATTTCAAAGTCACAAAATCCCCCACAGACAGCCCCTATCGGTTCTGTCTGCAGGGGGATTTCCTTGCTGTCATGTTATAAGAGTTCCTTTAAGATTTTATTGACAATACCCGGATTTGCCTTGCCCTTTGTTGCCTTCATGGTCTGTCCCACCAAAAAGCCCAGCGCTTTCTCCTTACCGTTGTGATAATCCTCAACAGACTGTGGATTTGCTTTGACAATCTCTTCAATTGTCTGACGAAGCTCACCCTCGTCATTCATACTCTTTAAGCCCTTTTCCTCCACATACTTCTCCGGATCAATATCTTCTTTGAATATCTCCTCAAAGACTTCCTTTGCCACGCTTCCGTTTATGGTTCCTGCTTCCACAAGTTCAATCAACTTTGCCAGATTCGCCGGTGAAAAACGGATATCCTGCGCATCCATCTCATTCTCTTTCAGAAGACGCATGGTCTCCACCATCAGCCAGTTGGATACCTTCTTCGGCTTACCGCAGATCTCGGTTGTCGCTTCGAATATATCTGCCAGCTTCTTGGATGATGTCAGAATCTGTGCATCATATTCCGGGAGTCCGAATGACTCTGTATACCGCTTCTGCTTCTCATCCCGAAGCTCCGGCTGTTCTTCCCTGATCCGGTTCAGCCACTCGTCGCTGATAACAATCGGCACCAGATCCGGCTCCGGAAAATAGCGGTAATCCTGCGCATCTTCCTTGGAACGCATTGCATAGGAATAACCCTGATCGTCATTCCAGCGTCTTGTCTCCTGAATGACCTGCTCACCG
Source organism: Lachnospiraceae bacterium (assembly GCA_029227035.1). Classification (GTDB taxonomy): domain Bacteria; phylum Bacillota; class Clostridia; order Lachnospirales; family Lachnospiraceae; genus Roseburia. The sequence goes on from JAQXZD010000013.1 coordinate 14,139, forward strand.
GATTCCAGCAAATCAATCTGCCGCGCAGTCTCTGCCTCGATTGCCCTTGCGATTGCCTTGAAAGAACCGATATTCTTCATCTCGGTACGGGTTCCGAATTCCTTTGCTCCAACTTCACGGACAGACAGATTCACATCTGCACGCATGGAGCCTTCCTGCATCTTGCAGTCCGAAGCTCCCAGATACTGTATAATCATACGAAGTTTTTCCAGATAAGCAATTACTTCATCCGCAGAACGCATGTCCGGTTCCGATACAATCTCGATAAGCGGTACTCCGGAACGATTGTAATCCACCAGAGATACGTCTTCCCAATCATCATGAACCAGCTTTCCGGCATCCTCCTCCATATGAATCTCATGAATTCCGATGGTTTTCTTTCCGTTTTCGGTCTCAATCTCGATACCGCCGTCATGACAGATTGGCAGATAAAGCTGAGAAATCTGATAATTCTGTGGGTTATCCGGATAAAAATAATTCTTTCTGTCAAATTTACAATACTGATTGATCTGACAATTCGTGGCAACTCCCACTGCCATTGCATACTCAACCACCTGCTTATTCAAAACCGGAAGCGACCCCGGCATACCGGTACATACCGGACAGGTATGGGTATTCGGAGCACTTCCGAATGCCGTGGAACAGGAGCAGAAGATCTTGGTTTTTGTTGCAAGCTCCACATGAACTTCAAGCCCGATGACTGTCTCATACTGTTTGCTCATAATCCTCTCTCCTTTCTATTCCTGTGCCAGCGGACTTCTTGAATACTCTCTTGTCTGCTCAAACGCATACGCTGCACGGATGATGTTCTTCTCCTTAAAGCAGTCTCCGATCAACTGCAGTCCGATCGGAAGTCCCTTGGAATCCACGCCGCACGGAACGCTGATTCCCGGAAGTCCTGCCAGATTGACGGAAACGGTATAGATATCACCAAGATACATCTTAAGCGGATCACTCAAGGATTCTCCCAGCTTTGGCGCCGTGGTAGGTGCCGCCGGTCCCAGAATTACATCATATTTGGAAAATGCCTTATCAAAAGCCTGCTTAATCAACGCCTTGGTGCGAAGTGCTTTCAGATAATAAGCATCATAATAACCTGAACTCAACACGAAAGAGCCCATCATAATACGCCTCTTCACCTCCGGTCCGATACCTTCGGATCGTGACTTTTTGTACATCTGATGAAGTCCTTCATATTCTTCCGTCCGATAACCGTATTTTACACCATCAAAACGTGCCAGATTTGAACTTGCCTCTGCATCTGCAATGACATAATATGCAGGAATGGCGTACTCCACAAGACTTAAATCAAATTCTTCCACGATGGCTCCCTTTTCCTTCAGAACCTCTGCCGCAGCAAGAATTGCCTGCTTTACTTCCGGATCCAGTCCCTCGCCAAGATAATCTCTCGGAATACCAATCTTCATTCCCTTAACGTCATCCACCAGTGCAGCGGTAAAATCAGTATCCTCCCGGTTTACGGAAGTGGAATCTTTTTTATCGTAAGAAGTAATTGTTTCCAAAATTGTGGCACAATCCGTTACGTCCTTCGCAACCGGTCCAACCTGATCCAGCGAAGAACCATAGGCAATCACACCATAACGGGATACCGTACCATAGGTTGGCTTAATTCCTGTCACGCCGCAAAAAGAACTTGGCTGACGGATAGAACCGCCGGTATCCGTACCCAGTGCATAAAAACACTCCTCTGCGGCTACTGCAGCGCAGCTTCCGCCGGAAGATCCGCCCGGAACATGTCCGGCATTCCATGGGTTCTTTGTAGCCCCGTATGCGGAAGTCTCCGTGGTACTTCCCATGGCAAACTCATCCATATTGGTCTTGCCCAGAATGACTGCACCTGCTTTCTCCAGATTTAACACTGCCTCTGCTGTATAGGTCGGAACAAAATTGTATAAGATTTTGGAACTGCAGGTAGTCTTCAGTCCCTGTGTACAGAGATTGTCCTTGATTGCAACCGGTACACCGGCCAGCGGTCCGCTTAAGGTTCCTGCATCAATCTGCTTCTGCACTTCCTTTGCCCGCGCCATCGCACCTTCTTCATCAATTGTCACAAAGCTGTGAACCTTGTCTTCCTTCGCCCGGATGGCATCCAGTGCTGCAGAAGTTGCCTCCTCCACGGTTACCTCACCGGCTTTAATTTTTTTGCCCAGCTCCACAGCCGTCAATTCTAATAAACTCATATTATATCCTCCATATCAGGTTTTCTCCGAAAACCTGATACATTTCGTGAACTCCCAGCCCATTCCGTATTTGCCTTCGGCAAATGGGCTGGAGCTACATTTCTACAGTTTTTGGGACGACGAATGCACGCTCCCTGCGCTCCGGCGCATTGGCAAGTGTCTCTTCCCCGCCATCTCCATTCTCCACAACATCCTCTCGAAAAACGTTGTGAACCGGAAATACATGGGACATCGGCTCCACACCCGAAGTATCCAATTCGTTTAATTTGTCGATATAATCCAGCATACTCTCCATATCCTTCTTGGCAGCCTGCTTCTCTTCCTCCGACAACTCAAGCTGTGCAAGAATACCGACATATTCCATTGTCTCATCGCTTATTACATTTGCCATATCTGCTCTCCTGAAAACTGACTTTTTAGTCTCTTACCTTAATGTGTACTTCACGAAGCTGCTGCTCTGTAATTTCGTTCGGTGCGCCGCACATCAGATCCTGCGCATTTCCGTTCATTGGGAACGGAATAACCTCACGAATATTCTCTTCATTTCGAAGCAGCATAATCATGCGGTCCACGCCCGGTGCCATACCGGCATGTGGCGGTGCTCCAAACTGGAATGCATTGTACAATGCTCCGAACTTATTCTTTAAAACTTCTTTGTCATAACCGGCAATCTCAAATGCCTTCTCCATAATCTTCATATCATGGTTACGAACCGCACCGGAAGATAACTCGATGCCGTTACATACAATGTCGTACTGATATGCCAGTACATCCAGCGGATCCATGGTATTGAGCGCTTCCAGGCCTCCCTGCGGCATGGAGAATGGATTGTGTGTAAAGCCGATCTTCTTTGTCTCCGGATCCTTTTCAAACATCGGAAAATCGTTAATATAACAGAAACGATATGCATTCTTTTCCAAAAGATCCAGTCTTTCTCCAAGCTCTGTACGAATCATGCCCGCATAATATGCCGCACGCTCCTCTTTGTCAGCCATAAAGAATATGGTGTCACCCACCTCAAGTCCCGTAAGGGTACGGAACTCTTCCTTAAGCTCTGCCGGAATGAACTTGTCAATCGGTCCCTTGTAAGAACCATCCTCCAAAACTTCCAGATAACCAAGCCCGCCCATTCCGATTCCGGTTGCAAATTTCAGAAGCTTCTCATGGAAGCCCTTGGACATATCTGCATGCACCTTGATGGCACGGACAGTCTTTCCGATAAACGGCTTAAAGGTACATTTCTGGAAAAACTCTGTCACATCCATAATACGGAGCGGATTGCGAAGATCCGGTTTGTCTGTACCAAACTCCAGCATTGCCTGCTTATAACTGATAATCGGATACGGTGCCTGTGTGATGACACTTCCTTCCGGAGCGAATTTCTCAAACGTTGCAGACAGTACTTCCTCTCCAACCTTAAACACATCTTCCTGTGTTGCAAAGCTCATCTCAAAATCCAACTGATAAAACTCTCCCGGTGAACGGTCAGCTCTTGCATCCTCATCCCTGAAACACGGTGCAATCTGAAAATATTTGTCAAAGCCGGACACCATCAGAAGCTGCTTATACTGCTGCGGTGCCTGTGGCAGAGCATAGAATTTACCCTTAAATTTTCTGGACGGAACCACATAATCTCTGGCTCCTTCCGGTGAAGACGCACACAGAATCGGTGTCTGAATCTCCAAAAATCCCATGTCCGTCATTTTCTCACGCAAAAAAGAAATGACCTTTGAGCGGAAAATCATATTATCTTTTACCTTCTGATTCCGCAAATCCAGATAACGATATTTCAGACGGACATCCTCCCTAACTTCCTTACTCGTCATGATTTCAAACGGAAGCTGCGTATAAACCTCACCGAGGACATCAATGGACTGCGCTTCCAGCTCAATGGTTCCGGTCGGAATCTTCGGATTATAAGTATCCTCATCCCTCTTTTCAATCAGTCCCTCAATGGATAATGCCTGTTCCTTCCGGATACCCTCCAAGAGCTTTCCGTCGCGGATTACCACCTGCATCACTGCATACATATCCCGCAAATCGATGAAGGATACTCCACCATGGTCTCGGATGTTCTCCACCCATCCTGCAACCCTTATGGTTTTTCCAATGTCACTTTCACTGACATGATCTAATGTTACGTCTCTGTAAATGTTACTCATTTTCTACTCCTTTCAATTGACTCCGGGAAATAAAAAGAACCCCGGAATACTTGTTTTGTATTCCGGGGCGAATAATGTGCTTATACACTCTCTATCCGCGGTACCACCCGCATTGGAAGCAACCGCTTCCCTCTCTTATGCGCGTAACGTGCGCCCACGAATGAACCTACTTAAGAATCCGTCTTGTGTTCAGCTCACCTGCTCCGGCAGTGTTCCCCGACATACCCAATCCCTGATCGGTATCGCGCACAATGTGCCGCTTCATCTCTTTCAAACAGCGCTCTCAGTCAATGACGCTGTATCCCTGTCGACGTCTGATGATCGGAGTCTCCTTCAACGCATTTGCTCATTTTGTCTAAACATGTTTTATCATACTATTTCCCTGATTGCAAGCAAAAATTCAAATATACTCCTTTAATTCCACGAGCGAGTCCACTTTTTGGTACAACAATTCCCGCAGTTTTTCATCCGGCTCTGTCTGATCCGGCACCATCACCACCTGACAACCGGCACGGTATGCACTCATGACTCCGTTTGGTGAATCCTCCACTGCAATACATTCTTTCGGTTCAACCCCCAGCTCCCTGCAGGCATGCAGATAGACATCCGGAGCCGGCTTTCCTCTCTCCACCATTCCTGCAGATACCACCCGGTCAAAGTAATCGAATATGTTCAGCCGCTTTAACAGACCTGCCGCTCTTTCATAAGCGGTTGCCGTGGCTACTGCCGCCCGGATTTTTTTCTCCTGCAAATACCTGAGCAATTCCTCCGCCCCCGGCTTTAATTCGATTGGATTTTCCGAAAAGGCCTTGTCCGTAAGCTGCCTGCAGTATGCCTTCACCGTATCCACATCAAATTCCGGTCCGTACAGTTCCCGAAAATATTCTCTCAAATAAGGCATTCCCAGCGACCGGAGTCCGTAAGCCTGTTCATGCGTAATCGAATACCCAAAATGCTCCACTGCCTCCATCCAGCATTTGTGATAATATTTTTCTGTATCAATCAGTGTTCCGTCTAAATCAAAAATCATGGTACTTATCATTTTTCCTGTTTCTCTCCCTTTTTCTTTTCCTGTTGCATTTGCAAACTGGATGCCCTCTGTACGGCTCCCGCACCAAAACGGCTCCGAATGGAATCCATGGCACTATCCAGTTTCTCCAGTTTTTCATAATCCGTACTGTCAAACAGTGACATCTGCCGTCCCTGTGCTTCTCTTGTCACCTTTGCCGTGGACACTCCAAGAAGCCGGATTGGAGTACCGTCCCACATTTCCTCAAAAAGCCGGCACACATTGTCATAAATCTCCTGCGTAATATTTGTCGCTGCCGGAAGCGGGCACTGATGCGACGCTCTGGTCAGATCGTTGAACCGAATCTGTACCGTCACCGTCTCTACCCGTACCTCATCCTGCCGCAGTCTGCGGCACACATTTTCCGTAAGCGACAAAAGAACCTTTTTGGCCTCTCCCGACTCCGTAATGTCCATAGGCACGGTGATGGAATTACTGTATCCCTTGGCATCCGGGCTCTCTGTCTCCACCGGAGAGTCATCCAGACCATTGGCATAACGCCACAGCACTTCCCCCTGCTTTTTCAAGACATGCGTCAATGCTTGGGGATCTGCCTGCGCCAGATCGCCAATCGTCCGGATTCCCATGCCGTAAAGTTTTTTCTCTGCAGCCTTTCCCACAAAAAACAAATCCCTCACCGGAAGCGGCCACATCTTTGTCGCAATTTCCTCCGGAAAAAGCGTATGCACACGATCCGGTTTTTTGAAATCGCTTGCCATTTTTGCCAGCAGTTTGTTGGAGGAAATTCCCACATTAACTGTAAATCCAAGCTCGTTTCGAATCTGCTCCTTCATCCGCGCCGCTGCTTCTTCCGGCACTCCGAAAAGCCGCTTTGTTCCGGTCATATCCACAAATGCCTCATCAATGCTAAACTGCTCAATCACATCCGAATACTGCCTTAAAATATCCATAAATGCACGGGATTTTTCCTTATACATCGCATGATTTGAGGATACCAGTGTCAGTGTCGGGCATTTGCGCAGTGCATCCACCACCGGCTCGCCCGTCGTCACACCATACCGTTTTGCAGGAATCGACTTTGCCAGAATCACTCCGTGCCGGGTTTCTCTGTCTCCGCACACTGCAGCCGGAATCTCCCGCAAGTCTGTACTCTCTCCATTTTTCAGGCGTTCCACTGCCTCCCAGGATAAGAAAGCCGAGTTCACGTCAATATGGAATATTACCCGTTCCTGCATAACAGCCTCCCTTATTCGCGTTCCACACCCGGACAAGCAGCATAATCAAAAGCACCTCGAAAGTCAGACAGGAAACCAGGCACATGCCCATGAAAACCGACGGTGCAGTAATCAATATCAGTACGCTTCCCAACAGGAAAACAGAATTTATAACCACCTTATAGACCGCGGAACCACGCAACTTTTTGTATGGAAAACCGCCAGCCTGCATACAGCAGTTCCGAAAGCGTATCCCGGATACAATCATGCTGATACCAAGTCCCAATACCGCAATCAATGCAACGCCAAACACGATCATAGCAACCGCCACAATCACACTGATTCCGCCACCCACAAGCCTTGCCAGCGTCTCATAACCGCCTGTCACACTATCTGCTTCAGCTTCCGGCAAATCCAACAGTCTCCGCGCCCAATTGCCAATCCTCGTTCCCTGAAAAAGCACCAGAAATGTCTTCACCGCCGCCAGAGCACTGAGTATAATATAGAAAACCGTCGTGGCCAAATTCACTCTTCTCTCAAACTGAAAATAATTTGTATTCATAAGATTTCTCCCCCGCAAAACCGATTATGCATCCAGACTTAAAAACTTATCCCAGTGTTGGGAATCCCCGCTTCCCTCTATACAAAGATCATAGGTGGATTCATCACTTGCATCCACTGCGAAAGTATACAAAAAACGTTCTCCCCGTTGTTCTTTCGTTATTTCCAGAGCACATCCCTCCAGAAACAACGGAAGGATTTCTCCATACTCTTCTGCCGGAATCACTTCCTCCGGCAGATCCGACTTCGGATTTCCATCCGCATCGTAAACCTTCATGCCCTCCCGGATCAAAGATACAATCCCGGCATCATGAATGGTAAACATCAGGTTATTGGTACGCATCTTACGAATATCCCGGTTGCAACTGTTCTCGGGCAGAATCTTCACGTTATCCAGCCAGATATGAAAATAATCATTTCCCTGCTCGATATCCTTCACATAAGTCTCTGTAAAATCCAAATGTTCAAATTCGTTTTCCGTTGTATATTTCATTTTTTCTCCCCATTCTTCGGTTGTCCGGCAGATTTATCTTTTTTCCTTCAGCATCGCTTCTTTCTCTCCCAGATATTCAAAGAAGCCCTCCAGTCCCGCTCTTACATCCCGGTACGTCTCATCAAAATCCCCTGTGTACCACGGATCTGCCACATCTCTCGCGCTCTCTCCATCTGCTGTAAATTCCAGAAGTTTATATATTTTTCCAAAAGGATCGCTTCCGCCGGCAATTCTTATCATACCACGAATATTCTCGCTGTCCATACCTATCAGATAATCATAATATAAATAATCATTCCTTGTCATCTGCCGCGCCCGATGCGGAACCAGAGGGATGTTCTCCTCCCTAAGCTTTCTGACTGTGCCGTAGTGAGGCGTGTTGCCAATCTCCTCCCGACTGGTGGCAGCGGAATCAATTTCAAAAAAGTGGGACAGGTTGCGGGTTTTGACCATGTGGGTGAATAGGGATTCGCACATGGTGGAACGGCAGATGTTGCCGTGGCAGATGAATAATACGCGTATACTCATAAAAACTCCTTTCAAAATGCGCTGTCCTGCTGCCATTTGCAGCGATTTGCGCGGTGTAAATTCTTCTTTATGTATCGGTCATTTCTGTACAAAAAATGCAAAACTTAGCAAAATATTGCAAGATGTGTACAGCAAACGTAGTAGAAACGGAGTAGAACTACTCAATAATTACTACTCTTCTTCGATAATTAGTTCTACATTGTCCGAACCGCAAACTGGACATTTTTCAGGCATCTTTCTAGCCTGGTCGTAATCCTGAAGGAAACAATTTTTGCATAACATATACTCTCTTGAATATAATGCATGTCTTTTTGCATTTAGTTGATAAAGGATCTCATATCTGCTAGGATTTTTTCCTATGATAAAATCAGGAGTAAGAAAAATTGATGTTTTCACTTTTAAAAATGTATCATCAATCTCTGTTTCCCTATAATCATAGTCATCATACATAAAGATCACATATCTTCTCTCTCGTTCTCCAGACCATTTAGCATCCTTCACCGATAAAATCCAATATTGCATTATCTCTTCTAAGAATTTCTTTTTTTCCGCGTCACTCATATTAAACATATCAATAACACCAAACAAATATGTTAATTCCCGCTTTGCTTCCTCAACATCGTAAATAACATCAAACGCTAAAGTTTGCGCTATATACGGGCGTTCTATTTCATTTGGCATATCATTTTCAACGCCTGCCTTTTTCTTCAAATGCCATATTCCAATAGGCGCTATTAATTCAGAAATTCTATCATTCTTATAACCATATAGGCACTGTCCATACCCATCCTGCATATCTGAATTATTAACACTTTTACTGAATGATGAAACATAATATATTCTGGTAGCTGTAAAATTAATATCACTAACCCATTTATATGTAATCCAAGATTTATCTTCAAATAATTCTGGTACAACTCTTTGCTCACGTTCATCATTTAATAGCGTAGTTTTCTTCATCCAAATCTGGTGATTTTTCACACTTTCTCTTGCCACTTCAATCGGAAGATATTTACAAATATAGTCTTCATTGTACCCATTTCTAGACTTCAAAATAAAATTACTTATTTGTGTCATTAACACACCTTTTGTTGGGCGCTCTATAGGCGATTCGTTATTTCTCTTAAGTAATTCTGCTTCTAATTCAAATAATAGTGACAATTCCTCTCTTGAAAACTTCCATATTGATTGTTTTTTACTTCCTCGCATATAACTAAGATCATTCATCATAGAAACAAATGCATGTGTAATTGAATCTATATATTTATCTTCTTGATCCACTATCATTACTTCATGAATAACAGATATTAATTGTGTGGCAAAATCGTCATCGTTTTCTATTATAAATTTTTGATATGCCAAATAATAAAGTTTAAGTGGTAAGTCCAATCCACTATACACTTCTACAAATTGATCCTCATTTCCATCCTTTCCTAGAACTGGATTCATATTAACCATCCACTTATGAATATATGTTGCCTCAGAAATCAAATCATACAAATATACTTTAACAGAATTAATCTGATAAGCTTGACTGACTAAATACAAATAATTTATCAGCCCTACTTCATATTCTGTTATACGAACCAATCCATATCCAGAAGTTTCGTTCATATCATGTTCACTAGCTAACGCTATTAAAATCTCTCTATTTTTATATGTTGGATTATTCTTAAATTCTTCCATTCTTTCACATAATACATCTAATTTCCATTCCCTGCGATTCTTAGGCCATCCTTCAGGCTTTTCAGAAGTTTCTTTGATTTCCACTTTCATACCCCCTACCTATTGGCATACCATAAAAAATGATCGAATTTTCTTCTCCTGAATGGGATGTGAATATTATACTCGTCTAATAATTCTCCAATGCATTCATTAAACGCTACATAATTATATTCCGATCTCCAAACATCTAATTTATGTTTAGACAGTCCATCAACATAGTTAGGTAGTGACTCTTTTACAATTCCATCAAATATCGAATAATCATCCCTGTGATAAACCTCCACATTGTGATATGTACAATACTTAGAAGCAAAAGAAAACATATTGATTGCCCCTACATTCTTAGCAATAATATTCACAAGTTCAGGATCACCTGCTGCCAATCTAACATCAAAAGCAGGAATATCCAAAATTACTTTTGCCAAATCATATAACGATAATTGACTCTTATACTGTGACAAATGCGTAGAATTTGTCACATCTATTACAGCAATTTTCATTGCGATTGTATTTAAATCGTCATGCTTTGGATACGCATTCAAAACCTCTCTAATTATTAAACCTTCCTTACCATAGTTTGCACTTTCTTCTACTAAACGGTGCTGTTCTTCTATATTTTCTGCTGTAATAGGCAAATATATTTTTTTTGACGAGGATTTTTTTTGTTTTACAATTTTTTTATCAAAAACTTTCAAATTATCCATTTTTAATATTTTATTTATACACCAGTATGTAGTTGCTCCTTGAATTGGTTCTATTCCTTTTTCCTCTAAATATAACAAAAGTAATCCTCTCTGTTTTCCCTCTGGAACTATTCCTGTTTCTGCAACTTCAATATGTGGTTTTAAGTTATCTTTTTTTTCATTATTTCCATATACCACATACTCCGTATTATCAATTGTTATTTTTTTCATGTCTGATCGCTTCCTTTCATAATCACACAACATCTTGACACTTCTGTATACAACCATAAACACGCACAAGCCATTTCTGACTTAGGCTGCATTTGATATTTTTCTAAACCACTTTAAACATTTTCTGGCTCACTGGCTTTTTCTGCCCTTTCTCCAATTTCCTGCGGGCATTTTCCATTTCTTCTATATCTGATATACTATTTATTATATCGTCATTTTCTTCTCATTTCCATAACAAAAAACGCCCCAGCCATCGCCGGAGCGCTCCAAACTAACTATCCTTATATTGCTTTAAACATCTTCTGCGACACCGGCTTCTCCCCCTGCGTCCGTTCCAGTTCCTTTCTGGCATTCTGTAGATCTTCCAGCCGTTTCAATTCATCCTCTGCATCCTCAAGGCCCAAATGCGTATAAGTGTTAAGAGTAACCCCTATATCACTATGCCCCATAAGGTACTGCAGCGTCTTCGGGTTCATTCCGGATTTCGCCATATTGCTGCAATACGTGTGCCGGCAAATATGCGGTGTAATATTCGGCATCTGCACCCGATAAATATCGTTATACCGCTTCACCATATGATTGAATCGATGCTCCCAATGCATTGCCACCAATGGCAGACCTTTGTCATCCAAGAACAGGAAACCGGTATATCCATCCACCACTTTTTCTACCTTTGGCTTCTCCCGGTCTTCAAGGATGGCCTGGAAGCATTTTGCAACATCCTCTGTTATCGGAAGTTTTCTCGTTCCGGCAGAAGTCTTTGTTGGCTCGATTACTAAGGTCATATCAGATAACCTTTGAAGCTGATGGTCTATATTCACAATCCTGTTTTCCAAATCGATATCCTTAATCGTAAGGCCACAAAATTCTGAAATTCGCATACCGGTATGAAAAAGTATGTATACCACTTCATAATATTTGCAGTATACATTATCATCATGAACAAACTTTAGGAATTTA
>JAQXZD010000014.1 GCA_029227035.1 Lachnospiraceae bacterium
GCTCCGTAGGTTGTATCGGCTGTCATCTGTGCGAGAAGAATTGTCCGTCGGATGCCATTCATGTAATTGATAATGTGGCATATATCGATCAGGAAAAATGTACTGGTTGCGGTATCTGCGCAGAGAAGTGCCCGAAGAAGATCATATTATAAAAATAAAATGTAACTCTAAAATAGCCATGATAGTACCAATCGGTGTCTACCATGGCTATTTTGTAATTTAAATTATCCTTTTTATTGTGGCGCACCCAAAAATGAATTTTGCTATTCTAATTGCAGACCGTAAAGCAACGTCGGTACTTAATGAGTGTTTTTTACGAATTTAGTACCGCTACGTTGCTTTCAGAGCGAGAGCGTGTCTGCAATAGAATATGCAAATTCATTTGGGTACACTGTTGTAAAAAAGGAATTTAATTTTCTTGAAACCGGATATTCTTATCGTCGCCGATTCCGGAACTGCAGGAAATCTTCCCGTCATCGGTGACAAAGATGGCTTCGACTCCTTTTGTGTTTTCAATCAGTTCCATGCCTTCATCCAACCCAAGGGCAAAGCAGGTGGTACTTAAGGCATCGCCGTCCATGGATTTCTCGCTGATGATGGTGACCTGATAGAGATTGTTTTCAACCGGATATCCGGTTTGGGTATCCAGAATATGATGATAGAGTTTTCCGTTTACGCGGTAATACCGCTCGTAGATACCGGAGGTGACAACAGAAGCATCTTTTACCTGAAGCTCGCCCAGAGCGGTACCGGTATCGGCAAAGGGTTTTTGAATTCCGATGGTGTAGAGCTTTTCGTCTGCTTTTTCCCCGAGAGTCAGTACATTGCCGCCTAAGTTGATAATGCCGGATGTGATTCCTTCCCGGTTCAGGTATGCACGCATCCGGTCCGCAATATAACCTTTGGCAATGCCGCCAAGGTCGATTTTGGCATCCGGATCTGTCAGTTTAACCTTATTTTTGTCTATGATGATATTTTCGTAATCGACATGGGAGAGAGCTTCTTCAATTTCAGCTTTGTCCGGGATTACGGAAGCATCGGTCTCATTATCTTTTGAGTCCAGATTTTCTGCAATTTCCGAAAAATTCCACAACTTTGACAGGTTTCCGATTGTCACATCAAAGCGTCCGGCACTGATTCTGCCGTATTCCATTCCTGCGGTGAGAAGTTCGATGGTCTCATCACTTACCGTGACGAACTGACCGGCGGAAGCATTGATTTTGGATATCTCGCTGTCTTCGACGGTGTTGGAAAATTTATCCTCATATTCTTTGGCAAGGGCAAAGCAGGAGTCGATGTATTTCTCATCCGTGGTTCCGTAAAGGGTAATGGTGATAATGGTATCGAAATAGAATCCGGATTTGGATACTTTCTTTTCAGTTCCTGAGCATCCCGTGAGGAGTGCCAGCAAGAGGGCTCCAATCAGACAGAAACAGAGACTTTTTTTGTGATGATAAGATAAAATTGTATGATTCATGGGTATTTCCTTTCTTGTTCTTGTTTTACTATACAACATATTTGGGGCGGAGAATAGATATCTTTTGAAAAAAGGCATAATATGTGGTACAGTATAAAAAGACAGCAGAAAATCAAGGGGAATAAGTACATGAGCAATAAAGCAAAATATAAAAGAGTAGTGATTAAAATCGGTTCGTCCTCACTGACACATCCGGAGACGGGAAGGCTGAATCTGGTTAAGATGGAGCATCTGGTCAGACAGATTGGCGATCTGCACAATCAGGGATTTGATGTCTGTCTGGTAAGTTCCGGAGCCATAGCAGTCGGCAGGGCGGCAATGAGTATAGAAAAGCGGCCGGAGGAGACTTCCCTGAAGCAGGCATGTGCGGCGGTTGGACAGGCAAGACTTATGATGGTATATCAGAAGATATTTTCGGAATATAATCAGATGGCAGGACAGATTCTTCTGACCAAGAATACGATGGTGAATCCGGTGTCCAGAGAGAATGCGGGGAATACTTTTGAGCAGTTGTTCCGTCTTGGAATCATACCGGTAGTCAATGAGAATGACACCGTCAGCACTTATGAGATGCAGTTTGGAGATAACGACACCCTGTCGGCATTGGTTGCATCCATGGTTGGAGCGGATCTTTTGATTCTTTTGTCGGATATCGACGGATTGTACACGGATGATCCCCATAAGAATCCGGAGGCAAAGCTTTTGAAAAAGGTGGAGCATATGGATGACAGTATCTATGGGATGGCAAAGGGATCCACAGGAAGCGATGTGGGAACCGGAGGTATGACAACAAAGCTTACCGCGGCAAAGATTGCAACACTTTCCGGGGCAGACATGATTATTGCCAACGGAAAGGATGTCGGTGTTATACAGGATATCTTTCAGGATGATTATGTGGGAACATTGTTTTGCGCAGATAAGAATGCAAACTTTAACCTTGCAAACTATATTATGGAGACAATAGGATAATGACAGAGAATAAAATCGAACGCATCAATGAGTTGTACCGAAAGTCACAGGCGGAGGGACTGACGGAGGAAGAAAAGAAGGAACAGGATCTGCTTCGCAAGGAGTATGTTGCATCTGTGAAAGCCAATCTTCGCAGTCAGTTAAACCGCATTGATATGGTAGACGCAGATGGAAAAGTAGAAAATCTGGGACAGAAATATGGAAACAAAACAAGAACTTCGTAAAATTTACAGACAAAAACGAGATGAGATTCTGCCGGAGATACGCAAAAAAGCCAGCAGGCAGATTGCAGAGAGGCTGTGGGAAGCAGAGTGGTACAAAAGTCGCAGCATCCTTGTATATGATGCAATCAAAAGTGAAGTGGATTTGAGCCTGTTTTGTGACGAGGCATGGAAGGCGGGAAAGGCGCTTTTTTTCCCCAGGACCATGGGAAAAGAGATGGAATTTTATCGGATTACGGACAGAAAGCAACTCGAAAAGGGGGCTTTTTCCGTTATGGAACCGGCAGTGGGAACCTATGAGCTGCAGAAATATAACAGAGAGGAAGAGGCTGTGATGCTGCTTCCCGGAGTGGTATTTTCCAGAGAGGGAAACCGAATCGGATACGGGGCAGGATATTATGACAGGTATCTGGAGAAGCATACGAATCTCTATACTGTCGGGGTGTGTTTTTCCAAGCAGCTTGCAGAGTTTGTCCCCGAGCAAAACGACTGTCCTATGGAAGAGATTGTGACAGAGACAGAAAGAATCAGATGCAGAACAAAATAGGATAGAACAGGAGAAAAGAGAGATGGGTATTCATTTGGAAGAGATGTGCAGACAGGCACATGAAGCAAGAATCAAAGTTGGAATGCTGGATACGGAGATTAAGAATCGGACACTGTGCAAGGCAGCGGACGCTCTGCTTGCCCACGAGCAGGACATTCTTGCAGCCAATGCAAAGGATGTGGAGAACGGTAAGGCAAATCATATGCCACAGGGACTTTTGGACAGACTGACACTGAACCATGAGCGCCTTCTTGGGATGGCGGACGGACTTCGTCAGATTGCGGGATTGAATGATCCGATTGGAGAGGTTCTGTCCATGAAGAAGAGACCAAACGGACTGATTATCGGAAAAAGAAGGGTTCCAATCGGTGTAATCGGAATTATATTTGAAGCCCGCCCGAATGTGACATCGGATGCATTCGGTTTATGCTTTAAGTCCGGCAATTGTGCCATCTTAAAGGGAGGAAGCGATGCCATTCACTCCAACATTGCAATCGTCAGTGTCATGCAGGAGGCGTTACGGGAGATGGATATCCCGACAGGAGCACTGAGTCTGATTGAAAGCACGGACAGGGAGACAACGAATGCCTTTATGAAGATGAAGCAGTATGTGGATCTGCTGATTCCAAGAGGCGGAAAAGGACTGATTCAGAGCGTGGTGAACAATGCAACGATTCCGGTTATCGAGACGGGAACCGGCAACTGTCATGTTTATGTGGATGAATCTGCTGATTTTGATATGGCACTTGCCATCATAAAGAATGCCAAGACACAGAGGATTGGTGTCTGCAATGCCTGTGAATCCATTGTGGTACATAGAAAAATCGCAAAGGAATTTCTGCCAAAGCTGTATGAAGTCTTAAAAGAGAATGAGGTTGAGCTGCGCGGAGACAGTTATGCGCTGGAGTGCCTCGGTGCAGACAAGCCGCTTGTCAAGGAGGCTGTGGAAGAAGACTGGGGCACGGAATATCTGGATTACATTATGTCTGTGAAGATTGTGGATAATGTGGATGAAGCCATTGCCCATATCAATAAATACAACACTTCACATTCGGATGCCATCGTGACAAAGGATTATGATGTGGCGCAGAAATTCCTGGATGAAGTGGATTCCGCATGCGTCTATGTCAATGCATCCACACGGTTTTCCGATGGCAATGAATTCGGCTTCGGTGCGGAAATCGGAATCAGCACCCAGAAGCTGCATGCAAGGGGCCCGATGGGGCTTGAAGCACTGACCAGTTACAAATATATCATTTACGGAAGCGGTCAGGTGCGTCCATAAAACAAGACAGGATCAGGGAGATTATGAGAGATTTAGAAGAAACAAAGCTGCAGTATGAATATATTGAGAAGGCAAAAAAGTATGTCAAAGAGCGCGAAGAACAGGCAGGGCGCAAACTGACCTGCTGTGTGAAGACATTCGGCTGTCAGATGAATGCAAGGGATTCGGAAAAATTGATCGGAATCCTTACGGATATCGGTTATGAGGATACAGAGGACGAACATGCGGATTTTGTCATTTATAATACCTGTACCGTTCGTGAAAACGCAAACAATAAGGTATACGGACGTCTGGGATATCTGTCGAACTATAAGAAAAAGAATCCGCAGATGATGATTGCGCTCTGCGGATGCATGATGCAGGAACAGGAGGTTGTGGAGAAGATCCGCAAGTCCTACCGGTTTGTTAACCTGATTTTCGGAACGCATAACATTTATAAATTTGCGGAGCTTTTATGCAGGGCGATGGAATCCGACTCCATGATTGTGGATATCTGGAAGGATACGGATAAGATCGTGGAGGATTTGCCGAGCAGACGGAAGTATTCCTTTAAATCCGGCGTCAATATCATGTTCGGATGCAACAATTTCTGCAGCTACTGCATTGTTCCCTATGTGCGCGGAAGGGAGAGAAGCCGCGAGCCGGAGGATATTATCCGTGAGATTGAAGGACTTGTTGCGGATGGCGTGACGGAGGTTATGCTGTTGGGACAGAATGTGAATTCTTACGGAAAGAATTTGGAGAATCCGGTTACCTTTGCCAATCTTTTAAGGGAAGTGAATAAAATAGAAGGTCTGAAGAGGATTCGTTTTATGACATCCCATCCGAAGGATTTGTCGGACGATCTGATTCTTGCAATGAAAGAATGCGATAAGGTATGCAAGCATATGCATTTGCCACTGCAGTCCGGAAGCACCAGGCTTCTTGAGATTATGAACCGTCATTACACGAAGGAGCAGTATCTTGAGATTGTGCGTAAGCTGCGTGAGGCAATTCCGGATATTGCCATCACAACGGACATTATCGTTGGTTTCCCGGGAGAGACGGAGGAAGATTTTGCAGAGACGCTGGATGTGGTAAAGCAGGTACAGTATGACAGTGCCTTTACTTTTATCTATTCCAAGAGAACCGGAACGCCTGCTGCCGCAATGGAAAATCAGGTGGATGAACAGACGGTGAAGAGAAGATTTGATGTCCTGTTAAAAGAGGTAAAGGAAATCAGTGAAAAGAAAGCAAAGCTTCTGGAGCATCAGACCGTGGAAGTGCTTGCGGAGGAATTAAACGAGCAGGATGCTTCCCTGATTACCGGACGTTTATCCAATAATTCCGTGGTACATTTTCCGGGGACAGAGGATATGATCGGAAAGCTGTATCAGGTTCGGCTGAATGAGTGCAAAGGCTTTTATTATCTGGGAGAAGTAGTCGCAGATGCGTAGACGTTTTGGAAAAAATGACCGGATTTTTATCGGGATTCTGGCAGTGGTCTGTGTACTTGTCTTTTTCGCATTCCGGATGTTGCAGGGACCGGGCGGAAGCAGTGTTACGGTAACCAGAGACGGAGAAGTGTATGGAACCTATTCTCTTTCACAGGATCAGAGGATTGAGATTACGGATGAAGAGGGAAAAGTCACTAATGTTCTTATGATTGAGGACGGTAAGGCCTCCATGACGGAGGCGGACTGTCCGGATAAACTGTGTGTTCATCAGAAGGCAATCTCAGCGGAAAATGAGAATATTGTCTGTCTGCCCAACAGGATTGTGGTTACGGTTACGGATTCGGCGGAAGACGGATTTGACGCTATGGCTCAGTAAAGGTTTCGGTCGATAAGGAGGCAGTATATGGAATGGGGAAAAAAGACTGCATATCTTGGCGTATTCCTTGCCATTGCATTGATTTGCAGTTATATTGAAACACTGATTCCGTTTCAGTTCGGGATTCCCGGGATTAAACTGGGGCTGACGAATATTGTCGTGATTCTTGCCTTATATCTGATTGGAACCGGAGAAGCATTTTTGCTGTCAATGCTCCGTATTGCTTTGTCAGGCCTTTTATTTGGAAATCTGTTCAGTGTGGCATATTCGGCGGCCGGCGGCATACTCAGCTTTCTTGTTATGCTTTTGCTGAAAAAGACGGATAAGTTCAGTTGCATTTCCGTCAGTGTTGCAGGCGGAATCTCCCACAATATCGGGCAGATTCTGCTGGCGGCGGTAATTGTCAACAGTTTTCATATTATGTATTACATTCCGGTGCTTCTTCTGGCGGGACTGATTACCGGTTTTTTGATCGGATTGTTATCACAGGAGATGATAGTGCGTCTTTCGGGCCTGTTTAAAAAATAGAACATTTGTTTGCATGATGCGAGGGATGTGTTATAATAAGACAAGAATGTTTGGCAAAGGAGAAGCAATATGTATGCATACATAAAAGGAGAACTTGCAGAAGTGTATCCGGATTTCATTGTGATTGAGACAGGTGGCATCGGTTATCAGGTCTTTATCACGGGACAGACATTTTCTTATCTGCCGGCCGTGGGAGAGGAGATCAAGGTATATACTTATCTGTATCTGCGTGAAGATGCGATGATTCTGTATGGGTTTCTCACAAGGGATGATTTAGAGCTGTTTAAGCTGCTTTTGTCAGTCAGCGGAATCGGACCGAAGGCGGGAATTGCCATCCTTTCGGTATTGGATGCGGATGATTTGCGGTTTGCGGTTCTGTCGGGAGATGCAAAGGCAATCGCCAAGGCTCCGGGGATTGGCAATAAAACGGCACAGAGGGTGATTCTGGAGCTTAAGGACAAGCTGTCCCTCGAAGATGCTTTTGAGAAGAAGACGGAGCATATGCAGGAGAAGGAGACAGCGGGCAGTCAGGTTAAGAATGATGCGGTTCTGGCGTTGACGGCGCTTGGCTATTCGTCCACGGAGAGTCTGAAAGCCGTGTCTGCGGTTGAGATTTCCGAGGATATGGATGTGGAGTCGGTTTTAAAGGCAGCGTTAAAACACTTGATATAAGGGATGATGGTTAGAGTATGGAAAAGAGAGTGATTTCCACCCAGCTTCAGGAGGAAGATTTAAAAATTGAGACTTCCCTCCGTCCGCAGAGACTGGAGGATTATGTCGGACAGCAAAAGATTAAAGACAACATGAAAATCTATATTGAAGCGGCAAAGGCCCGCGGGGAATCTTTGGATCATGTACTGTTTTACGGACCGCCGGGACTGGGCAAGACAACCCTTGCCGGAATTATTGCCAATGAGATGGGAACGCATCTGAAGGTGACAAGCGGACCGGCAATCGCAAAGCCGGGAGAGATGGCAGCCATCCTGAACAATCTTGCGGAGGGAGACATTCTTTTTGTGGATGAGATACACCGGCTGAACAGACAGGTGGAGGAGGTCTTGTATCCGGCAATGGAAGATTATGCCATTGACATTATGGTTGGAAAGGGAGAATCTGCCCGTTCCATTCGCATCAACCTGCCGAAGTTTACACTGGTGGGGGCAACGACTCGTGCCGGGATGCTTTCCGCGCCGCTTAGAGACCGTTTCGGAGTAGTCAGCCATATGGAGTATTATCAGGTGGATGAGCTGAAGAAAATTGTGGAGCAGTCTGCCAGCGTGTTAAATGTGGAAATTGATGAAAAAGGAGCTTATGAGCTTGCTCGTCGTTCCAGGGGAACGCCACGCCTTGCAAACCGTCTTCTTAAGAGGGTGAGGGATTTTGCGGAGGTAAAATATGACGGCAAAATTACTTATGAAGTGGCATCATTTGCCCTGGATCTGTTGGAAGTGGACAAGCTGGGACTGGATCAGAATGACAGAAACATCATTCTTACGATTATTGATAAGTTTGACGGAGGACCGGTGGGACTGGATACGCTTGCGGCATCGATCGGAGAAGACTCCGGCACCATTGAGGATGTCTATGAACCGTATCTTGTCATGAACAACTTTATCAACCGCACTCCGAAGGGGCGTGTCGCCACCGCTTTTGCCTATGAACATTTCGGGAGAGCGATGCAATGATTCGAATTTATCCTAAGAAACGGTTGCTTTTCAGACAACAGAATACTATAATACCAAATATAGTGGTTGTGAGACTGGAGGACACGATATGTCAGCAAAGACGAGCGCAGAAGTGATTATAGATGGAAAAGTATATACCTTAAGCGGTTATGAGGGAGAGGAATATCTGCAGAAAGTAGCTGCTTACATCAATAATAAAATCAGTGAGTTTGAAGAGATTGATGAATATAAGCATATTGCGCCAAATATGAAGCAGACACTGCTTCAGCTTAACATTGCAGATGATTATTTTAAGGCAAAGGCGCAGGTGGAGAAGCTTGAGCGCGACATTGAGAATAAAGATAAGGAAATTTATGATTTGAAGCATGACTTAATCTCCAATCAGATTAAGACGGAGAGTGCGGAAGAATCCAAGAAGAATCTGGAGGCTGAGAATAAGGAGCTGCTTTTGAATAAAGCAAGGCTGGAGGCGGCGCTGGAGGACAAGCTTTTGGACGGAAAGCCGTATGAACCTGAAAAAACTTCCAATGTTTCGACAAAAACGGACAGAAAACGATGATTAAGACAGCCACCGGCTGTCTTTTTTAATAAAAACTTAAGGATGTTATAGGGTGATGTCTGCCTGAAAGTATAGTATAATAGGGAGCATGAGATTGAAAATGGATATGAAGGATAAAAATGAGAATAAATTTGAGCTTCTTGCTCCGGCAGGCTCCTTTGAGATCTTTAAAGCAGTGATTGCCGCAGGAGCGGATGCCGTGTATGTGGGCGGTGAAGCCTTTGGTGCCCGCGCATATGCGAATAATTTTACTGATGAGGAGCTGCTTACCGCGATCGATTATGCACATCTGCGTAATAAAAAAGTCTATCTGACCGTGAATACGCTTTTAAAGAATTCCGAGATGGACAGGCTGTATGATTATCTGCTGCCTTTTTATGAGCGGGGACTGGATGCGGTGCTGGTGCAGGATCTTGGTGTGCTTTCCTATATCCGGAAGCATTTCCCGGACCTTCCGGTTCATACCAGTACGCAGATGACCGTAACCGGTATTGAGGGGGCAAGACTGTTACAGTCGCTGGGAGCGGAACGGATTGTGATGGCACGGGAGGTCTCTTTGGAAGAGATGCGGGCAATCCATGAGGAGACGGGAATCGAACTGGAGGCATTTGTGCACGGAGCTTTATGTTACAGCTATTCCGGACAATGCCTGTTCAGCAGTATGCTGGGCGGAAGAAGCGGAAACCGCGGCCGCTGTGCACAGCCTTGCAGACTTGCGTATTCGGTGCTGGATGAGAAGCGCAGGGAGTATCTGTCGGATTCCTATGTGCTGAGTCTTAAGGATAT
>JAQXZD010000015.1 GCA_029227035.1 Lachnospiraceae bacterium
ATCGTGCAGTTAACACGGTAGGAAAAGTTGGTTAATAAGCACGGGGGAGGAACAGTCTTATGATGCGAGCACTTTACACTGCGGCAACCGGAATGATTGCAGAGCAGACAAACGTTGATACAATTGCAAACAATTTATCAAATGTAAATACCAATGGATTTAAGAATGAGAGGACAGAATTTAAGTCCCTTTTATATCAGACAATTCAGACCAAGACAACTTCTGCAAATGGTGAGCAGAAGCCGGTTGGAGCGCAGGTTGGATTGGGAACCAGAGTGGCAGCCACAACCTCCATGTACACGCAGGGTGCGTTGCTTTCCAGTGAGAGCGATACGGATTTTGCAATTGAAGGTGATGGATTTTTTGCTGTCCGTGATGTGGACGGAGAGGTATATTACACCAGAAACGGTAACTTCTCATGGAGCCGGACGGCAGATGGAAGAACGATTCTTGCAGATTGTGAAGGTTGTCCGGTACTGGACAACGAAGGCAATGAGATTGTTGTGCCGGATGGAGTAATGTCCGGAAATATGGTATTTTCACAGGATGGCAACATTGGATACAAAGATGTGGAGACAGGCAATGTCATTCAGCTCAATCAGTCATTCGGAATTTATCAGTTTAACAATCCGGCAGGACTGGAAAAGCTTTCATCCAGCAAACTGATGGCAACACCGGCATCAGGAAATCCGATGCTGGAGGGCGCAACAGCAGGTGTTTCCCTGAGTAAAATACATCAGAAGTATCTGGAAGGCTCCAATGTTCAGGTGGCAGATGAGATGGTAAATATGATTATTGCACAGAGAGCCTATGAGTTGAATTCAAAGGCTATTACCACAGCGGATTCCATGCTGGATACCGCAAATAACCTGAAGAGATAACAGATTCTATATAGAATAGAGGTGCAGATATGGATATTTCAGCAATTAGTTCGACATATAATACAGCACAGACGGATGCGAGTACGGCGGCAGCCAATTCTTTACAGAATTCCCTGAACGGAATCTCACAGGATGCTTCAGAGGAAGAGTTAAAGGGAGTCATCAAAGAATTTGAATCCTATTATGTGGAACAGGTTATCAAACAGATGAAAGACACTTTTACATCTGAGGATGATGAGAACTCAACCGTTTCCCAGTATAAGGGAGTCTTCATGGACAAGGTAATTGAGGAAGTGGCTGATGAGGTCGTGGATCAGGTTGGTGACAATTGCACGCAGCAACTGTATGAACAGATGAGACGAAATCTGAATCCGAACATAGGATTATAATAAAAAGAATGTGCTATGCACATTCTTTTTTCAATCATGGGAAAGAGGTGAAAGGACAGCTTTGGAGAAGCAATCAGATACCGTCTGCGGATATGTGGATCATATTATATATCGCAACGGTGACAATGGATATACCGTTTTTGTGTTAGTCTGTGATGGCGAAGAATTGACCTGTGTGGGCACTTTTTCGGATATTGCGGAAGGCGAGAATATGGAAGCCCATGGGGAATTTACGGATCATCCCACTTATGGAAGGCAGTTTTCCGTCAAAAGCTTTGAGGAGAAAGCGCCGGAGGATGAGGCGGCAATTGAGCGTTATCTGGGCTCCGGTGCCATCAAAGGAATCGGAATTGCACTGGCGGCAAGGATTGTCAGGCGCTTCAAGGATCAGACCTTTTGCATCATTGAGGAAGAGCCGGAAAGACTTGCGGAAGTCAAAGGCATCAGCGACAGAAAAGCCATGGAGATTGCCGATCAGGTAAATGAAAAGAGAGATCTGCGCCAGGCGATGATTTTTCTGCAACAATACGGAATCAGTGTGACGCTTGCAGTAAAAATCTACCAGACCTACGGACAGGAAATCTATGGAATTCTTAAGGAAAATCCATACCGTATGGCGGAGGATGTGGAAGGAGTCGGATTTCGGACAGCGGATGAAATTGCGTCGCGTGCGGGAATCCGGACGGATTCGGATTTCCGCATCCGGAGTGGAATTCAGTATGTGCTTCAGCAGGCGGCAGGAGAAGGACATACCTATCTGCCGGTGGAAGAGCTGACGAAGCGGGCTGTAAGACTGCTTGGGGTGGATTCGGAGCATATTGAAAAGCATTATATGAACCTTGCCATGGACCGGAAAATCGTGATGCGACAGGCAGAGGATACGACACAGGTATATGCGACCACTTACTTTTATATGGAAGCAAATACGGCAACGAGACTCAAACAGCTTGACGCAGATTTTGATGTGCCGGATATTGAGATAGAAGCGCATATCCGCACCATTGAAAAGCAGACGGATATGACCTTGGATGAGCATCAGATAGAAGCGGTAAAAGAAGCTGTCCGCAACGGTGTGCTGGTGATTACCGGAGGACCGGGTACCGGAAAGACTACAACAATTAATGCCATCATTCGTTATTTTGAGGCTGTCGGGGATGACATTATGCTGGCGGCGCCGACCGGCAGGGCTGCAAAGCGCATGAGCGAGACAACCGGTTATGAGGCGAGAACCATACATCGTATGCTGGAGTTAAACGGCGGTATGGAGGGCAGTGCCGGGTTTGAGCGAAATGAGGATAATCCGCTGGAGACAAATTTGATCATTATAGATGAGATGTCGATGGTGGATATTACACTGATGAATGCGCTTTTAAAAGCCATTCTTCCGGGAACCAGACTGATACTCGTGGGGGATGTCAATCAGTTGCCGAGTGTGGGTGCGGGAAGCGTGCTGAAGGATATTATCGATTCCGGGCTGTTTCACACGGTTAAGCTGACAAAAATTTTCCGGCAGGCAAGTACCAGTGATATCATCGTGAATGCACATAAGATTAACCGGGGAGAACCGGTCACACTGGATAACAAGAGCATGGATTTCTTCTTTCTGAAAAGGTATGAAGCGGATAAGATTATCAATGTTACGTTACAGCTTGTCATGCAGAAGCTGCCCAAATTTGTAAATGCGGACACCTACGATATCCAGGTGCTTACCCCTATGCGAAAAGGCCTTCTGGGGGTGGAGAGACTGAACAAAATTCTGCAGATGTATCTGAATCCGGCGGATGAAAAAAAGCGGGAAAAAGAGCACGGAGGGACGGTTTTCCGCGAAGGTGATAAAGTGATGCAGATCAAGAATAATTATCAACTGGAGTGGGAGATTCGCAGCAAATACGGTCTGTGTATTGACAGAGGTACCGGAATTTTTAACGGAGATATGGGAACGATAGAGGAGATTAATGATTTCGCGGAGACGATGACGGTTTCCTTTGATGAGGGGCGTATGGTAGAGTATTCTTACAAGCTTCTGGATGAATTGGAGCTTGCCTATGCAATCACCATACATAAGTCCCAGGGTTCGGAATATCCGGCAGTTGTGATTCCGCTTTTGAACGGACCGCAGATGCTGATGAACCGAAATTTATTGTATACGGCGGTTACAAGGGCGAAAAAATGTGTTACGATAGTAGGAAATGATATAACATTTAATGAAATGATACAGAATAATTCCCAGTTAAAGAGATACAGCGGTCTGAAAGACCGGCTGACAGAAGGAGAAGAATAGTATGGAAATCAGGTTATTAAACAGGGAAGAGATTCCCAAAGCAGCAGAGATTGCCAATGGCGTATTTCAGTACTGCCTGCGCAGCAGTTTTGCAGATGATGCGTCGGTGCGTTTTTTCGTGGATTATGCAAAACCGGAAAAACTTCTGGAAATGAACGATTGTGGACAACTGCAGCTCTGGGGAGCTTTTGAGCAGCAGCAGATGGTTGCCATGTCCGCAATGCAGCCGGAGGGACATATTACCATGCTCTATGTGCTGCCCCTGTTTCAACGCAGAAACTGTGGTAAGGTATTGCTGAAAGTGATGAGACAGTATGCCGGACAGCAGCTCGGACATAAGAAGGTTACGTTGAATGCAATGCCGGTCTGGACCGCTTCTTATTTTGCAAAGAATGGCTTCAAACAGATGGAACAGCCGATGAATGCACCTTTTATGGCGATGCAGGCAAAGGCGCTTTGTCCGGTGGTTTATGAGAAGAAAAAGATACCTGCCGGATGGATGCTGGGAACGTCGCTGGGGGGACTGGCAGCCTGCGCGGCGCTGGCAATCGGATTTATGATTTATTATTTCCAATGATTTTTATCAAAGCATTGCACTTTTTTCAGGCAAAACAGTTGAAAAAAGTGCCGTGTTATGATAAACTTTTTACAATTTAAGCAGACGGACAAAAAGAGATTCTCTCTTTTTTTTTGCCAAGATGCAGGAAATCACTACGGAAAGGCAGGATACAGAATGAAAGCTTTTTTGATACTAGAAGACGGAACCGTATTCGAAGGACAGAGTATCGGTTCGACACGGGAGGTTATCAGTGAAATCGTATTTAACACATCGATGACCGGATATTTGGAAGTACTTACAGATCCATCTTATGCAGGACAGGCAGTTGTGATGACTTATCCGTTAATCGGAAATTATGGAATCACACCGGATATGGAATCGGAGCGCCCTTGGCCGGATGGATATATCGTAAGGGAACTTTCCCGTACCGCAAGTAATTTCCGGTGTCAGGGAAGTATCCAGGATTTTCTGCAGAAGCATGATATCCCGGGAGTAGCGGGGATTGACACGCGTGCGCTGACGAAAATTCTGCGTGAAAAGGGAACCATGAACGGAATGATTACGACGAATGAGAATTATCGTTTAAAGGATATTCTTCCGCGGTTAAAGGAGTATACCACCGGCAATGTGGTAGATATTGTTACCTGTAAAGAGAAGAAGGTTCTGCGCGGAAATGGGAAAAAGGTTGCGCTTCTGGATCTCGGAGCCAAGAATAATATCGCAAAGTCTCTGAATCAGAGAGGCTGTGAGGTTACGATTTATCCTGCACATACAACAGCAGAGGAGATTCTTCAGACCAATCCGGACGGAATTATGTTGAGTAACGGACCTGGAGATCCGAAGGAATGTACCGATATCATCGAGGAAATTAAGAAACTGTATGCTAGTGATGTGCCGATTTTTGCTATCTGTCTGGGACATCAGCTTATGGCGCTGGCCACCGGTGCGGATACGCATAAGATGAAGTATGGTCACAGGGGTGGAAATCATCCGGTTAAGGATCTGAAGACAGGACGGGTATACATATCTTCCCAGAACCATGGTTATGTGGTAGATACAGATACACTGGATCCGAAGATTGCAACACCTGCATTTGTGAACGTCAATGACGGAACCAATGAGGGACTTGCCTATACCGGTAAGAATATTTTTACGGTACAGTTCCATCCGGAAGCGTGTCCGGGACCGCAGGATTCTGCATATCTGTTTGATCGTTTTATTGAAATGATGGGAGGGAATAAATAATGCCAAAGAATCAGGACATCAAGAAAGTATTAGTAATCGGTTCCGGCCCAATCGTAATCGGGCAGGCAGCAGAGTTTGACTATGCCGGAACACAGGCATGTCGTTCCCTTAAGGAAGAAGGCATTGAAGTATGCCTTGTGAATTCCAATCCGGCAACCATTATGACGGATAAGCAGATTGCGGATCAGGTATATATTGAGCCGCTGACACTTCCGGTTCTGGAAGAGATTATTTTAAAGGAAAAACCGGACAGTATTCTGCCGACTCTGGGAGGACAGGCAGGACTCAATCTTGGAATGGAGCTTGCGGAATCCGGATTTCTGGAAGAGCATGGAGTAAAGCTGATCGGTACCACTGCCGAGACGATTTTTAAGGCAGAGGACAGACAGGCATTTAAAGATACCATGGAGAAAATCGGAGAGCCGTGTGCCGCTTCACAGGTGGTTAATACGGTGGAGGACGGTATTAAGTTTACCAATACCATTGGATATCCGGTTGTACTTCGTCCGGCGTTTACACTGGGCGGAAGCGGCGGAGGAATCGCCCACAACGAGCAGGAGCTGATTGATATCTTAAGCAACGGACTTCGTCTGAGCCGTGTGGGAGAAGTGCTGGTAGAGCGTTGTATTGCAGGCTGGAAGGAAGTCGAGTATGAGGTGATGCGGGATGCCAACGGAAACTGCATTACCGTCTGCAACATGGAGAATATCGATCCGGTTGGTGTACATACGGGAGATTCCATTGTTGTGGCACCGTCACAGACGCTTGGGGACAAGGAATACCAGATGCTTCGAAGCTCTGCGCTCAATATCATCAACGAACTGCAGATTACCGGAGGATGTAATGTACAGTATGCTTTGAATCCGGAGTCTTTTGAATATTGTGTTATCGAGGTAAATCCGCGTGTGTCCAGATCTTCTGCTCTGGCATCCAAGGCAACCGGATATCCGATCGCCAAGGTGACAGCCAAGATTGCACTGGGATATACACTGGATGAGATTAAGAATGCAATTACGCAGAAGACCTATGCCAGCTTTGAGCCGATGCTGGATTACTGTGTTGTTAAAATCCCGAGACTGCCGTTTGATAAATTCCTCACGGCAAAGCGTACACTGAGTACACAGATGAAGGCCACCGGTGAGGTTATGAGTATCTGTGATAATTTCGAAGGTGCCCTGATGAAGGCAATCCGTTCCCTGGAGCAGCATGTGGATTGTCTGCAGTCCTATGACTTCTCGGAACTGACGGATGAGGAGCTGGAGCAGCAGCTTCATGTGGTGGATGACCGCAGAATCTGGGTGATTGCAGAGGCATTGCGCCGTGGTGTTACCTACGGGCATATTAATGAAATTACCAAAATAGATCCATGGTTTATTGATAAGATTGCGATTCTTGTTGAGATGGAGAAGCGTCTGTCCACAGAGGAACTTACCGTAGAGCTTTTGGAGGAAGCAAAGCGTATTGAGTTCCCGGATAATGTGATTGCAAGACTGACAGGCAAAAGTGAAGATGAGATTAAGGAAATGCGCTATGCAAACGGTATTGTTGCCGCGTATAAGATGGTAGATACCTGTGCAGCAGAGTTTGCAGCGGAGACACCGTATTATTACAGTGTATATGGAAGCGAGAACGAGGCGGCTGAGACACATCCGCAGAAAAAGGTGCTGGTTCTCGGTTCAGGACCGATTCGTATCGGACAGGGTATAGAGTTTGACTTCTGTTCGGTACATTGTACCTGGGCTTTCGCAAGAGAAGGCTGGGAGACGGTAATTGTCAACAATAACCCGGAGACAGTGTCCACAGATTTTGACATTGCGGACAAGCTTTATTTTGAGCCGTTGACAGCCGAGGATGTGGAGAGCATTGTCCATATTGAGAAGCCGGACGGTGCAGTGGTTCAGTTTGGCGGACAGACTGCGATTAAGCTGACGGAAGCATTGATGAAGATGGGAGTGCCGATTCTTGGTACAAAGGCCGAGGACGTGGATGCGGCCGAGGACAGAGAGCTGTTTGATGAAATCCTTGAGAAAACAGGTATTCCAAGAGCCGCAGGCGGTACGGTATATACTGCAGAGGAGGCAAAAGAGGTGGCAAACCGCCTCGGATATCCGGTGCTTGTACGTCCATCCTACGTGCTTGGCGGACAGGGAATGAAGATTGCCTTCAATGATGAAGAGATCGAGGAATTTATCGGAATTATCAACCGGATTGCACAGGATCATCCGATTCTTGTAGATAAGTATCTGCAGGGTAAGGAAATCGAAGTGGATGCGGTATGTGACGGAACGGATATCCTGATACCGGGTATCATGGAACATATCGAGCGTACCGGTGTGCATTCGGGAGACAGTATATCGGTTTACCCGGCTCCGACAATCAGCGATAAGGTAAAGGATACGATTGTAGAGTATACAAAGCGTCTGGCACAGGCACTGCATGTGGTTGGACTGATCAATAGCCAGTTTATTGCCATGAATGAGGAAGTGTATGTCATCGA
Organism: Lachnospiraceae bacterium; assembly: GCA_029227035.1. Classification (GTDB taxonomy): domain Bacteria; phylum Bacillota; class Clostridia; order Lachnospirales; family Lachnospiraceae; genus Roseburia. The sequence continues at coordinate 7,853 of JAQXZD010000015.1, forward strand.
GGTAAATCCGCGTTCTTCCAGAACAGTTCCTTATATCAGTAAGGTGACGGGAATTCCGATTGTAGATCTGGCAACAAAGGTGATAATCGGAAATACAATCCGCGGACTGGGCTATGAGCCGGGACTTGCACCGGCAGCAGATTATATAGCCATCAAGATGCCGGTATTCTCCTTTGAAAAGCTTCGTGGGGCAGAAATCAGTCTCGGACCGGAGATGAAGTCAACCGGTGAGTGTCTGGGAATCGCCAAGACCTTTAACGAGGCATTGTATAAGGCATTCCTTGGTGCCGGAGTCCAGCTTCCGAAATATAAGCAGATGATTATGACGGTCAAGGATGCGGATAAACCGGAAGCAGTGGGCGTGGCTAAGCGTTTTGAGGCGCTGGGTTATAAGATTTATGCCACCAGAAGTACCGCAAAGTACCTTCAGGAGCACGGCGTAAATGCACTGCGTGTCAATAAGATATCGCAGGAGTCTCCAAATGTGATGGATCTGATTCTTGGACATAAGATTGACCTTGTGATTGATACTCCGACACAGGGAAATGGAGATAAGACCAGAGATGGATTTTTGATTCGACGGAATGCCATTGAGACGGGCGTGTACTGTATCACGGCAATGGATACGGCAAATGCACTTGCTCGTTCCCTTGAGACGGCGAACGGAATTCTTACTCCGGTTGACATAGCAACTGTGAAAAACGTATAAAAAAAGACCTGCCGGTTGATTTCCCGGCAGGTCTTTTTGATAAGCTTTTATGCTTGTTTTTGTTCGTATTTGCTCAGAGCGTTCCGGAATTTTTTGGTCAGCTCATTGAGCTTTTCGTCCGGAACAAACTGCTTGATGGTCTCTTCATCCACAACGATGCGGTTATCCATTGTCTTCATAATATCGATTACCTGAACCTCTGCGGCCACATCTTTCTGACTCAGATCCAAAATCTTGTTATCGCGAAGACGGAGAACTACCGGCTTCATAAAGTCACGGGTATTTTCCACAAGAACGACACCCTTGTCACCGGAGGAAAGATCCACACTTGCGGCATGCGGAACAATGTGAATGCATTCGCCCAGTACCGATATCAGCCACGGCTGGAACTGCTTCGGATTGTCAAGGAGATGACGAATCGCGGCAAGCTCGGAGACCGGTTCGTGTCCGATGTTCATAGCGGTGAGCTGGTCAAACTGCTCTGCGATGCGCAGGATGGCAGCCATATTGAGGAGCTCTTCATCTGGTTTCATGGAAAGCTTCTCCGGATGATCCATGTATACATAGGCGTGCATCAGGGCAAGGGCACGCGGGAAAAATTCAAAATCGTTACGGAATGGGGTGAGCTTTTCCAGACCGTGCTCCAGAGCATTCTGGATAACTGCCTGATCTTCTTTGGAGAGGTCGGTTCCCTTTTCGATGATATTCAGAGGAACGTCCTGATAGCCAATGTCATAAAGAAGAGCGGCAGATACAAGAGTCTGCTTTTTCTCCGCGGAAAATTTCAGGCGGGAAGCCATCATGGTTACAAGGATGGCGGTACTCAGAGCATGCTTGTATATAAAGTCTTCACCGCTTCGGAGATTCTGATTAAAATTAACACGGTGGTTTAAGGAACCGTAATGGCGCATAATATCGTTCATCAAATCCGCAAGAGGTTCCGGAGACTGTCCTTTTAAAATGAGTCCGACACAGTCACGCAACTGGAACATATAGATGGTCTTAAGCTGTTCAAATTCCATATCTTCTTTGCTGAGAGGTGGAAGCGGCTCTGCCGGCTCCAGAATATATACACCGATCAGGCCGAAATTCCGGACACTGATAATGGCCGGCTCTGTCAGCGATGAATTGCGGTCGTAGAGAAGTACACCGCTTTTGTTGTAGATTGGCTTGGCCAGCCGCATACCCGGCTTTAAATCATCTGACTTTACAAATATCATAAGTAAAAACCTCCTTGAAAATGATTGCCCACTCGATCAGTCTTTAATAATGGTATAACTATACCATATATTTGCGGATTATGCAATCTCACAAGAATTCGTTACAGGTGTACAAATTCTTCATGAAGTCTTTATCGTTTTTTCACAAAGGTACGATATTTTTAGGGAATGGATTCGAAAATAGATTGATTTTATTGGCGAAATGTGATAATATAGACATTGTTAAAAAATTAACAGCGTCGCAAGACGCAAGTTTGATTTAAAAGGAGAACGTGAGATGGCAAAGAAAGTTGTATTAGCAGGTGCTTGCCGTACTGCAATCGGCAAGATGGGTGGAGCATTAAGCAATACTCCGGCAGCAGATTTAGGAGCAATTGTAATTAAGGAGGCTTTAAACAGAGCCGGTGTTAAGCCGGAGCTGGTTGACGAGGTTAAGATGGGTTGCGTTATTCAGGCAGCTCAGGGACAGAACGTTGCCCGTCAGGCATCTATCAAGGCTGGTTTACCGATTGAGGTTCCGGCAATTACAATCAACGTTGTATGCGGATCCGGTCTTAAGTGTGTCAATGATGCAGCTACCATGATTATGGCAGGAGAGGCTGACATCGTTGTTGCCGGTGGTATGGAGAACATGTCCATGGCACCTTATGCTATGACAAAGGCTCGTTTCGGATATCGTATGAACAATGCAACAATCATTGATACCATGGTTAATGATGCATTGACAGACGCTTTCAATCATTATCATATGATGATTACAGCAGAGAATGTATGTGATAAGTATGGTATCACAAGAGAAGAACTGGATGAGTTCTCTGCAAACAGCCAGCAGAAGTGCGAGGCAGCAATCGCAGCAGGTAAGTTTGATGACGAGATCGTTCCTGTACCGGTTAAGGTTAAGAAGGAAATCGTTGATTTCACAAAGGATGAGGGACCTCGTGCCGGAACAACGGCTGAGTCACTTTCCAAGTTAAAGTGCTGCTCAGGTAAGGAAGGCGGACTTGTTACAGCAGGTAACGCATCCGGTATCAACGATGGTGCGGCAGCAGTTGTTGTTATGAGCGAAGAGAAGGCAAAAGAGCTTGGAGTTACTCCTATGGCAACATGGGTAGCCGGAGCACTTGGCGGAGTTGAGCCTGAGATCATGGGTGTTGGCCCGGTTGCTTCTACAAAGAAGGTACTGGCTAAGACAGGTCTTTCTATCGACGATATGGATCTGATTGAGGCAAATGAGGCATTTGCTGCTCAGTCTATCGCAGTTGCAAGAGACTTAAAGTTCGATATGTCTAAGGTAAATGTAAACGGTGGAGCAATTGCACTGGGACATCCGGTTGGAGCATCAGGATGCCGTATCCTTGTTACACTGTTACACGAGATGCAGAAGAGAGGCTCTAACCGCGGTCTTGCTACTCTGTGTATCGGTGGTGGAATGGGTTGCTCAACAATCGTTGAGAAGTATTAATTTCTACATATCTTTGCCAGGTTATTATAAAATTATAATTTATATTTAGGAGGAACTGATTAATGAAGGTTGGTGTTATCGGCGCTGGAACAATGGGACAGGGCATCGCAAAAGCATTTGCACAGATAGACGGATATGAAGTTGCACTCTGCGATATTAAGCAGGAGTGGGCTGAAGGCGGAAAGGACAAGATTGCAAAAGGATATGCAAGACTTGTTGAAAAAGGAAAGATGACACAGGAGAAGGTTGACGGCATTCTTGCAAGCATCACTCCTGGACTGAAGGAAGACCTTTGTGCAGATTGCGACCTGATCGTTGAGGCTGCATTTGAGGATATGGATGTTAAGAAGAAGACATTCTCAGAGCTGGACAAGATTGTTAAGCCTGAGTGTATTCTTGCTTCCAATACTTCTTCTCTCTCTATTACAGAGATTGGAAACGGCATTGAGCATGCAACAATCGGTATGCATTTCTTCAATCCGGCAGACCGTATGAAGCTGGTTGAGGTAATTGCCGGTGCAAACACAACAACTGAGACTGTTGATAAAATCAAGCAGATTTCCGAAGAAATCGGAAAGACTCCGGTACAGGTTAATGAAGCAGCAGGATTTGTTGTTAACCGTATCTTAATCCCAATGATTAACGAAGCTGCTTTCATCAAGATGGAAGGTGTTTCTGATATCGCAGGTATTGATGCAGCTATGAAGCTCGGTGCAAATCATCCGATGGGACCGCTTGAGCTGGGAGACTTTATCGGTCTTGATATCTGCCTTGCTATCATGGATGTTCTTTACAATGAGACAGGTGACAGCAAATACCGCGCATGTCCATTACTTAGAAAGATGGTTCGTGGAGGCAATCTTGGTGTTAAGAGTGGAAAGGGATTCTATATCTACAATGCTGACCGCACAAAGACACCAGTAGACGCACAGTAGTAACAAACAGAAAAGCCCGGTAGTTATCGGGCTTTTCTGAAATATATAATGAAAATAGAAGGAGTGTTAAAATCATGGATTTTACTTTAGACAAGAAACATGAGATGGCTCGCGGTCTCTTCAGAGATTTTGCAGAGACAGAAGTAAAACCTCTCGCACAGGAGACAGACGAGACAGAGCAGTTCCCTGCCGAGACAGTTAAGAAGATGGCAAAATACGGATTTATGGGTATTCCGGTTCCGAAGGAGTATGGCGGACAGGGATGCGATCCTCTTACATATGTAATGTGTGTTGAGGAGTTGTCCAAGGTTTGTGGTACAACAGGTGTTATTGTATCTGCTCATACCTCTCTTTGTATTGATCCGATTATGACATATGGTACAGAGGAGCAGAAGCAGAAATACGTTGTTCCGCTTGCAAAGGGCGAGAAGCTTGGTGCATTTGCTCTGACTGAGCCGGGTGCAGGTACAGACGCACAGGGTGCACAGACAAAGGCCGTTCTGGATGGAGATGAGTGGGTTCTTAACGGATCCAAGTGCTTCATTACCAACGGTAAGGTTGCAGATGTTTACATCGTTATTGCAATCACAAGTATTACTGAGGATAAGAGAGGAAGAAAGAAGAAGAACTTCTCCGCATTTATCGTAGATAAGGGAGCTCCTGGATTCTCATTCGGAACAAAGGAGAAGAAGATGGGTATCCGTGGTTCTTCTACTTACGAGCTGATTTTCGAGGATTGCAGAATTCCGAAGGATGCATTACTCGGACCGGAAGGAAAGGGATTCCCAATCGCTATGCATACACTGGACGGCGGACGTATTGGTATCGCTGCTCAGGCACTTGGTATTGCAGAGGGTGCATTAGATCGTTGTATCGAATACACTAAGGAGAGAAAGCAGTTCGGTCGTTCTATCGCTCAGCAGCAGAATACACAGTTCAAGATTGCTGATATGGCTGCAAGAATTGAAGCAGCACAGCTTCTGGTTTACAAGGCTGCAAAGGCTAAGGAGACTCAGAAGGTATATTCCGTAGAAGCAGCAAAGGCTAAGCTGTTCGCAGCAGAGACTGCTATGGCTGTTACGACTGAGGTTGTTCAGTTATTCGGTGGATACGGATACATCCGTGAGTACGATGTAGAGCGTATGATGCGTGACGCTAAGATTACAGAGATCTACGAGGGAACTTCAGAAGTTCAGCGTATGGTTATCTCTGGCGCATTATTGAAGTAGTCGCAGATGAGCAAAGGAAAATTAGGAAGAAAAGGAGATTGATCATACATGAATATCGTAGTATGTATTAAACAGGTTCCTGATACAAAGGGCGGCGTTAAATTTAACCCGGATGGAACACTTGACAGAGCAGCAATGCTTGCTATCATGAACCCAGATGATAAGGCTGGTCTTGAGGCAGCACTTAGAATTAAAGATGAGACAGGCGCAAAGGTTACCGTTCTTACAATGGGACTTCCAAAGGCTGATGCCGTACTTCGTGAGGCTATGGCTATGGGCGCAGACGAAGCAGTTCTTGTAACAGACAGAGTACTGGGTGGAGCCGATACATGGGCTACTTCCACTACAATCGCAGGAGCACTTCGTAACCTGGATTATGATTTGATTATTACAGGACGTCAGGCTATCGACGGTGATACCGCACAGGTTGGACCGCAGATCGCCGAGCATCTTGGACTTCCGGTTATCTCTTATGCAGAGGATATCAAGGTTGAGGGAGATTCTGTAATCGTAAAGCGTCAGTATGAGGACAGATATCATGAGCTTAAGGCTAAGATGCCTTGTCTGGTTACAGCACTTTCTGAGTTGAATGAGCCAAGATATATGACTCCGGGCGGAATCTTCGAGGCATGCGATAAGGAGATTACCGTATGGGGCAGAGCAGATCTTAAGGATGTAGATGATTCCAACCTTGGACTTAAGGGATCTCCGACTAAGATCGCAAAGGCTTCCGATAAGGTACCGAAGGGTGCAGGAGAAAAAGTAAACCTTGATCCGGCAGAGTCTGTAAACTATCTGATCGGTAAATTCAAAGAGAAGCACATCATCTAGTTTTTCAGTTCACATGTCCATGAGCTATAAACAAATTTGTGCTTGCACAAGAATTTGTTTGGAGCGAAATGGACAGAGGGAGCGCCCGTCTATGAGCAAAGTTAGTTGCGGAGCAACGGGAAAGCATCAGGGATGCGGCTTTGCGAATGGCGCGAGTGAACTGGTACAAAGTAGAGCCATATATGGAGGAATAAAATGGGTTTAGAAGAATATAAGGGCGTATTTATTTACGCACAGCAGGTAGATAATAAGCTTAGCTCAATTGCATTTGAGTTAATCGGAAAAGCAAAAGAATTGGCAAGTGATTTAGGCACAGATGTAACAGCAGTTCTTCTGGGATCTAATGTCAAGGGACTGGCAGATGAATTAGGTGAGTATGGAGCAGACAAGGTTATCGTTGTTGATAATCCGTTGCTTGAGACTTATCGTACAGAGCCGTATGCACAGGCTCTGACCGCTGTTATCAATGAGTACAAGCCAGAGATTATGTTAGTTGGTGCAACTGCAATCGGACGTGACCTTGGTCCTACCGTATCTGCAAGAGTTGCAACAGGACTTACCGCTGACTGTACAAAGCTTGAGATTGGTGATTTCCCACTTCAGCCAGTACCGGGTAAGGAAAATGAGCAGAAGCACAATCAGCTTCTTATGACTCGTCCGGCATTCGGTGGTAACACCATCGCAACAATTGCTTGTCCGGATAACCGTCCGCAGATGGCAACTGTTCGTCCTGGTGTTATGCAGAAGCTTCCGAAGGAGGCAGGTCGCAAGGCAGAGGTTATCGAGTATGCTGCTCCGCTTGAGGAGAACAACCGTTACGTTGAGATTATGAATGTCGTAAAGGCAGTCGGCAACGTAGAGAACATTATGGATGCTAAGGTTCTGGTATCCGGTGGTCGTGGAGTTGGAAGCAAAGAGAATTTTGCAATGCTCAAGGATCTCGCTGATGTATTCGGTGGAATGGTGAGCTGCTCCCGTGCCGTTGTTGAGAATGGCTGGTTAGCACAGGATTATCAGGTAGGACAGACCGGTAAGACCGTTCGTCCTCAGATTTACTTTGCAATCGGTATCTCCGGAGCAATCCAGCATGTAGCCGGTATGGAAGAGTCAGATCTGATCATCGCCATCAACAAGGATGAAGATGCTCCGATTTTCGACGTAGCAGATTACGGTATTGTTGGAGATCTGAATAAGATCGTTCCACAGCTCACAGAGGCATTAAAGGCTGAGATGGGCAAATAAAATTTTCAGACATGAATTTGGGCATCCGCCGCATATTTTGCGGCGGGTGTTCTTATATTTTAACAGGAGGGGCATTATGGGAAGATTACAGGACAAAGTAGCAATTATTACAGGCGGCAATTCAGGTGTGGGCGCTGCCACGGCACTCCTTTTTGCAAAGGAGGGAGCAAAGGTTATCATCAGTGCACGAAGAAAGCCGCAGCTTGAAGAAGTTGCTGCAAAGATTCGTGAGGCAGGTGGAGAAGTACTGCCGGTGGTTGCGGATATTTCCAAACCGGAGGATGCGAATAATGTTGTAAAACAGGCAATCGAGACCTATGGAAAGCTGGACATTCTTGTGAACAATGCCGGAGTGCTGGAGGAAGGCTTAAAGCCGATTGACCGGGTGGAAGATGCGGACATGGACCGTATCCTTGATATTAATACCAAGGGAACCATGTACTGTATGCGTGCAGCTACTTCAAAGATGGAAGAAGCGGGCGGTGGTTCCATTGTCAATGTGGCATCGGTTGCCGGTGTGATGGGCTGCGGGGGAGCGGCTTATGTGGCGTCAAAAGCGGCAATCGTTGGAATTACCCGTCATACGGCACTGCGCTTTGCAGGAAAGGGCATCCGGTGTAATGCGGTATGTCCGGGAACGGTTGTGACGCCGATGGTATCCGGTATGAATGCAGACAATATGGATGCAGATATGTTTGGACAGATGGCAAAGCATGGGGATTTGAAAGTGCAGCCGTGTATGCCGGAGGATGTGGCGAATATTCTGTTATTCCTTGCATCCGATGAGTCACGGGCAATCACCGGTCAGGCGATTGTGTCGGATTTCGGAAGCACGTTGTAAGAAAGTAAAAAGACCGTACTCTTACGTTTGGAAAGAAAAATGTAAGGAGTACGGTCTTTTTTTGTGGATTGTAATTGAACCGGTTCTGTATATATGACAATATAAAGGTGTAGGAACAAAAAGCTTTTTGAAATCCCACGGAGGAAATATGACACGCGAGGCATTTGAAGAATTGGTGCTTAGCATGGGAACGGACGTATATTCTTTCTGCCTGCAGCTTGTGAGAAACAAGGAAGACGCAGAAGAGCTGTATCAGGAGACCATGCTGGCAGCATTGGAACGGCATAAAAAGATAGATGCATCAGGCAATCCGAAGAGTTACCTGCTGGGAATTGTGATAGGTCTGTGGAAGAACAGACGTCGAAAGCTGGCAAGGCGGGGACGTATCTGTCCACAGACAGCGCTCGAGGAGCAGCTTGAGGAAGTGTATCCGTCAGATACAGGGCACTCTCCGGAGGAGAGGATAATCCGGAAAGAAAGCGTTGACCTGGTGAGGAAACTGACGGAGGAGCTTCCGGAAAAGTACCGGATACCGGTGTATCTGTATTATTCAAGAGAACTTTCGCTCGAGGAGATTGCTGCAGCGATGCATATTCCAAAGGGCACAGTAAAAAGCAGACTTTATAAGGCAAGAGCAATACTGAAATCTCGTTTGGAGGAAGAAAATTATGGATTGGAAACGTGATTTTGACGATATGATGAAAAGTGCCCTGACACAGAAAGTGGAACCGGATGCAGGCTTGCAGAGGAAGGTTCTTGCACAGTGGAAGGAGAAACAGAACATGAAACATAGTAAAAGATGGACGGTAGCCGTGGCAGGAGCAGCCTGTGTACTGGCGTTGACGGTGAGCGTCGGAGCGGCAACACGGTATTTGAGCAGCAGTAAGGTGGCAGATGAAATGGGATATGAAAAGCTGGCGAGTGCTTTTTCCGGTGAGGATGCCATTGAAGTGAACCGGACGAAATCCTGCGGAGAATATCAGGTGACTTTTCTGGGCGTGACAGGAGGAAAGGCGTTGCAGGGAGAACTGGCAGATGATGTGACAAAGGATAAGACTTATGCGGTGGTTGCCATTGAGAGAACAGACGGAAAACCGATGTCGGAGGAAGAGGACTTTTTTGTAACGCCTCTGATTGATGGATATAAGCCGTGGCAGTATAATGCCGCATCCATGAACGGCGGTTGTACCTGGGATGTGATTGATGGAGTACAGTACCGGATTGTGGAGTGCGACAGTGTGCAGTGGTTTGCCGATCATAAACTGCATCTGGGCGTGACAGACGGATTTATTAACTCCGGGATGTTTGATTATGATGAAAAAACGGGCGCAATCACGGTAAATGAAGATTATGAGGGCATCAATCTTTTGTTTGATCTGCCGTTGGATGCAGCTAAGGCAGATTCCCGGAAAGCACAGGAATATCTGAAGAAACTGGGAATGGAAACAGAAACTACGGATGATGCCGAGCTTTCTCTGACGGAGGAAGCAGTTGAATACATGCAAAGCGGCGCATGGAAAGATGACATTGAGGGAGCCGCACAGGTGATTTCGCCGGAGAAAGTGACGAAGAAGAAATCCGGTGCATACGAGCTTCCGTACCATATCAAAGAAGAGGATGGTTCGGAGCTGGAAGGCATATTGTACTTTTATGACTGGCAGTTTGTGGATGGAATATCCGTGCAGAAGTCGGAGACCGTATCGGAAAGCGAACAGACAGAGAAGAAGCAGACCTGGATTGCAGTTGCCGAGAAGAATGAGGACGGAAGCATTACCGTGAGCATGTATGAAAAGTAAATAAGGAACTTGACCATAAATATATTCAGGTGTAAACTAATAGGGCTGATGGTTACTCGTTGAGAACCAATCAGCCCTATACTACAATATTTGCAGTTGCAATAGAAAAGAGGAAAAGATCAAAAAGAGACTTTTACCTCGGAATAGGAGGAAAGCAATGCGCAATAGTAACACAAAAGAGCTGGTTCTTACCGCTCTGTTTTCTGCCATTATAGTCATTATGGCATTTACCCCGTTAGGGTATATCCCACTGGTTGTCATTAACGCAACCATCATACATATCCCGGTTATTCTGGGAGCATTATTCTGTGGACCGAAGAAGGGAGCCTTCCTCGGATTCGTCTTTGGACTTACCAGTTTTATTAAGAATACCCTGATGCCGACATCTCTGTCAGCATTTGTATTTTCACCGGTACTTGCCGCCGGCATGGTCGGAACAAGCGGCGTCTTTAAGAGTGCATTTATCTGTTTCGTGCCGAGAATTCTGGTGGGAGTTGTGCCGTATTTTGTATATATCGGTGTTCGCAAAGCCGTAACATCCGGAAACAAAAAACTTTGGTTAACCATATTAAATCTGCTGATTGGCCTGTTTCTTTTTATCGGATCGCGCGCATTCCTGATAAAGGTATTTGCAGAGCATCCGCTTTCAACAGCAGTTGTCGTGGCCATCAGTCTCATTGTTGGAGTATTGGTTTTTGTATTATTGGAGCTGTTCACAATCAAAAAAGAAGTGGCGGCATCGGCCTTTATCTATGCAGGTGTTACCGGGGCGATGGTGAATACGATTCTGGTCATGGGCTCCATCCTTGCATTGTATAAGGAGGCATATGCCAAAGCACTTTCCATTGATCCGGCAGCAGTGATTGGAACCATTGGAGGAGTCATCAGTTTCAACGGCGTCATTGAGGCGATTGTAGCGGCAATTATCGTGATGGCAGTTGGTGTTGTACTGAATAAAGTGAAGCCTGTCAAAACAGGAAAAAATTAGCAGCGTGCATGCGGCTGCAGGTATTGTAGTAATATATAAAGATAGGAATGAGAAGACTATGTTAAGAGAAAAACATGTTGTGTTAGCTGTGACCGGAAGCATTGCAGCCTATAAGATTGCAAATCTTGCAAGTGCACTTAAGAAGCTGCATGCGGACGTGACTGTGCTTATGACAGAAAATGCGACCAATTTTATCAACCCGATTACCTTTGAGACACTGACAGGAAATAAATGTCTGGTGGATACTTTTGACAGAAATTTCCAATATAATGTAGAGCATGTTTCCGTGGCAAAACAGGCAGATATCGTTCTGATTGCTCCGGCATCGGCCAATGTAATCGGCAAGATGGCAAACGGCATTGCGGATGATATGCTGACCACGACGGTTCTTGCCTGCAAATGTCCGAAGCTGGTTGCTCCGGCGATGAACACGAACATGTATGAAAATCCGATTGTACAGGATAACATAGAAAAATTGAAGAAATACGGATTTGAAGTGATTGCCCCGGCGACCGGCTATCTGGCCTGCGGAGATACGGGAGCCGGTAAGATGCCGGAGCCGGAGACTCTGCTTTCCTATATCCTGCAGGAGATTGCCTGCGAAAAGGATATGCTTGGAAAAAAGGTGCTGATTACAGCGGGACCTACGCAGGAGAAAATTGATCCGGTTCGCTATATGACGAATCATTCCACCGGAAAGATGGGTTATGCCCTTGCCAAGAATTGTGCAAGGAGAGGAGCAGAGGTGACACTTGTGACAGGTCCGGTTACGATTGAGCCGCCGATGTTTGTAAAGACGGTGCCGGTTGTTTCCGCAGCGGATATGGCGGAAGCAGTTCGCGGATGTTATGAAAAACAGGATATCATCATAAAAGCGGCTGCGGTTGCAGATTACCGACCGGCGCATACCTCAGAGGAAAAGGTGAAGAAGCAGGAGGGCGATTTATCTGTTGAGATGGAGCGCACCGAAGATATTCTGGCTTATCTTGGCGCACATAAGAAAAAGGGACAGTTTTTGTGCGGTTTTTCCATGGAGACGGAGCATATGCTTGAGAATTCAAGGGCGAAGCTGGAAAAAAAGAAGGCCGATATGATTGTTGCCAATAATCTGAAGGTTCAGGGTGCGGGATTTGGCACAGATACCAATGTGGTAACACTGATTACAAAGGATGGCTGCAAGGAGCTTCCGATGATGAGCAAAGCGGAAGTGGCTGCAAGAATCATAAATGAAATTCTTGAAATGCTTTAGAGCAGGGCGAAGCACTTGCTGCTGAGACCGTAAGAACATGATTGAATGGGCAAAATCCCATTGCCGAAGGCAATCTTAAATGGATTTTGACCTTGTAACTGTGAAGGTACTGAACAGTTACAAATTATAGAAAAAATGAAAGGGTAGTGTTGGTGAAAAGGGTAAAAGATCTCAATAAATCAGATATTAAGGATATTTCGCAGGATTTTACAAGTGCGGATATTTCGGTATATTCAGGACAGGCAGCTTTTTTTCTGATACTGTCCTTTTTTCCGTTTCTGATGTTCTTCTTCTCACTTTTAAATCTGACGCCGCTTACGGAGCAGGAATTTATGGACTGGGTTATGACCATTGTTCCATCTTCCTTCCATGAGACGCTGGAGTATTTTACCGGGGAAATCTACGAGGGAATCAGCGGAGGCAAGATTACGGCAACTGTTGTCGTTGCGGTCTTTATGAGCTCCAAGGCTTTTGTGTCCCTGGAACGGGGCATGAATGCGATGTACCATGTGAAGGAAACCAGAAACATGGTGAAGCGGTACCTGTATTCCATGTTGTACAGTATTGTATTTGCGTTTCTTCTGCTATCCCTGCTGGCGATCATGGTGTTTGGAAAGAGACTTCTGGCGCAGCTTTTTCAATTGCTTCCGTTTTTGGAAGAAGTAGTACATTTTCGAATGATAATCTGTATTCCGATTCTGTTTGGATTCTTTCTGCTTTTGTTTGTGGTATTGCCAAACCGAAAGCAACGGGTGAAACAGCAGATTCCGGGAGCGGCACTGGCGACAGCTGGTTGGTTGATTTTTTCGGGACTGTTTTCGGTGTATGTGGATAAATATACAAGATATTCTTCTTTTTATGGAACCATGACAACTATTGCACTTATTATGGTCTGGCTTTACGGTTGTATGTATGTGCTTTTTGTCGGTGGATTTATAAATCGGGAAATCGAGAAAAAGGGGCTGTTTTATTAGCATAAAAAAGAGAGTGCGGCGCACTCTCTTTTTCGTGGGATTAATTCTGATTCTTCAATTCCTTTTCCAGCTCTCTCGGACGTAAATCCACACCTCTGGAAGAATCCGCATCCGGATTATCGCCGAAGTGATAATCATTTCCCGGAAGGATTGCATTTAACAGAATACCTGCGATTGCGGCAATGGCAAGGGAGGTAAGTGTAATGGAAGTTCCGGCTATGGTGAAGGTAAGTCCGTTGGTGAAACCGAGTCCGGATACCAGAATGACACCTGCGATAATCAGATTTCGTGATTTGGTAAAGTCAACATGATTTTCCACCACATTGCGGACGCCGATTGCGGAAATCATTCCGTAAAGGATGAAACTGACACCGCCGATAATGGAAGCCGGCATGGAGCCGATAATCTCTGCCACCTTTGGAATAAAACTTAAAACGATGGCATAGCAGGCTGCAAGGCGGATTACCTTCGGATCGTGTACACGGGAGAGTTCCAGCACACCGGTATTCTCGCCGTAGGTAGTGTTGGCAGGACCGCCAATCAAAGCGGAGAGGGAAGTCGCAATACCATCACCGATCAGGGTGCGGTGCAGTCCCGGATCTGCAAGGAAATTTTCACCTACGGAAGCGGAGATGGCAGACATATCGCCGATATGCTCCATCATGGTTGCAATGGCAATAGGTGCCATAATCAGAATCGAGGTCAGATTGAATTTCGGAAGCTGAAACGGTGGCAGTCCAACCCATGAAGCGGAAGCCACGGCTGAGAAATCAAGGATGGCAGAGCCGTCCGGATTCGTGAAGCCAAGACCATTCAGGCACACGGCGAATACATAGGCAATCACAACGCCCAAGAGAATCGGAATAATCTTGAACATGCCTTTTCCCCAGATATTGAAGATGACAATCACCGCCAGCGCCACCAGCGCAATCAGCCAGTTGGTGGAAGCGTTTGCCACGGCGGAAGGTGCGAGACTTAAGCCGATGCAGATAATAATCGGTCCGGTGACCACCGGAGGCAGAAAACGCATGACGCGGCTGACACCCACCAGCTTAATAATCAGGGCAAGAACCAGATAAAGCAGTCCGGCGATGAGAATACCGCCGCAGGCGTATTGCAGTTTTTCCGAGTCCGGCATACTTTCAAAAATACCTTTGTCCAGGCTGGCGATACTTGAAAAGCCGCCCAGAAAAGCGAAAGAAGAGCCGAGAAATGCCGGCACTTTAAATTTTGAGCAGACATGGAAAAACAAGGTTCCGAGTCCGGCGCAAAACAGGGTGACCTGCACGGAAAGCACCTGTCCTTTGCTGTTAAAATAACTGTTTACCAGAATGGGAACAAGAATTGTGGCTCCAAACATGGCAAACATGTGTTGGAGTCCCAGCAGGAGCATCTTGGGTACGCCGAGTACCCGGGCATCCTTAATAATGTCTTTTTGTTGGTTCATTAGAAAAATCCTCCTTAGTTACAAAGTATTTATCATTTCTCCCTTTATATTCAGGTAGAAATTTGCAAGAGTTTGTGAACGGTAAGGCTCTACCCACAGGGAACCGATTCCGAAAGAAATAATTCCAAGAAGCTGTAAACCGATAAAACTCAGATAAAGATAGAGAAGCCGTCCTCTGTGCCCTTTCATAAGCTGCCTGCAGCTTCGGATTGCTTCCGGGATACGCTGCTCTTCGTGATCGGTAATGCAGAACAGAAGCAGTGAATAGGAAAGCTGCAGGAGGGCAGTTACAAGCAGGCTGATCACCGACAGGATAACCAGCACAGTGACGGTTTCTACGCAGGCACCTTTTTTGTAAAGATACAGGATGCCAAGCGCCGCAGGAAGAATACCGGCGACACAGAGAAGTGCCAGAAAAAGTCCTGCGAGAATATAGCGGTCCGGACGGTTCTGAAAACCGAAGAACACCATTTTAAGCCTGCCGGTCTGTTTTCTTGCTATGGCAAGATGGGTACGACAGACACCTGCTGACAGTACATAGGAGAGCAGCACGATTAAAAAGTCGGCAATATAGAACATGATGGTCATAGGCAGAGGCTGCTGTTCTTTTTGCAGCATGGAAAATGGGAGTTCAACCAATAAGGGAACAAGTCCCGCAATCAGATAGACTCCCATCGGAGTGGAAAAATGCCCGCTTAAGTTAGTGCGTGCGATTCTTTTTAATTCTTTGCAAGGTAGATTCATTTTTGTACTCCTTAGATAATAAGTGTTTTTGACACACAGTAATAATCATATTATACTGTTCTCATATTTGCAATGAAAGAGATTGATCATGATGAAATATAATCCGTTAAAAACAGACAATACACTGGACAAATTTTTTTATGCGATAGGATGGTGTGCAGTCCTTTTGGCACTGGCAGGTACGATTGCGTGGAAAACCGGAGTACTTAAGCTTCAGTTTCCACCATGTATCCTGCATGCTATCACCGGATATTACTGTCCGGGCTGCGGTGGTACCCGCGCCGTAATTGCGCTCCTTCATGGTCAGGTGATCACTTCCCTGTATTATCATCCGATTGTTGTATATACCGTTGCCGTTGGGGGCTGGTTTATGCTCACCCAGACACTCAGCCGTCTGTCGCACGGAAAGTGCAGACCGATGCATTACCGGGATCTTTATATGTGGATTGCGCTTGCAATCGTTGTTATCAATTGTCTTGTAAAAAATCTTGTTCTTGCAATTACGGGAACTGCGTTGTTGTCATAAGCTCCTGCAGCAGTTCATTGTAATCCATATTGGAATAGTAATTCATATATGCCTCAAGGCTGCCGAAACGGTATATGACATAAACGATGGATATCGTATAAAGCAGTGCGGTAAAAGCAAGCGCGAGACTGCCGAGAATCAGTGCAATCTGTGCCTTGGTGCCGTAATGCATTCTGCCGCCGCGGGACAGGGATGCAAAAATGATGGCAAGTGCTCCGCAGGGAATGGACAGATACAGGCAGGTGCAGCTTATCATGGCAACCGAAGCAAGAAGCAGGGAAAGCATTTCCATGCGCTCGGAACCGGTGTTAAAATTGTAAGGCTGTCTTTGCATATCCATAAAAGATTTCCTCCGAGAATAAATTTGAATAATTCGGGATAAACGCATTGATTTTATTTTAGCACTTCTATTATAATAGGGGAAGAAAAAAATTACTCTAAGAAAGGGATATTTATGGATATCAATGAAAAAATTGCCCAAGAGCTTGGAATCCGTAAGGGACAGGCTGAAGCAGCAGTGAAACTGATTGATGAAGGATGTACGATACCGTTTATCGCGCGATACAGAAAGGAAGCAACCGGAGCCCTGAGTGATGAAGTGCTTCGTAACCTGTACGAGAGACTGAATTATCTGCGCAATCTGGAAGAAAAAAAGCAGACGGTTCTGGCAACGATTGAGGAGCAGGGAAAGCTCACGGAGGAACTGAAAGCACAGATTCTTGCAGCAGAGACACAGGTGGCAGTGGATGATCTCTACCGCCCGTACCGGCCAAAGCGCCGCACGCGTGCGATGATTGCGAAGGAGAAGGGACTGGAGCCTCTTGCTGTCATCATCATGAATCAGAAATTGGAGATACCGATTGCGGAAGAGGCAGGAAAATATATAGACGAGGAAAAAGAAGTCAAAACCGTAGAGGAAGCAATTGCCGGGGCAAAGGACATCATAGCCGAATTTGTGTCCGATCAGGCAGATTACCGTACATATATCCGTGAGATTACCATGAAGAAAGGACAGCTTATTGCTACGGCTAAGGATGCAGAAGCAGAGTCCGTATATGAGATGTATTATGATTATCATGAGCCATTGTCCAAAGTTGCCGGACATCGTGTACTGGCAATCAATCGTGGTGAGAAAGAAAAGTTTCTTGTCGTGAAGATTGAGGCACCGGAGGAAGATATTCTTCGTTATCTGGACAAGAAGATGATTGCAGAACCGCAGGGGGAGACCGCGGAACTTTTGCGGGAAGTCAACGAGGATGCTTATGAGCGTCTGATTGCACCGGCGATTGAAAGGGAGATTCGAAACGATTTGTCGGAGAAAGCAGAGGATGGTGCAATCCGGGTGTTTGGAAAAAATCTGGAGCAGCTTCTCATGCAGCCGCCTATTGCAGGACAGGTTGTGCTGGGCTGGGATCCGGCTTTTCGTACCGGCTGTAAGCTTGCGGTTGTGGATGAGACGGGAAAAGTGCTGGATACCACGGTGATTTATCCGACGGCACCGCAGAACAAGGTGGAGGAATCCAAAGTAGTATTAAAGAAACTGATAGAGAAGTATCATGTTACCCTGATTTCCCTTGGAAACGGAACGGCATCCCGCGAGTCGGAGCAGGTAATCGTGCAGCTCTTAAAGGAGATTCCGGTTCCGGTACAGTATATCATTGTAAACGAGGCGGGAGCTTCCGTATATTCGGCAAGTAAGCTGGCAACCGAGGAGTTTCCGAATTTTGATGTGGGACAGAGAAGCGCGACATCCATGGCACGGCGTCTTCAGGATCCGCTGGCGGAGCTTGTCAAGATTGAGCCGAAGTCCATCGGTGTTGGGCAGTATCAGCATGACATGAATCAGAAGAAGCTCAGCGAGGCATTGAGCGGCGTGGTGGAGGACTGCGTGAACCGTGTCGGAGTAGATCTGAACACCGCGTCTGCATCCCTTTTGGAATATATATCGGGAATTAGTAAGGCGATTGCCAAAAATATTGTGGCTTATCGTGAGGAAAACGGAACGTTTATTTCCCGTTCCCAGCTTCTCAAGGTGGCAAAGCTTGGACCGAAGGCATATGAACAGTGTGCCGGATTTATGCGGATATCAGGTGGCAAGAATCCGTTGGACGCAACCGCAGTTCATCCGGAATCCTATGAAGTTACCAAAGAACTTCTTACACGCCTTGGTTATACACTGGAGGATGTCAGCAACCGAAACGTTGTGGGAATCTCCAAAAAGATCAGCGATTACAAGAAGCTGTCCGAAGAGCTTGGCGTGGGCGAGTTAACTCTGAGAGACATTGTCATGGAGCTGGAAAAGCCGGCGAGAGATCCGCGAGAGGATATGCCAAAGCCGATTCTTCGAAGCGATGTGCTGGAAATCAAAGATTTAAAGCCGGGCATGGTTCTGAAAGGAACCGTCCGCAATGTCATTGATTTTGGAGTGTTTGTGGATATCGGAGTGCATCAGGACGGTCTTGTGCATATCTCGGAGATATGCGACCATTTTATTAAGCATCCGCTCGAAGCGGTAAGTGTCGGAGACATTGTAGATGTCAAGGTGCTTTCTGTGGATGAGAAGAAGGAACGAATCCAGTTGTCCATGAAAACCGGAACCAATCAGGTGAGAAAATCATCCGTTCATTCCGGAGGAAAAGGAAATCATGGAACCGGCGGCAGGAATGGTGGCGGTCGAAGAAAGCAGGAGGACGGACAACTGAACCTGTCTGGACTTAAGAACTTTATGAGAAACCGGTAATGTAATATCTGTCAATTTTCTCTTGACAGATATAAACGATATGCATACAATGTAGTAGTACAAAATAAATAGGAATTCTTCGGGGCAGGGTGCCACAGAAGTATCTGTGAATTCCCGACCGACGGTATAGTCCGTGAGCTGCGAGAGTGGCTGAACCGGTGAAATTCCGGTACCGACAGTATAGTCTGGATGAGAGAAGAAAAAAGGTGTTTGCCGAGGATGGCAGACCGGTATTTGTGTGAATGAACCCCGATTGTAAGATTACAGTCGGGGTTTTTGGCGCGCATTATTATCTCATGGAATTCCGCATAGAAAAGGAGAGAGTTTATCATGAGCAATCAAACAAAAACAGTAACAACGACAACTGAGGCACCACAGGATACGAGAGGCAGAGTGCGTTATCTCACGGTAACGGCTATGCTGGCAGCAGTTTCATTTATTCTGCAGTATTTTGAAATTTCCCTGCCGATTATGCCGCCGTTTATCAAATTTGATTTTTCGGATATTCCGGCGTTGCTTGGCAGCTTTGCATTCGGACCGGTATGCGGAGTCCTGATTTGCCTGGTGAAGAATCTGTTGCATATGGCATTTTCCAACAGCATGTTTGTGGGAGAATTGTCCAATTTCCTTCTGGGAAGTGCTTTCGTCATCATCGCAGGAAGTATTTACAAATATAAAAAGACAAAAATGGGTGCGCTGGCAGGCGGAGTGCTCGGAGCCATTGTTATGGGTGTATTCAGTATTGCATCCAATTGGTTTGTTGTTTATCCGGCTTATTATCAGGTGATGCCGAAGGAAGCAATCCTGGGTGCATATCAGGCGATTCTTCCTTCCATGAAGTCCATCTTCCAGAGCCTTGTGGTGTTTAATCTTCCGTTTACGATTGCAAAGGGACTGATTGCCGTTGCCTTCTGCATGTTGATTTATAAGCCACTGTCACCAATCTTAAAGGGAGCAAAAAACCGATAATCTTTAGAACCCCTGTTTTGTTTTGCAGGGGTTTTCTTTTTCCGCTGGAACTGTTATAATATAAAACAAATCCGAATTATTCACAGTAGTCAGGAGTAAGTAAAATGAGTGAAGCAGTGAAAGAACAAAAACTGGACAAGGTAGAATTCGACGTGCAGTTACAGCCAAAAGACCTGTATCGTTTTAATATATATCAGACTTATACGGGAATTCAGGGATGGATATCCGTGATTCTCGGAATACTGGGATTTGTGATGGCAGGCATTACTTTTGGAGAGGCAGAACTTCCTTATACCATTCTCTATATTGTGGTAGGTTTTCTTTTCCTGTTTTATATTCCGGTTTCGTTGTGGTTTCGTGCGAAGGCGGTATTGAAAACCAACACCGTGCTCGCTGGAAAGCTTCATTATGAAGTGTCGGACGAACAGATTCATGTGACACAGGGAGAGGATGCAGGCGATCTGCCATGGGAAGCTATCTACAAGATTGTAGCCAATAAGAATCAGGTATTGATCTACAGCACCCGTATCAATGCATACGTGGTACCGCGCGAGCAGATAGGCGATCAGTATGAGGGATTTTGTAAGATTGCCAAAAGAAAGCTGCAGTCATACAAGCTGAAAATGAAAAACTAGCAGGAGAATCACATGCAGGAACAGAAGGTAGTGACATTGGAGACTTTTTCTCCGGAAGAGACGCTTGCGCTGGGTGAGAAGCTGGGCAGAGAGGCAAAACCCGGAGAAGTATATACGTTAGTGGGTGACCTTGGCGTTGGAAAGACGGTATTGACGCAGGGAATTGCCCAGGGACTTGGCATTGAAGAACCAATCTGCAGTCCGACTTTTACGATTGTGCAGATATATGAGGAAGGGCGGATGCCCTTTTACCATTTTGATGTCTATCGGATTGGAGACGTTGAGGAGATGGACGAGATTGGGTATGAAGACTATTTTTACGGAGACGGACTCACCATGATTGAGTGGGCGAATCTGATAGAGGAGATTTTACCCAGACATCGTCGTGAGATTACGATAGAGAAAGATTTGGAAAAAGGTTTTGATTATCGCAAAATCACAATTTTACAGAGATAGAGGTCAGATATGAAGATACTTGCATTAGACAGCTCAGGACTTGTGGCAAGTGTGGCTGTCGTGGAAGATGACAATTTGCTTGGTGAATACACCATGAATTATAAAAAAACACATTCACAGACGCTTCTTCCGATGTTGGATGAGGTGGCATCCATGATGGAGCTGGATTTGAATTCCATTGATGCCATTGCGGTATCTGCGGGGCCGGGTTCGTTTACGGGACTTAGGATTGGCTCAGCTACCGCAAAGGGACTGGCCCTTGCATTGAACAAAAAAATCGTTTCGGTACCAACCGTGGATGCGCTGGCATATAATCTGTGGGGCAGTTCCGATTTGATTTGTCCGCTTATGGATGCACGCAGGCAGCAGGCATATACCGGTCTGTATGAGTTTTCGGACGGAAATCTGCAGACGATTTGTCCGCAGTGTGCGGTCGGCATAGAAGAGATTATAGAAAAAGTGAACGAGCAGAACAGGAAAACCGTCTTTTTGGGAGACGGAGTACCGGTTTTTGCAGAATATATTAAGGAGCATGTAAAAACTGCCTATGAGTTCGCTCCGGCGCATATGAACCGGCAGAGAGCGGCAAGTGTTGCGGTGCTTGGAATGGTTCTTTTCAAGCAGGGAAAGGCAGAGGATGCGGCGGCGCATAAGCCGGAGTACATGAGACTCTCACAGGCAGAGAGGGAAAGACAGGAGAAGGAACGGGATTTT
This sequence comes from Lachnospiraceae bacterium, assembly GCA_029227035.1. Lineage (GTDB taxonomy): Bacteria > Bacillota > Clostridia > Lachnospirales > Lachnospiraceae > Roseburia. The sequence goes on from JAQXZD010000015.1 coordinate 29,560, forward strand.
CGGATATGAGAATTCGACAGATGGAGCCGGCAGACATCCCGGAAGTGGCAGCAATAGAAAAAGATTGTTTTTCACAGCCGTGGAGCGAACAGGGATTCGCAGACGGACTTGCACATGCAGCCGTGTTTTTGATTGCGGAAGATAAGGAAGAGATTATCGGGTATATCGGAATGTATGTGTCAGAGCCGGAGGGGGAGATTACAAATGTAGCGGTCGCACCGGGAAGGCGTGGTGCAGGCTGCGGGAAAGTACTTGTTCGGGAAATGCAAAAATGGGCGATGGCTCATGGGGTGAACCGGATTGTGCTTGAGGTGCGGGCACATAATGCCCCGGCAATTCATGTGTACGGGCAGTGTGGATTTCGAAAGATTGGTGTGCGCCGTAATTTTTACAGTTTTCCGAAGGAAGACGCAGATGTTATGGAGTGGCAGGAACAGGACAGATTATGTTAGATGTATGTTTATTAGGAACAGCAGGTATGATGCCATTGCCGCACAGGTGGCTGACATCACTTATGCTGAGATATAATGGAAGCAGCCTGTTGATTGACTGTGGCGAAGGAACGCAGATTGCAATCAAGGAGGCAGGGCTTACTTTTAAACCGATTGATATTTTGTGCATTACGCATTTCCACGCGGATCACATCAGCGGACTTCCGGGTTTGCTTCTTACCATGGGAAATGCAGAACGTACAGAGCCGTTGACGATTATCGGCCCGAAGGGACTTACCCGGGTGGTCAATGCACTCAGGACGATTGCACCGGAGCTGCCGTTTGAAATCCAATGTGTGGAGCTGACGGAACCGGATGAACGAATTGAGCTGAACGGTTATCAGATACATGCATTTCGCGTAAAGCATAATGTGGTCTGCTATGGATATTCGGTAGAAATCAGCCGGGCTGGAAAATTTTCGGTGGAGCGCGCGAAGGAACAGAATGTTCCGATGAAACTGTGGAGCCGTCTGCAAAAGGGAGAGACCATCGAGCAGGGCGGCATTACCTATACGCCGCAGATGGTGCTTGGACCGCAGCGAAAGGGACTGAAGGTGACGTATTGTACGGACAGCCGGCCGACGGATGCCATTGTGGATGCGGCCACAGAAGCCGATTTATTTATCTGTGAGGGTATGTATGCGGAGAAGGAAAAGCTTGCCAAGGCCAAGCAGTATAAGCATATGACTTTTTATGAGGCAGCGGATATGGCAAAAAAAGCAAATGTGCAGGAATTGTGGCTTACACATTTTTCCCCGTCACTGGTTCGTGCAGAGGATTATATGCCGCAGGTTCGCAGCATATTTGAACCTGCATATCTTGGAAAAGACGGTAAGAGTGTGGAACTTGTATTCAAGGAGGGATAGTCTATGAAGAAAGTAGGTATTGTAATTGCAGCATGTGCGTGTGTCGCTATACTTTGCGGGGGATTTTTCCTGCTGAAGGATCGTATGTCAGGCGGAGCGGAGAAAGAGACACAGCCAACAAGGATTCAGAAGATTATAACGAGGGATATGGAGAACAATTATCCTGCGACTCCGAGAGAGGTTATTAAGCTCTATAATAAGATTATAGACATTTATTATGGGGAAGAGTACACGGATGAGGAGTTTGATTCTCTGCTGGATCAGGCGCAGGCGCTTATGGATGAGGAGCTTGTTGCAAATAATCCAAAGGCGGATTACAAGCAGGCTGTGGAGGCTGAAAAGGCAAATTATAAAGAACGTTCCTTCAAGATCCGCCAGAGCAGTGTGTGCGACAGCAATGAGGTGGAATATAAGACGGATGACAAGACAGGGGATAAGCTTGCCTATGTGATGGCTTCTTATTTTACGGAGGAAAAGAAAGAGTTTGATAAGACATATCAGATGTATGTCTTGCGCAAAGATAAGGACGGAAAGTGGAAAATTCTGACCTATTACAAGATTGACGGAAAGACATCAGGGGATGAAGATGATGAATAATACCGAACGTGAGGTAAAGATACTTGCAATTGAGAGTTCGTGCGACGAGACTGCGGCAGCAGTTGTGGTCAACGGGCGGGATATGCGTTCAAATGTGATTTCTTCGCAGATTGCATTGCACACCCTGTACGGTGGAGTGGTGCCGGAGATTGCATCCCGTAAGCATATTGAAAAAATCAATCAGGTGATTGAACAGGCACTTGCGGATGCTAAAATGACATTGGATGATCTGGATGCGGTTGCGGTTACATACGGACCGGGATTGGTTGGAGCCCTGCTTGTCGGAGTGGCAGAGGCAAAGGCAATCAGTTATGCGAAGCATCTTCCGTTGGTGGGAGTGCATCATATTGAAGGGCATATCAGTGCAAATTATATTGAGAATCCGGATTTGGAACCTCCGTTTTTGTGTCTGGTGGTATCCGGAGGGCATACGCATCTTGTAAAAGTGCTGGATTATGGAAAATATGAGGTTCTTGGGCGTACAAGGGATGATGCGGCCGGAGAAGCGTTTGACAAGGTTGCAAGGGCGATTGGTCTGGGCTATCCTGGGGGACCTAAGATTGAAAAGGTGTCCCATGAGGGGAATCCGGGAGCAATCTCTTTTCCGCGTGCAAAAATTGCGGACGGGGTGTACGATTTCAGCTTTAGCGGTCTGAAATCCGCGGTGCTTAATTATCTGAACGGATGCCGCATGAAAAATATTCCGATTTGTCAGGCGGATGTGGCCGCATCTTTTCAGCAGTCTGTTACGGATGTGCTGGTGGAACATGCAAGGCATGCCATCCGGGAGTTTCATATGGATAAATTCGCAATCGCCGGAGGTGTGGCATCAAATGGAACTATTCGCGAAGCCATGGAAACGATGTGCAAAGAGGAAGGAGTAGCGTTTTATCATCCTTCACCGATTTTGTGTACAGACAATGCAGCTATGATTGGAGCTGCGGCATACTACGATTTTATGCAGGGAAAAAGAGCCGGGCTTGATTTGAATGCGGTGCCGAATTTAAAATTGGAAACAACTGTGTAACTATTTGCAGACGGGGAGACTGGTATGGAACAGGCAAAACGGGAGCGGTATGCGGCGATTGTGCTGTCGGCGGGTACAGGACGGAGGATGAACAGCAACATTCCCAAACAGTATATGATGCTGGAGAATTATCCGGTTCTTTATTACAGCCTCAAAGCGTTTGATGATAGTGACGTTGATGAGGTTGTTCTGGTTACCGGAGCAGGGGATATTGATTATTGCAGAAAAGAGATTGTGGAACATTATGGTTTTCAAAAAGTGAAAGCTGTTGTGGCAGGCGGCAGTGAACGTTATCTCTCTGTATGGGAGGGCTTAAAAGCAGCGGATGCAGATTATGTTCTGATTCATGACGGAGCCAGACCTCTTATAGATGCAGAGTCTATCCGTGCATCCATGGAAGCGGTCAGAAAAGAAAAAGCGTGCATTCTGGGTGTACCTGTAAAAGATACCATAAAATGTGCTGATGACAGAGATTATGTTAAGAATACGCCGGAACGAAAAAGTCTGTGGATCATACAGACACCCCAGAGCTTTTCTTATGAGCTTCTTACCGAAGCTTACAGGCGTCTTTTTGATGCACAAAACAAAGGGGAAGAACTCCCGGCAATCACGGATGACGCTATGATTGTTGAACAGATGACCGAGTGCAAAGTGAAGATTATTCGCGGCAGATATGAGAATATTAAGATCACCACACCGGAGGATATTCCAATGGCAAAATTGTTTTTGAAAAAATGAAAATTTACTGTTGACACTGGGACATAATGATGGTATTATATGTCTTGCGCTGGTTCGAAACCAGCCGATATAAACAATACGGAGAGGTATCGAAGTGGTCATAACGAGGCGGTCTTGAAAACCGTTTGTCCGCAAGGGCACATGGGTTCGAATCCCATCCTCTCCGCTTGGTGGAAACACTTTTAGAAAAGAATTCGTAAGAATTCTTTTTCTACTGTATAGCTGCCAAAGAGAAGTTTAAATATTGGTAATATAATTCGGAGAAGTACCCAAGCTGGCCGAAGGGACACCCCTGGAAAGGGTGCAGGTCGTTAACAGCGGCGCGAGGGTTCAAATCCCTCCTTCTCCGCTCGCTTGAAAATATTAAAAAAGATGTAAAAAAGTGTTGACAACAGCTTTACATCATGGTAATATAATCAAGCTGACCGCGTGAACAGCGGTGAGAAAAACAAAGAACATTGATAACTGAACAGTGAAAAACCTTGAAAGATTTTGAGAATAATTCAAGAACGCTTCAGATAATGAAGCAACCTTAAAACAGTAAATTCAGATTCAATCTGAATGAAAAGCCAGTTTGTACTGGTTAGGATTAA
>JAQXZD010000016.1 GCA_029227035.1 Lachnospiraceae bacterium
TTCGCAATCAGCGTTGTTACCAGCTTTAAGATATCCTTCTCGGAATGCAGATAAGCAAAGGGATTATAATGCATGGACTTTGTAAAGTTTATGGTGTTGAACACCTTTATCCGGTACCCATTCTTATATAGTGCATTTCCGACCTCGTTGATCAGACCGCCTTTCGGATCTGTAACCACATAGGAAGAATGCATCTGCAACAGGTTCGGTTTAATAAAGAACCTCGTTTTACCGGATCCTGAACCACCAACTACCAATACATTCTTGTTTCTGGCATACTTTGGAATCTTCGGTCTGCTGCTCATGGTAATCCGCTGTGTCTGGGAGAGAATCACGTTATTGGCAAACACAGGATCCTCGAATGGCTCTATATCCGCATGTTTTCCCCATCTGGCCGAGCCATACTCTTCATTGTGGCGGAATTTCTTTGCATTCTTTCCCTTCAGGTACACCGCCAGCCTGAGTGTAGCACCACAGGCAATACCAAACAGTAAATCTGCCGGATAGAAGCTTGGAAAAGGATTTGCAAATGCCCTTGAAAACGCACCTCCAAGGACAAGGCTCTGAACCTTCTGTGATGCATTCACTCCATCTGCAATTCTTAATGCCTCACCAAGATTTGTAGCAACCAGTCCTAAAATCATGTATGGGATGTGCAGAATCAGCTGCTTCTTCAATTGTTTTATATTCATCGCACCTTCTCCTTCTTTTTTTCTGCTACTTTTCTTGGAATGGCTGCCACTGCCTCCTTGAATTTTTTCAGTTTCTCCAAAACACTCGGACGCTCTACCGATTTTTTCTTTACCTGTTTTTCCGAATAATCCTGCAATATCTGTGTTACTGCATCCGTATCCTTTGCTTTGAAGAAAATGGTATAGACCGGCGGCTCCGCCTTCTTATCTTTTACCACGGCAAAATCGACTCCGTATTTCTTGGCAATCTTCTGGAAATCTTTTAATCCTTCATCGGCAAGAGGTATTGACGAAACTCCCTGTCCCTGCCGGATCAGTGTCTTAACCGACTGCTTTCCTTTTGTGGGATGGATTTTCTCTCCGATTGCCTTCCCGGCTGCCTTTGTCGGCTTGCAAACTGCAAATTTCAGAGCTTTCATAAACTGTTTTAATGTAGGCTTGGTTACTCTGACCGCAATGTGAACTGATTTATCCATCAGCTCCTTATCTATTTCTTCATGTACCAGTTTTCTCACTTCCTTCCATCAAAAAAACAGCCCAAAGGCTGCAATCCACAAAACTACTCTTCTTTTTTGCTTTTTTCCACACCAAGAACTCCTCTCAGAGTGGATGACGCTACATGAAAGCGTTTTGCTATCGCTATATCCGTAAGCACCGTTTCATTCATGCCGGTTCCACAAACCACGAGAATTCTGGACCTTCTTAACATATCCTCTGACATGTCCAAATAGTCCTTATATTCATCCGCATTACTTACGTTTATTACTTCCGGCAATGACAGTAACGGACAGATTGGTGTGTAGCCTGCTTCATACAACTTCCTGCAGTATCTCTTTGCAGATCTTTTGGCTTTGCTCCGGTCTGCACTCCATGCAGATGTGACATAAGCCCATGGTTTGTTATTCATGGATACCTCCTATCCCAGCCTGTAGGTCTGGATGCGGTGCTGCCCCAATGCAAACGTACAGGTCCTGCTTCTTAATTCTGCCAAAACAGAGCTGATCTCGCTTTCATCCAGCCCCTTCAATCCATAATCTGATTTCATTACAAGATATCCGGCCGGCAGATATGCCTCTCCGTCAATGTTCAGCTTTTTGCTTGCATCATAAACAAGAATATAATCTGTTTTTCCAATTATCTCGGAAGCACAGTTCTTTCCGAAACTGTCCAGAATTTCCAATGCATCCTCAACACAGATCAGGTTTACCTGCTGTGTTCCATCCACATAGATTGCAGACAGTTCCTCTTCAAAATAACTGACAAGCTCTTCCAGATTCCGAGCCATCTTCTCCAAATGGTCTAAAATAAATTCAGTTTCATTCATAATGTTTAATCCTCCTATATTTTTCCTGTTGCCATATCGTGATTGACCTCCGCACGATAATAGCTGTCGATTGTTGCCGGTGCGTTATATAATGCAGCCAGCAGGTATTGTTTGATACTCCGGATTTTTGTGGTATTGCCCTGAAAACACTCCATAACATACCGAATATGCTCCGTTGTCAGTTTTATAAACCTGCCCTTTACTGCATTTACCGGTTTTTCATCTCCTGCAATACGGATGGTTTTTCTTTTTGAACACAGGACATCCAGAATAAGTTCCTTCATTCCGTCTATCATTTCCGGTTCACATGAATATTCCCGCTTCAATTCTGATATATCCAGCTGCTTGGATAAATAAGCTTCATATCCCATCCTCTCCTCATCCCCTGATAAGATAAGATTCGTATTATTCATATCAGTATTATTATTATCAGTATAAATAGGTTGTAAATTATACAGGTCTTGACCTGTACTTATTTCCGGTCCTGAACTGTAATCTTTACAGGTGCTGACCTGTAAATTTTGCTGGTCTGTGAAATTTTTCACATAGATAATTGCAGGCCTGCCAAGTCCCTGCTTAATTCTTTCAATCAGCCCGAATTCTTCCAGCTCCGAAAGATATTTGATAGCAGATTTTTCCACACAGTTCATTGCCTGACAGATAGAGGCAAGGGTAAAAATAATATAGACTCTGCCCTCTTCATCTATCCAGCCATTCTCTCTGGACAGGGAAACCCTATCCAGTAGCAATCCGTATATAACCTTTCCTTCTGTTGATATGCTTTTGAATCCTGCATCCGTAAACAGCATCTTTGGAATCCGATAAAATGCAAACTGTTGGGACTGGTCTTCATAAAAATAATCAAATCCCATTTCTATTCCTTTCGTTTGCTCCTCATTTCTTCCATCAGCTTTTTGTAACAGGGAAAGCAGAATGCCCTGTCATATCCATAAGGACATTTTTTTTCACAATTACGTGTCTGGCTGACTGTAGTTTTCCCTTCGACTGATTCATAATGGATTCCATATACTCCGGTTCTGTTTTTCACAATATATACTCCTGACATCGTATTCCCTTGCCTTTCTATCAAAAAAGTGCCAGACCCATGGCAAACACCATAAGCTGACACTTTCTGATTTACTTATTTAGAGGGCTTCTCCACCCTTTGCTTTTGCAGTTTCTCTGCAGCATCCTTTACCGGAGGCTTTGCAGCGACTTCTTTCTGCTTGTCCTTCAGATCTTTTAACACGGAACCATGTTCCTCTGTTTTTTCATCAAGCGAGACATCCTGTTCCTTCTGTCTTGCTTCAAATTTCTCCGCAAGTTCAAAGATATGCTCCCTCGAATCATAATGATATACATTGTCCGTAAGCTTTTCCTCCGGGCTTACCTGTGTTGCGTTTACTTCTTTGACCATATCTCTCAACTGGTCTGCCGCCATTTCTCCGTTATCCGGTACCAACAGGATTTCATGAATCGATGAAGGGAGAATATAGAAATCTCCGCCAAGCTTCTCTGCCGCCTGGTCCATAAAGTCCTGGTATGCAATAACTCCGGCCCCGGAAGTCTTGTCTGGAACCGTTGCAACATACATCGCCTCGTCCTGTACATCAGGAAGCCCTGCCAACTCAAAGGCTTCCTCTCCCATCATCTCTTTCACAACTTCACTCATCCCATGAATAACTGCCGGTCTGATTTCCGGTGCATTCTCCAGGGCATCCGCTTTCAGCTGATCATGGGTGACACCCATACGCTCAATCATGTCATTGGTTACCAGAATGGAAGACCTTCCAATTTCATTACTTTCAAGGACAAAGCGGTAAACAACTGCCATATCCTCCATGTTCTCATGTGGTATTTTATCAAGCAAGTCTGCATTGGCTTCCGCTGAAATTACTTCAATGGAAAGCTTGTCTTTCATTGCTTCATAGCTGGTCAGTTCTGCTACATCAACCGAAGGGACATTCTCAAGTCCCCTCATGATGGCATGTGTTGACGATACAAGAATACTTTCATAGTCTTCCGTATACTCATAATCTGAGAAAGCCTGTTCGATATTGAAATTGATTCCTACATTGCTTTCTCTTGGAACGATGGTCAGTGACTCATAACTCAGGTTGGTCTTTTCAACATTGCGCAAACTCATTTCCACATCTTCAATGCCATTCTCATAAAGCTTCTCCTTCAAGTCTTCTGTAAATTTTTCTTTGAATGTTTTATAATCCATTTTGTACCTCCTCTTATTTTGTCTGCCAGATCGTCATCTGTTTTCGGACATCAAAAAAGCGCCATACCCACCACTAATTTGTGATGAGCTGACGCTTCATTCTCTGTCCGTATTCTTTTGCAAAAGAAAAACAAATGAGCGGTTGTTTCTGCGTTTCATGTCTCATTTGTCTATGATAATAATATCACAGGTAAAATTAGAATAAAAGTGTCACAACCCCTACAAAACCCCTTCAAAATCCCTACAATATATAGGTTTCAGCGTGACAGATTCCAATATTTCCTTTGATATTAAAAATTATTATGCGAATAATAATCTATAATAGGAACCCCCTTATCTTCTAAATAGTTTCCTGTTTCAATTTCCTTTCTCGATTTAGTTTCTAATACTCCCTTTTCGGAAAAGTGTTCCTATTTGTCACTTCCATAAAACCGGGATTTGTTAAAACCAAATTGCTTTAATAATAATCCATATAATGAATCCCCATATAATAAAAATGGGAATTGAATAATACCATTTCTTGGGCTTGCCATTTTCCCACAGACCCTCGGCATTTATTTTGCTTCTTATCCATACTTCCTTTGGAATTAGTCTGATTGTTAATGCTACTAGTGCAGGCAAAAGAATGACATCATCTAAATATCCTAATACTGGAATAAAATCTGGGACTAAATCAATAGGTGATAACGCATATCCAACCGTTATCCCCGCAATAATTTTAGCAAGCAACGGGGTGTCTTTGTCTTTTAAAGCGATAAAAACCGCCGGAATGTCCGATTTTAATTTTTTAGCTTGCTCTTTAATAGTCATAGATTTTCTCCTAAATTCAAATTTATGTGAATCATTGTATTCGCTTTCCATAGACAACACAATTTAGAAAAGGGACTTCTAATAAATCCCTAATAATAGGGAAACACAACAACACATGATTCATTCCATTTTTTTGTCTTGTCTATTACCCTTATTAGTTTTCCAGACGAATAAGAGTAACTAACTAAGACTTCCCATACCCAAAATGGGATTTGCACCTTGAAAATTCAATATTTCAGCTAATAAAATAGCGATTTATGCCACCGTAACCTGTGGATGGAGCGCATTGCGCAGATATTCTGGTAGTCTGGACTCAAAATCAG
>JAQXZD010000017.1 GCA_029227035.1 Lachnospiraceae bacterium
ATAGGGAAATAGAAAAGACTTCCTCTAGGAGAAAGCCTTAAGCATCATCCCTGATAATATAGGGATAACTCAATCAATATAAAATAACCTCAGTTACCAGTAGTAGCTAGCAACTAAGAGGTATATGCGTCAAGTTTACTATATATAAGAAAACAACTCAGCTATGAACTATTGCCACTTTTTTATATGACTGATTGCTATTCATATTGGGATTTTGTTAGAAATAAAAGAAAAAATGGAGCTTGGGATTAAACCCAAACTCCTGAAGCATAATTATTTACTATATCATTTTCGCGATACTCTTCCGCTAATTTAGCAACCTGACCATAACTCTTATGTTCTTTTCCATCAAACGGCAACTTCATAAATTCCCTAAATGGAATCACAACAGTTTCTCCGCCATAAGGAATAACTCTTCTCACATCAAAATTGCAAATCATCATCTCAGCGGTTGTCTTGGTATTACGGAACAAAATCACAAAATAGTCATCTGCTAAATCACTTAACACATCTGAATTTGAAGTATAATAGGGCTTTTTCCCCTCATATTGAACAGTAAAATCATTTACAAACCCAGCAAAGTAATCTCTATAACATTTTATAAGTGGCTGACCTACTTTTTGAGCACTTGTTCTTTTGCTATTCCCCTTTGAAGCTTTGTTTGTATGAAATTCACGGTACTGCATAGAAAATAACCATTTAAAATCAGAACCTCTAAGCTGGTCAAGCATTATTTTTTGTTGTTCATCTCCGAAGCCAGTTTCATACTCAGCAGTCAGAAAATATGGACTATCTTCGTATATAAAACCATCTGAAAAGGTTTGAACAAGTTGTGAAAAATCTGCACTCTGAACATGCGACTTTTTCAATGCCTTCATGAAACTTTTTCCGTCACCAAATTTGATATCTTTTGGCTTTAAAGTAAGCTCAGATATTATTTTATAGTTCACACCTGAATACTTATCTAACAATTTTTGAAATGGAACTACCCCTGCCGAATTAGCCTTAAATACTTCTAACTTATTTTCTAAGTATGCATAATAATTTTTAGTATCCATATCTGTAACCTTATGGACATTTCCACTAAACCCATTAGCATCAATTGCATTAATAAAATACCACGCAACTCCTATGTCATAATACATCTGTATATCATTTTCCGACGGATTAGAAAAGTCGACTGCAACCTCATCCAAAGCACTAACATACATCTTATAGATTTCTTCATAGTTATTGCGAAGTCTTATCATTAGTTCATCATAAGCTACATCAGTAATTTTAGAATAAGCTCTAACTTTTCTCTTGTGCTCCATCCACATATCAGAAGTATAATGATTAGCTCCATTGCTTAAGTCCCTGCTTACAAAAGAATTGTGTAATTCAGCCAAGCGGGTTCTGACTTCTTTTTCATCATGGGACATACTATATAGAAAACAAGCAACTCCAATATCAAAATCGTTTACGACCATTTCGTTTGCGTCTACCGATGCAGCTACACATCCTGAGCCAGCAAAGACATCTATGAACGGCAATAGTTGTTCCTTCTTTGGAGCAACCCATCCCTTAGTAGCAGGGTCAAAAAATCTCAACGCAGCTTCTTGTCTACTAGCTTCATAAAATGCTGACTTGATAACCTTCGTCAAATATGGTTGCTTTTTCCCATTTCGTCTAATGTTAATTGCATGATATGAATCCCTATTAATTAACTTTCTATACCTTGGGCTAATCTCCCATTTATTTAATATGTTAGGCTTTATACCAAACTGTTTCAGAAAGTCAGCATCTCTAAGATTATATTCAGTTATACAATAGAAACAAATCTTCTTAAACAATACTGGATAATATGTTCTTTCTCCTGTGGCTTGGTCACATAAAATACCAATATTACCAGCTTTTGAAAAGCTATAAAAAGCATTAAACCAGCTAACAAGCTTTGTAGTATCACCAGACTGATTACAGAAATACATAAGAGCATTCATCAGCTCATCATAAAGTGGAAATGTCTGTGAAAAATTTATATTCCCAGCCAGAACTGCATCTATATATTTCTTCTCATCTCCACTTATTGCCTCAAATGGCTCATAAGTGAGTAACCTAAGCATCAATTCACGCATAAAAATAGACCTACCTTTTCTTAAGATAAGTCCATTGTACTATAAATATTAAAGACACGCTATTACAAAATAAGACCGAACTTAATTAGCTAAAAAATCACCCTAAATGCGTACAAATCCCGAACTGGCTTTATTGAATAATAAAAATTGACTTTTGCCATCCCCAGATAGAGCGTTTCAAAAAAGCGTAATGGAAACATCCCCATTTCGTCCCCAGCAGAAAAAGAAAAAGCCCACAAAGCCCGTAAATTCAAGCTTTGTGAGCATATTTCCGCTATTCAAACTCAATCGTCCCCGGTGGCTTACTGGTCAAATCATAGAATACCCGGTTAACCCCCTTCACCTCATTGATGATTCTGTTCATCACCGTCTGCAGTACCTCAAACGGAATCTCGGCGCTTTCCGCTGTCATAAAATCAACGGTATTAACCGCTCTCAATGCGACCGCATAATCGTAGGTTCTCTCGTCACCCATGACACCCACGGAGCGCATATTGGTCAGTGCTGCAAAATACTGATCCGGAATCTTTTCCAATCCGGCATTAGCAATTTCCTCACGATAAATGGCATCGGCTTCCTGCACGATACGAACCTTCTCGGCTGTCACCTCGCCGATGATGCGGATACCAAGTCCCGGTCCCGGGAACGGCTGACGAAATACCAGCTTCTCCGGAATGCCAAGTTCAAGACCGGCTTTACGCACCTCGTCCTTGAAAAGGTTACGAAGCGGCTCGATAATTTCTTTAAAATCAACATAATCCGGAAGACCTCCCACATTGTGATGGGATTTGATAACGGCAGATTCACCGCCAAGGCCGCTCTCCACAACATCCGGATAGATGGTTCCCTGTGCGAGAAAATCCACAGCACCGATTTTCTTAGCCTCTTCCTCAAATACACGAATGAACTCTTCGCCGATAATCTTACGCTTCTGCTCCGGTTCGGTAACACCTGCCAGCTTTGCATAATATCTTTCCTGCGCATTCACACGGATAAAGTTTAAGTCAAACTGACCGTTTGGTCCGAATACACTCTCAACCTCGTCTCCCTCATCCTTGCGGAGAAGTCCATGATCCACAAATACGCAGGTGAGCTGCTTGCCAATCGCTCTGGACAAAAGTCCTGCTGCCACGGAAGAATCCACTCCACCGGACAAAGCCAGCAGAACCTTTCCGTCACCGACCTTCTCACGAATTGCCTGTATGGATTCTTCCACGAACGAATCCATGCGCCATGTACCGGCACAGCCACAGACATTCCGTACAAAATTGTACAACATCTCCTTACCGTGCTCCGTGTGAAGTACCTCCGGATGAAACTGGATGGCATACAGATTCCTGCCTGCATCCTCGGCCGCCGCAATCGGGCAATCCGCCGTGTGCGCTGTCACACGAAATCCCGGCGCAGTCTCCGCAATCCGGTCAAAATGACTCATCCAGCAGATTTCTTTCTCCGGGATTCCGGCAAATACTGCGGAGTCTGTATCCAGCACAACCTCCGTTTTTCCATATTCTCCAACCTCCGGCGTAATTACCTTGCCGCCCAGCACATGCATCATAAGCTGTGCGCCGTAGCAAAGCCCCAGAACCGGAATTCCCAATTCAAAAAGCTCTCTGCTGTATGTCGGGGAATCTGCTCCGTAACAACTGTTCGGGCCTCCGGTTAAAATAATGCCCTTCGGCTTCATTTTCTTAATCTGCTCAAGCTCTGTACGATAGGAATATATCTCACAGTATACATTGCACTCGCGGACGCGGCGCGCAACCAACTGATTATACTGACCGCCAAAGTCAATGACTATGACTTTTTCCTGCTCCATCTGTCTGTCCTCCTAATCCTTTGAAACTATACTTACATTCATTATAAAGGACGCAAGGCGGCTTTACAATAGTAAAGTTTTTGGATACAATAAAACAAAACAGTTTGGAAAGGAGTTTAGTATGAAACCCAAAAAACAAAATGCATGGCTGCCTGTTACGATTGTACTTGGCTGTCTGATTGCAGCAATCATTGTGCTCATCATCGTTATGGTCCTGGTAAACAGACCTCATATTTCCGCTTCCGGAAAAGAGAGTACCCCTGCGGATACCGAAATCACCGAGACTGCGGACACTTATGTGGAGGGAATGCAGTTGGATGAATTTTCCACAAAAAGCGGACAGACCGTTGACGCAGAGGAGGAAGATGATAACAATCCGGAAGCCGCTATGGACAATCCTGACGGTTTTCTTCTGCCGGAAAGTGCAGACCGCGAACTGACAGAGGATGATTTGGAAGGTATGACTGCTCAGGAATTAAATTATGCGAAGAATGAGATTTATGCACGGCACGGACGTGTATTCCAATCTTCGGAATTAAATGACTACTTTTCAACCAAGAACTGGTATGAGGCCGACGAAGATTTTGAGGACAAAGACCTCTCAAAACTGGAAGCCAAAAATGCTGATTTCATTGCAAAATATCAGAAAGACAACGATTTAACCTATAAACCGGCAAAATAAAGGAGGTATGAAAATGTTTTGTCCAAATTGCGGAACGAAAAATGAAGATGGAGCACTTTTCTGTGCCTCCTGCGGAACCCGATTAGTCACTCCGACTGCTCCTGCGCAGGGCAACCCACAGGCAGCGAATGGCACTTATGCTGCTCCGCAGCCTGCTGCCCGCAAGACCGTAAATCCATTTATGATTGCTTCGATTATCGAAATCTGTGTTCTCTTTATTGCAATCATCGCTTTTTTCAAAATCGGGCAGATGACTTTCAGCTACCGGAAGACGGCTGTCAACTATGTAAAGGCTTTGGCTGCCGCTGACTGGGATACCGTATACAACGAACTGGATCTGAATGATTCCCAATACATCAATCAGGATTTATTCCAAAAAACTGCCGGCCAATGGTCTGCAACAGACTTAAGTAACGTAAGCGTTGAGTCCAGCTCTGCCACCAAAAATGAAGCATATGTAGAAGTAAAATACACGGAAAAAGGGCAACCTTATCCGTCTTATGTTACGGTTCACCTCATAAAACAGCCGCGCAAGGCCTTCTTCCTTTTTGACCGGTGGAAAATCAATCCTTCCATGTATGTGGCAGAAAATGTCACTGTCATGGTGCCAAAGGGAGCTGTCCTGTCACTGGATGACACGGAAGTTTCCGGTCAGTACCTTACAGATTCCGATGATCCGAATTATGATAACTACACTTTCGATTCACTTTTTATCGGAACGCATAAGGTATCCTTTGAGATTGATGATCTTGTTGCCAACAGCGATTACATAGAAGTCACCAATGATTATGATTTTTTCACGGAAGACTCCATTACGCTTTCGGAAGCGCAGCAGAAAGAACTGATCGGAACCGCTTATTCCAATATGCAGAAACTGATTACTGCCGCTGACCAGGCCGAGGGATTCAATGCCGTAGAAAGCTTATACACAGACAACGTCTGTCAGGATGCAAAATCTTCCTTTGAATATTTGGAAGAGAGTTTTGTCTCCAAAAAAAATAAAACCGGTATCCTCGATGTTTCCATCTATGATGTAACCGGAAGTTACTTCAACCCATATCTGGAGCAGGGAAAAATCTGCGCCGCTGTAAATCTATCCTATAATTATGATGTCTTGTACAAAGAACAGGATTGGTGGACCGGCGATTATGAAAAGGATACCTGCAAAGATCAAGCCAATACCATTGACTTTTACTTTATCTATGAGGATGGCGAATGGAAGCTAAACAGCAGTCAGATGCCACGCTTCTATTACTACTAAATCAATTACAAGACGGCTGTCACACATGCGTGGCAGCCTTTTTTGATTCTATTTATCTTGCCAATGCGCATACTTTTCTTTTGTTGCCTGCCCGCCTCGCAGATGACGCTCATTTTTATTGACTAAAATAACCTTATGCACTTCTGCTGCCAGACTCGGATTAACCTGCTGCAGACGCTCCGTGACGTCCTTATGTACCGTACTCTTACTAATCCCAAAATGTTTGGCTGCCTGACGAACAGTTGCATTATTCTCAATCATATAATTCGCAATTTCTGCGGCTCGTTCTTCAATATAAGTTTTCAAAAAAATACTCCTGCATATCTGTTTGTACAGTCTATGCAGGAGCATTTCCGGTTATTCACTTTTCTGCCCAAATTCTGCTTCCGGACAATTACCTCCACAATTACGGACTGCAAATGATTGACACCTGCTTTCGCCTTTCAATATCCTCTCTTTTCATCAGTGACATCTCATCAAGGAAGCAGTCGTGAAAGGTCATGGTTCCGCCATGCCGCGCCTGAGTCCGTTCCGCTGCCAGTTCCCCGGCAATGCCCATCCATGCACAGGCTGCCGCGGCAGTCCTCACCTCATTTTTCTGACTCAGAAACGCGCCAAACATCACAGAGGACATGCACCCTGTTCCCGTAATCCTTGTCATATCCGGATGTCCGTTCCCAATCCGGATTTCTGTGGTTCCGTCCGTCAGCAAATCCATCTCACCGGAAGCTGCAAGAATCACCCGGTATTTTTGGGAAAATTCTCCCATCTCCTGCAATAATCCACGCTGCTTCTCCGGATCTTTATCTGTATCGGATGCCGCCGCATCCACTCCGGTAACCGTACTGCAATTTCCAAGCAGCGCCCGGATCTCCGAATAATTGCCCCGGATACAGGAAGGATGGATATTTTTTATAAAGTCGAGACATTTTTCCCTTCGGTAACCGGAACCGGATACCCCAACGGGATCCACCACCACAGGCTTTCCCAGTTCCGCCGCTTTCTGTCCCGCTGTCAGCATTGCTTCATAGTCTTCAATCGCTCCAAAATTGCATACCAGAGCATCCGCTCCTTCTACAATCTCTGCGACTTCCAGCGGATGATGTGCCATGGTGGGGGATGCCCCCACCGCAAGAAGCACATTGGCACAGTCATTGACCGTCACCGCATTCGTAATACAGTGTATAATCGGTCGATTCGCGCGGATGCGCTGAATCATATCCCATATATATTCTGCTTTCATCTGCTCTTGTTTCATTCTGCCTCCAGTTGCTGCCGCATCTTATCCAGGATTCCAATCTTTTTCAAAGGAATCGTAATCACGGCCGCTATCAGTGTACCTCCGCAGGTACTGATCAAAAACGGCACAACAAACGTAAATATGGCGGCAGCGGTATTACCCATAATAAAATAGGCCACCGGATAGGAAAGCATTCCGCCTATGATACCTGTTCCGAACACTTCGCCCACATAGGCATACGGCAGTTTTTTCAGATACTTATATAAAAGTCCTGCCAGCAAGACACCGCACATACTTCCCGGAAAAGCAAGCGGACTTCCAAGTCCCATCAGGTTTCGAATCAGGGATGCGGCAAATGCCTGCGCCAGTCCCCACCACGGACCAACGGTCAATGCACACAGCACATTGACCAGATGCTGTACCGGTGCACATTTTGAACCAAATACCGGAAAGGAAAAAAGGCTTCCCACCACGGCAACTGCCGCAAAAAGTGCGGTTAATGTTAATTTCTTAATGTTTGCTGTACTTTTGTTTTTCATAATCTGTCCTTTCTTTCTGCTCTTGCAACTGCTCCTACAATCAGGCAGAGAAGGACTGTAACCACCATATCCGAAAAAAGCTTATCTGCTGAAATCTCCTTCTATGGCAAAAGCGTGGTTCATGGGACCGCTTCCTTTTCCCAGATCCAGCATTGCCGAAAGTGCCCCCGAAATATAATTCTTGGCATATTCTACCGAAGTCTCCAGATTATAGCCTTTTGCCAGATTGGACGCAATGGCTGAGGACAACGTGCAGCCCGTTCCGTGTGTATTCGGATTCTCGATACGTTTTCCGTAAAACCAACGGGACTTTTTATCTTTGCAATACAAAAAATCGTTCGCATCATTCAATTGATGTCCGCCCTTTAACAGCACCGCACATCCATAGTCTCTGCATATGCTCTCCGCTGCCCGCTCCATATCCTCCACGGTCTCAATTTTTCTGTTGGCAAGTACCTCTGCTTCCGGAATATTTGGTGTGATAACAGTTGCAATCGGTAATAATTTTTCTTTCAAAATATCGACGGCCTCCTCATCTATGAGCCGCGCTCCGCTGGTTGCAACCATCACAGTATCCACAACAATATTCGATGCGTGATACTCCGTAAGCTTATCTGCAATCGTGTCAATCAACTCTGCGGAGGAAACCATTCCTGTTTTTACTGCATCCGGATAAATGTCTGTAAAAATACAATCAAGCTGCTCTGCCAGGAAATGAGGTGTCACCTCCACAATTTCTGTTACGCCGGTTGTATTCTGGGCAGTAAGAGCCGTAACCGCACTCATGGCATATACCCCATTTGCGGTCATTGTCTTAATATCTGCCTGGATGCCGGCGCCTCCACCGGAGTCACTTCCGGCGATTGTTAATGCTGTGTTCACGATTTTCCTCCTTTCTTTGCCTTAACACATTCCATTAATTTTATATAGCGACCTAAGGTGGTGCCCCCAATCTGCCGCTAAAACTCTATCTAACTGTTCTATATCATCAAAGAATCTGCCAGTTTCCGCAGCTTCCCCGTTTCTTTCTCAATATCTTCACAGGCGAAAATTCCGCTAACAACTGCAACCCCTGCCATTCCACGCCCTTTCAGACGTAAGACATTTTCTGCCGTGATTCCTCCGATTGCCACCACCGGAATGTGAACGCTTTCACAGATTTCCTGCAAAAGTGCATGCTCCATCGGCTTTGCATCCTGCTTTGTGGTGCTTCCAAATACTGCTCCGCTTCCCAGATAATCTGCTCCCTGTTCCTGCGCCCTCACAGCCTGCTCCACGGTTTTTGCCGTCACTCCGATAACCTTATCCGGTCCCAGAATCTTTCTTGCCTGCTGCATCTGCATATCATCCTGTCCGATATGCACGCCATCTGCTCCCACACGCTGTGCCAGCTCCACATTGTCGTTGACGATAAACGGTACACCGAATCTGTGACACAACTGCAGGATCTCGACAGCCTCCTTTTCAAAGCCCGCTTCATCCAATTCCTTTTCCCGAAGCTGTACCATCGTTGCACCGCCCCGCAATGCTTTTTCTACCTGCGTGTATAATGTCTCTCCTCTTAGCCAGCTCCGATCCGTCACTGCATATAACCGGAGACAATCTCTGTCAAATTTCATACCAATACCTCAAAAAACGCAGGATACCCATCAAAAGCATCCTGCGCATCCATCATTACTTTTCAGGACCATTCTCATGCCACCATGCAAAACCGGCGGCTGCAACAACAATCACCACTGCAACAACAATAACAATCGTGTCCAACATGCAATCGTCCTCCTCTCTCTTTTCGAATCTGCTTTGCATTTATTCCAAAAGAGAGGACTGCTTTCTGTCCATCCTGCCTGTGTATGTATTCCATAATCAGTGCATGACTCCGCACAAAAATATTATGAACTCTGGCAGTCGGGCAGGAAACCCGCATGCCAAATACTGCAAAACTCCTCACAAGTACCGCAAGGAATGGACGATTGCGAAGTTTTTCCAAGCGGTTTAATCTTATGACCGGACGTCTGACGCTAAGCAGTTCCTGCTTCGTCTGCGCAGACAGGTCATAGGCTTCCGAGAAGATATCCGGATTGCTCTGGGAGAAAGCTGAAGTTCCGTCCCCGAACCGGTTCCCTGCCAATTCATTACTCTGGGTATATTCCCCATGTATGCCTACAAAGGCAGATATGCATATCAGAAGTACGCATATCCATTTTTTAAAAGATTGAATCATTCTATGCGCCTAATGCTGAATAACTCTTATTCAGGAAAATCATATAAAGAATCTCTGCCACCAAAGTTACAATCGATGTAATGATACTGATTACTCCTCCAAGAATATTGACAAGAGGAATTAAATTTAAAACTGCAACAACAATCATAACAATGTAGCAGACAAGGTTAATTAACCATACTGTATGTCCCTTCTGTGCAACATCGGAAGCTCCAATCTGCTGCATCACTGCTTCGATGGATGTGCATACAGAATATACAATCAACAAACCAAGCACATCATCCGCAATCGTAAATAATGCATGCAAAATACCTGTCTTAAAAAAGACTCCCACAATACGAACCACCAGCCTGATCACCGTAAAGACAAATGCGTTCTTGCAGCCTTCGATGTCTTTGCCTGCTTCATACAGACCTACCATACTGATAATTAAAAATACTAATGCTCCAACCGCTGCAAGAATGTTGATAAGCGGAATGATTAAAAGTACCGAACAAATAATCGCTCCCACTGCCGCAATAAACATTTTCTTGATGCCTGCACCTGCATTTTGATAATTTCCCATTTTCTAAATCTCCTTTTTCAAATTTAATATTAACATTATACCGTGAAACCGTGCAAAGCGAAATGGTACTTTTTCCTCATGTTATCAGGATTTTCCTGCCTTTTTACGAAGCATATTGTAAACCCATTTGCCGGAATCGCTCAGATGCTTCTTGGAAAAACCATTCTTCTTTCCGGTACTGCTCTTAATCATGGAAGACGCTTCTGCTTTATTGGAGAAGTTCCATGCAACATAGCTCACTTCGTACTCATCCATGGTCTGAATCCACTTTTCTGCCTCCGGCTTATCCAGAGAACCGTTGCCGTCTGCGCTGCAGATTCCGTACTCAGAAACAAATACCGAAAGTCCCTTGTTAATTGCAGCCGTCATTTTATTGCGCAAATCTTCCTTGTGGGTTCCCGCATAAAAATGAAGTGCATACATGATATTCTTTCCCTTAATCGGATTTTCCGCTGCCTTGTCCACATCCTGTGACCAGGTCGGTGTCCCGACTATGATAACCGCATCCTTATCGTTCTCCCGGATGACGGAAATCACGCTTTTTGCATAGGATTTGACATCCTTCCACGTGGTTCCGCCGTTTGGCTCATTGCAGATTTCATAGAGCACATTGTCGTATTTTTTAAGCTCCTTCGACATCTCCTTGAAAAAGGCTTTTGCTTCCTTCTTATGCATATTCGGATCATTGTCGGTCAAAATATGCCAGTCCACAATCACATACATATCATGCTTATCGGCAAGCTCCACACCCTTTTTAATGAGTTTCTTCAATTCCTTGCGGTTTTCTGCATTTCCGGTACAGTATCCGTTATATTCCGCCGTATACATGGCAAGCCGGACCACATTTGCTCCCCACTTATCATGCAGCTCCTTGAAGCATTTGTCATTCACATACTGCGGATACCAGGACAGCCCGTGTGTGCTGACTCCGCGAAGCTGTACAACATTTCCCTTCTTGTCGCAAAGTTTTGTTCCCTTTACCTGCAGGGCTCCCGCCGTTGCATCCACAAATTTTGTCTTTGCCTGTGCCATATCAATTCCTCCTATCATACTAAATACCATTGCAAAAATGCAGACAATACTCAAAAGTTTCTTCATTTTCTTCTTCAAATCAGTCACCTCCATGCGCATTTCAGTGCTCATATTTCCGGTACACCCTTTCAAATGCCGCAAAGGAACGTGCAATCATATCCGTGTCCACGCAATAAGAGATTCTTACATACCCCGGACAACCGAATCCGGTGGCTGAGACAATGAGAAGATCCTCTTCCTTTGCTTTCTCACAGAACGCATCCGCATCCGGTTCCAATGCCTTGACAAACAGATAGAACGCACCCTGCGGTTTAAAGCATTCATATCCGATTTTGGTCAGTCCCTCGTAAAACAAATCGCGGTTCTTCTGATAAAGCCCGACGTCTCCGGTCTGTCCCATGCAGGAAACCAGCACCTTCTGAAACAGACTCGGCGCACAGACATATCCCAGCGCACGACCGGCACCTGCCACTGCTGCATAGACATTTTTGCTCTCGTATGCTTCATCCGGCACCAGCACATAACCGATACGCTCTCCCGGCAGGGAAAGGGACTTGCTGTAAGAATAGCAGACCAGCGTATTGTCATAATACTTTGTCACAAACGGCACCTTCACGCCATCATAAACAATCTCCCGATATGGTTCGTCCGCAAGAATAAATATCTGCGTGCCGTATTCCTTTGATTTCCTGTTCAGAAGCTCTGCCAGCTTTTTAATGGTTTCCTCCGAATAAACAGCGCCGGATGGATTATTCGGGGAATTGATAATGATGCCCTTCGTATGGCCGCTGATTGCAGACTCCAGTGCCGCAAAATCAATCTGAAACTCTTCGGTATCTGCCAAAACCACCACCAGCTTCGCTCCCGCTGCTTCCACAAAAACCCTGTATTCCGGGAAAAAAGGAGCAATTGTGATAAATTCATCCTCTGCATCCGTGGTCAGTGCCCGAAAGCAGACAGACAGAGATGCCGCTGCTCCCATTGTCATGTAAAAATTGTCCGCATGGAATTTTGTCCCATGCGTTTTATTCAGATAATCTGCTATCGCCTGTCTGGTCTCCTCATCTCCCTGCGCGGAAGTGTATCCGTGCAAAGTGATGGAATCCAGATCTTTGGTAAGCTCCCGAATCGTCTCATTCACGCAATCCGGTGCCGGTATGCTTGGGTTTCCAAGCGAAAAATCATAGACATTTTCCGCCCCCACTTCCTTTGCACGCTTTTTTCCATACTCAAACAATTCACGAATTACCGAACGCTGGCTTCCCAGCCTGTACATTTCTTCTGATACAATCATCTTTTTCTCTCCTTATTTATTGTAGGCGTCATATCCCTCACGGTTCATGCGCGTAATCTCCTCCAGAAGTCCCCGCGCCGACATCCGCAGCGCTCCCTGACTCATGACGGTCAACTGCTCCAACCCGTCATTTGTCGCAACGGTCACACGATACTTATTTCCGATTTCATGAACCGTCCGCGCAATATACGCATCTGCCGTCTCATCCGTTCGGGTATACACCACATCCAGATTGTGATATTTCATCTTTGCTCCCGGATGCTCTTTTCTCTTGTAAGCGTCAAAGACCACCAGAACGAAGCAGCCCTTATACCCCTGATAATTACTCAGGATATCCAAAAGTGCATCTCTCGCAGAATCAATATTTATCTCCGAAAGTTCACGAAGCTGTTCCCACGCAAAAATAATATTATATCCATCCACGATCAGATATTCTTCCTGCGGTCCCTTCGCCGGATAAATCGGATTCCCCTTCTTGTCATATTTTACCGAACCCGCTTTCGGAGCATCCGTTTTTTTCTTCCACTTTCGACGTTCCTGTTCCTCCAGATCCTCCCGGCTCATGCCAAACTCTCTGGCATAGACATCTGCCAGCTCCTTGTCCAGTTCGTAAGAACTCATCCTTGCCACCGACTTTTCCCAACTGGCACCACTCTTTTTGTTTATCCCGGTAAATGTTCCTCCAGGTCCGAAGGTCTGATTCGCACTGTCATATTTTCTTCCATCCTCTGCGGAACTCTGTTCCTTTGGCACATAACTGCGCGGCAGATGCATATAATTTTCCACTTCATCCCACGGCACAAGAAAACCGGCGCCATGTGCACAGAATACGGAACCTGTGGGATTCTGCGTATCTGCTTCACTGTCATACCCGATGGAAGCGACAACCTCCTCACTGTTATGACAGACATCATAGCCTGCAAGCTCCAGTGTCAGATGCCCTCTGCCGCTCGTATAGGCATTCACCTGTGCGCTGTAATCCTGCATGGTAACTACAGGTGCTTTACCCTTAAGTACCGCCATATCGCCGCCATGTGACACATATTCCGGCGTATCAAAGGTTCCATGGAGCTGCTTTAAATCCGTCATTGCTTTTCCAACCGCATCCTGCGGCACTTCAAGGGTAAAAGCATACATCGGCTCTAAAAGCACACACGGTGCAGATTTGAGACCCTGACGAATGGCGCGGTACGTGGCCTGCCGGAAATCTCCGCCCTCCGTATGCTTCGTATGTGCGCGCCCTGTCAGAATGGTAATCCTGACATCCGTAAGCGCCGCCCCTGTCAATACACCCGGATGTTCACGCTCCATGATATGTGTCTCAATCAGCCGCTGCCAGTTCAGATCCAGAACATCCTCGCTGCAGGCACTTGCGGTCTGCACGCCGCTCCCCGGTTCTCCAGGCTCTATGAGCAGATGCACCTCCGCATAATGGCGCAATGGTTCAAAATGTCCGATTCCCTCCACCGGCTCCGCCACCGTTTCCTTATAGACAATATTGCCTTTTCCAAAGACAACCGTTACTCCAAACCGTTCCCGAATAAGCTGTGTCAGGACTTCTATCTGAACCTGTCCCATCATCTGTGCGTGAATCTCCTGAAGTCTCTCGTTCCAGACAATGTGAAGCTGTGGATCTTCTTCCTCAAGCTGCTTGAGCTTCATCATCATATCCGAAGGATTGTCCCCATCCGGAAGCTGTATCCGATAACTTAAGACCGGCTCCAAAACCGGAATACTCTCCGTTTTTTCTGCGCCAAGTCCCTGTCCCGGATAAGTGGCTGTAAGTCCTGCCACCGCACAGACTTCTCCGGCCGCAAGCCTCTCAACCGTCTCGTACTTTTCACCCGAATACAGGCGAATCTGGTCTGCTTTTTCTTCCAGACCGTCGTAAGCAATCCGCTCCTTTACATGAAGCGTGCCTCCGGTCACTTTCAGATAAGTCAGGCGGGTTCCTCTTGCATCCCTGCCTATTTTGTAGACGCGGGCCGCAAATTCCGTACCGTATTTTTTCTGCACCGTATACTGTGCAATGCCGTCCAACAGCTCCTGTACGCCCTCCACTTTCAGGGCAGAACCGTAATAGCATGGAAATACCAGCCGCTCTGCAACTGCCTCTGCAATGTGCACTGACGCAATCTTCCCGGTATCCATATACTCATTTAAAAGCGGCTCGCTGCAGACCGCCAGTTCCTCGCAAAACTGCTCCAGCGGTCTCTCCGGCATAAAGTCCACACAGCCGTCGGACAACTCTGCTTTGAGCTGTCTTTGAATGTTTTCCCGGTCTGCGCCGTCCAAATCCATCTTATTCACAAACAAAAAAGTAGGTATCCGATAATGGCGAAGAAGACGCCACAGAGTACGGGTGTGCCCCTGCACACCATCCGTACCACTGATTACAAGAATTGCATAATCCAGCACCTGAAGGGTTCGCTCCATTTCCGCAGAGAAATCCACATGTCCCGGTGTATCCAGACGCGTAATCTCCCCCATCCGTGCCTGTTTTGAGAAAATGGTAATTCCACGCTTTCTCTCCTGCTCATCCGTGTCCAGATAAGCGTCCTGATGATCCACGCGCCCAAGGCTTCGAATTCTGCCTGTGGTATACAGCATTGCTTCCGATAAAGTTGTCTTGCCGGCATCCACATGCGCCAGAATTCCCAGTACCACTTGGTCTCACTCCCTCTCTGTCTATACCGTCGTGTTCACTCCGTTAATTGTAGCATGCTCATCCTCCCGCATCGGAATCACGAGACACTTCTGCCCATCAATCACCTGCGACTTAATCTGTGCCGCTTTCTCCGGCTTCACCCGCAGAACCACATCATAAGTCTTTGTCTCCGCGATATAATGGTCAATCTCCTCCTGCTTCTCGATAAGCTGTGAGGTACGCTCTTTCAATTCATCCTCTTTTTGGTTGAGCTGCACGGTCAGGTCTCCCACCTGATCCTCCAGGGCAAGTTTCTCCACCCGCAGTTCATTCTGTACCAGTGCCTTGGAGTCAATCACATGCTCTGCAACAGGCGGCTTCTCCCCAAATGCCTCATCCACGGATTTTTCAATACGGGAAGCCTTTTCTTCAGACACCTTACTGTCCGCCAGAAGCTTTCCTACCACCTCTTTATCCAGCAGGAACACATCCTCATCATCGTCATGTGTCTCCTTAAACTCATCAATCATATCACTCAGATTCTGCTGCATATCCAAAAGCACTTCATCCGTGTGCTCATCCTCAGCCCCGAGAACATTGCGGACAATCGAATGAAATGCCATCTTTTGCTCTGTTGCCGTGCGCTCCACTCCACAGCCCAATCCGTTCGCCATAAACTCGGAATGCGGCTCCTTGGTATTCTTCGTATAAAAAAGCGCAGAATGAATATCCGTGCTCCGGTCATTAAACGCCGGAAACAAAAAGGCCGTATCCACTGCTCCGACCACCCAGTCCCGGATACGCGGACCAATCCGGTGTTCCTCTTCCAGATAACCAAGTCCCGGTTTGGAGAGGTCCACCGGACAGATGGCACAGATCAGATACTCAAACACTTCCTCCGACTCATCCAGATTCTGATTGTCCCTGGTTCTCGACATCACATCATATGCATCATGGAACAACAGAATCAGATAATTTCCCGTATAATCATAAGTATCAATCACAAGGTCATAATAAGTATCCAGAAGCGCCTCATCCTCCAGTTTGGAAGCCCGAAGCGCCATGAGAATCTGCTGACGGCCTCCCACCTCTTCTTCCTCGATTGGAAAATGCAGTTCCAGCAGATTGTTTCCAAGTGTTCCGGACAATGATTTATTGGCAATCTCCAGATACTTGTAAAACTCTTCTTCCTCCAGATTTAAAAATGTACTTCCGATTTTGCAGATCTTATTGTGATTTCCATCCACATAGCAACCGCAGACACGGGTAAATGTCGCCGCATCCTTCTTAAAACGTCTCTTTAATTCCAGTACTTCCTTCTTGTTCATCTCTTATCCTCTATCCGTTGATTTTATCCATCAGCTTATGAAAAAGCTCCAGAAACTGCATCTCCACATCCTTCATAGGCTGTACTTCAAAGGATAAGTCGCTCACCATCATCGGTGCGGAAGAAAAAAGCTGTTCATCCATAAAATGATCAAATTCATAATACAGACAGGCATCATCAATGTATTTTACCAGCTCTGCCTCTTCGCCCTCCGGCAGATAGCCGAGAAACTTGTGATAAATCATATTTTGAAGCTGTTCCTCAATCTGCAGATACATCGTCATATTTTTCTTGACCGGTCTTGTCACATCTGCAAGATACGCCTCACTGGCATCATGCAAAAGACAGGCAAGTGCCGTCTGCGGCACATAATGTCTTGCAATTGCCTCTTTGCAGCACTGGATACTGTGCTGTCCCACGGAAAAAAAATCCGGAAAATGTCCATTGGCTCTTGTCATCATCGAAAGCGCATGCGCAATATCCTCAATGGCAATCTTATCCTCCTCCGGCTCAAATGTATTAAACTGAATCTTTGTATAAGTCGTAATGCATTCTTTCATAGCTTGTCCCCTACCAACATAAAACTTCAGCTCCGTCTTCTGTTACCAATACCATGATTTCCCATTGTGCGGAAGGCAGCCCATCATCCGTGTATACTTCCCAGTCGTTCTCATCATCCGTATAGATCTCTACTCCACCCATGTTAACCATCGGTTCAATGGTAAAAATCATACCGGGTGCCATAACCATCTGGGTTCCTCTTCTGGAATTGTAGCCTACCCACGGTTCCTCGTGAAATTCCAGTCCCACACCATGTCCGCCGATTTCTCTTACTACCGTATAACCGTTCTTATACGCATGGTCATGCACAGCCTGTCCCATGTCTCCGAGAAATCCCCACGGTTTCACTTCCTTTAAACCAATCTCCACACATTCTTTTGTCACGTCCACAAGTCGTTTTTTCTCCGGACTCACCTCCCCTATGCAGAACATTCTTGACGAATCAGAAAAATATCCGTTCAAAATTGTTGAGCAGTCCACATTGAGAATGTCGCCTTCCTTCAATATAACTTTTTCTGACGGAAAACCGTGGCACACCTGCTCATTCAGTGAAGTACACACACTGTACGGATATCCCTGATAATTCAGCGGAGCCGGGATTCCTCCCATATCCGTTGTCATCTCATAAACAATCTTGTCAATCTCTGCCGTGCTCATTCCCGCATGAATATTCTTCTCTATGTAATCCAGCACAGCAATGTTAATCTTTGCACTCTCCTTAATGCCTGCCACCTGCTCCGGTGTCTTAATCAGATCATGTGTCGGAACCACATGTCCCTCCGACGCAAGTCTTGCAAGCTTCTCATCAAACGCTGCATGGCACGCCTTATATTTTCTGCCGCACCCACACCAGCATGGATCGTTTCTACCTAGTTTTACTGACATCTTTCTCTATCTTCTTTCTCTATATATTTAATGCTCCAGCGTCACGCTTCCAAAGCTGACACGCTTCCACACATCCTCATTAACCGTATAGTCCTGCTTTTCCAGAAATTCCTGATAAGCATCTGCCGTAAACTCATAATCTTCATAACTCTTATTGTGCAGTTCCGCAAAAACGGCCTGATACTTCTGCGCGATTGCAATACGGCGCAAAGTCTCCCGGATGTCCTCCTCCTCTACACCCAGGCGCTTGTCTCCTCCCTCGTCGGTCAGATCTGCCCAGAAATCTCCGTGCACCTCCTGAACCTGCTCCTCTTCCTCCGCAGAAAGAGTAATTCCCTCCTCTGTTGCAAGGGCATACATCAGTTCATCATGAATCGCCATCTGCATGGCGGCATTCCGCGCCACGACACGGGTGAATCCGCCCTTCACCCGCATATTCCAGTATTTTTCCGGATGTTCTTCATCATATAAAACGGCTTTTTGTTCTACCTGCGCCTCCTCATATGCCACATAAAATGCCATGTCACGGAGTGTAAGTGTCTTTCCGTTCACCTCCGCCGCTGTCAAATCCAGTGACTGCGGGTAATCCACCGGATCCGTCACCTTTTTCTGCATATGCGAACTGTACACAAGGGAAAAGGCAATCGCAACCAGAACAATGGTCAGAAGGAAATTCGGCTTTCTCTTTTTCATCGCCTATACCAGTCTCCGGATTGCCGTAATGGTATGGCAGTTCACCGAACGGGTATTGGTAATACCTGCTCTGGTGGACTGTGCCTCAACAATGCATCCGTTTCCAATATAGATGGCAACATGTCCCGGATACACAACCACATCTCCCGCCTGAATATTCTGGTAAGCAACCGGCTGCCCGACATTCTTAAACGCCTGTGAATAACGCGGTGTACTGATTCCGAAATGCTGGAATACCAGATGTACAAAACCGGAACAGTCACATCCGTTTGTCAGACTGTTTCCTCCCCATACATAAGGATTTCCCACAAACTGCTGCGCATAGGCAACCACATCCGCTCCGCTGACACTGGTGGAATTGGACGGATTATAAGACGGATCCTGAAGATAAGCATCTCCGCCGAGACCGCCGCTGGCACCGGTTCCTCCACCGTCATAAGTGTCCGCATTTGCCTGTGCTGCTGCCGCCTCCTGCGCACGGATAATCTCTTCCTGCTTGGAAATGGTCTTCTTATAATCTTCGGCCTGCTCTTTTGCCTGTGCAAGCTGATCCGCATAATCTTCCTTCTTCTGTTCAAGCGAAGCGATCATGGTTTCCAGTTCTCCCTGCTGCGCCTGATACTTGTCCTGCATGGCAAGAAGCCCGTCCATCTCCTCTGCAAGCTGAGCCTGCCAGTCCTCCACTTTCTGTACCGCAAGCTCATAGGAATCCATCAGATCGCGGTCCGACTGGTGCAGATCCGATGCATATTCAATCCGGTTCAGCATATCCGCCAGTCCGTCGGATTCCAGAATCGCCGTCCAGATAGAATTGTCCGTGCTGTTCTCGTACATATACTGAATTCGAAGCTTCATCGCTTCGTACTGTTCTTTCTCTACTTTCTTCGCTTCAGTCAGAGATGCATTTGCCTTCTCAACCTCTGCCTGCTTATTCTTAATCTCACCCTTCAAGGTCTCCTGTTTGTCAAGAAGCGCATTCATATTCGCAGCCGCCGTCTTAAGATCGCTGGACACACTTGCCTGATCATCCTTGATGTTCTCTATATCTTCTTTGGTATCGTTCAGTTTCTTTTTATATTCATCTCTCTTCTTCTCTGCTTCCGTCTTCGCATAAACCTCCGGAACGCTGCATGCTCCAGCGGCCAGAGATCCCGTGAGTACCATCACAAGAAGCGCCGCACAGAATCTCCGACGTCCGATTGTACTTCGTTTATAACCCATGGTTTTTATTTTACGCATAATGCCTCCTATGTACCTTCATAAATACCTTTCATTCTCACTTATTATCGCACAAATTTCGATTTTCTTCCACTGGTTTTTTATGTCTTTCACAGAAATTTTACGATTACAAGTTTATCCCCCGCTTTCACATTTGTCGATTTCAGATGATTGGTGTCGACAATCTGTGTTTCCGTCGTGTGATAACGCTTTGCAATATCCCACAATTCCTCATGTTCCTGCACAATATATCCCGTCACTCCGGGCTGCTTCGTCAACTCCTCCGGCTCGAACTCTTTTTCCTCAATATCGACAATCTTATCAAAACATTCTTCCTTCATCACAAGCGCCGTAAGCGAAACTGCTGCCTTCACCTCATATCTGGTGTTGTCCAGAAGGTTTACCGCCAGCCGGTCAATTCCCGGTTCCAACTCATAAGTGATATCCTGTGCATCCGCCCGAAGCTCCGGCACATCAATTGTCTGGGAAAACGGAATCTGCTCAAATGCATGTGCCACCGGAAAATTGTCATCGGTTGTGGCATACAAAATATGTACCGACAGAATTCCTTCTGCAAAAAGTCCATTCTCGACCGGTTCCACATGATCCACGTCAACAGAACCTTCATAAGCACACAACTGCAGGATATGCTCCTGCTCATCCGATATCTTCATCTGCTGGGAAATCCGCAGCTTGGCGTCATTTTTCACCAGAAGCTTCCATGTCCGCATCGGCAGCCTCTGCACCATCAGATTTTGCTTCAGCGAATAGATATCCGCAAGCATCTCCACCTCCTCTTCCTTCCATATTTTGATATCCACGTCAAAGGTCATATCCAGAGCCAGCCCCCGCATCTCTCCGTCATAATCATTGACCGTCTCAATCTCCATATCCGAAGGCTGCACCCGAATCCAACAAAGCGTCTGCTGCCCTGCCGCCTCGCAGTCCATCGTTCCCGCAAAAGGCACCATGGATTCGTACCACTCCAACTGTCCTTCTATACTGCTGTATAAAATATTGACGTGTGCTTCTCCCTGCACCTGTACCCGGTCCGCGGACAGAACCACTTCCTTATTGCGGATATCCACATGATGATATACGATCCTCGCAATATTCGGGCTCGCCCCGGGAAGTGTCATTTCATTATGCGTCCGCAGAATGTCTTTCTTGGAAGTCATAAGAAGAAGCATCCGGCGTTTTTGCATCTTCTGCTGGACATTTTCCTCCGGCCGGACGGAGGTGACCAGTTCCTCCTCTGACATCTGCTCACACACGGCCTTAATTTCCAGCACGGCACGCACTGCCAGCTTTCTGGAGTTAATCGCCGTAATGTTCAAATCCTCCAGTCTTCCCGAGAGTTTTACGACATCCGGTTCTTCAACTTCTTCCATAAAAATCTTCTCTGCAAAATTAACGGAATCGGACAATGTCTCCAGCCTGTTTCCATCGCTCCGGTAGAGTACCGTAAACTTTAACTGTCCGGTTGCCCACACGGTCTGGCTGCTGACCTTCACCTCCTCAAACTGGATACTGCCTTTCGTATGTATGATTTTAACCACATCCGGCTTATTATCCTTCACAATGCAATCATCATCCAGAGTAATCTGCGTAAGCGCCCTGCTTTTTTGTGAATTCTGTTTTAATATCTGCTTTTTTAATTCCAACAAAAAAATCCCTCTCTTCCAATCTCGTATAATAATACGTATTCAAAGAGAGGGAATTTTATTCCATAACCGTAAACCTATATATGATTTATCAGCACAGCTTCATGCGAACATCCTTAGTAATAATATCCGTATAACTGAAAGATAATAACTGCGGAGGATTCTCCTCATGTTCATCATCTACCAGCACCGTAAAAACGCTTGGGTATGCTTTCTGGATTACCCCTTCCTGAATGTCAACCTTGTTGCGTCCCCTGTCAAGCTGGATCTTAACTCTATTACCACATTGCTGATGAACGGATGCCCGAACCTTGCTAATCTCTGCCTGTTCCATATTAACCTCCTCTATTTTGAGCTTTTTCGCTAGACCAATACAATATCTAGTGGCTTTAGTATAGCAGAGTGGAAAAGTTTTGGCAATAGGTCAAAAGTACTAGGTCGATTTATTCGAACACAACCGGCTCGCTGCGAAGCTCCATTTTCAGGATAACCATAGGGTAACTCGGTGTCTTTTCCACTTTTTCTCCCGCCTGCGGTCCGTTCAGTGTCGTTCTTACACAGATTTTGTTTTCTGCCAGATAACATTCATTCACAGATATGCAATAACCGCCTGTCTCCTGTATTCCATACCCTCTGACTATGTACAGATACTCATTGTCACTGTACGTCAGTTTGAAATCTTCCTCCTTTTTCTCCTCCAGTTGCTCCTTTAAAGAAGCCGGCACATCCTGTATCCGGATTACCGTAAACTCCAGATCTTTCTGTTTTTCCGCGCCCTGCCGCACAACACATCCGGTAAGCAGCAGACTTACTCCAAACGCAACTGCCATCATCAACAACTTTCTTCCTGTCTTATACATACACTTCTACCAAATATCGTCTTATGCTATCCTATGCCAAACTATTTGATTCTATACGGTTTTTCCTTTATAATGTAGTAAAAAATATTTTAAGAAAAGAGGTTATCAATGAGAACAATTATTGTTGTAATTTATGTGTTTCTTTTTCTTATTTTCAGCATCCCGGTGCTCTTTGTGGAATGGATTATCTCCAAATTCAACAAAAGAGCTGCCGATATCAGCCAGCTTCGGATGGTGCAATGGGGATTTCGCTGTGTTTCCTTTCTCTCCGGCGTAAAGCTGACCGTAAAGGGCCGGGAAAACATTCCGTCCGATAAGCCGGTTTTATACATCGGCAATCACCGGAGTTTCTTTGACATTGTTGTGACTTATCAGCTTTGTCCTGATCTGACCGGGTACATTTCCAAAGACGGTGTCAACAAAGTGCCTATACTGGGCATGATTATGAAGCGGCTCTACTGCCTCTTCCTTGACCGAAAAGATGTCAAACAGGGATTCAAGGTAATTCTCACCGCCATTGATTATGTCAAATCCGGTGTTTCCATCTGCATCTTTCCGGAGGGCAGTCGCAACAAGCAGGAAGATCAACCTGCCTCGGTACAGCCTTTCAAAGAAGGTTCCTTCAAGATTGCACAAAAAACCGGATGTCCCATCATCCCAATGGCCATCACCGGAACCGACGATGTTTTCGAAAAACACTTTCCATGGATACGGCGTTCCAATGTCACCGTAACCTACGGAGAACCTATTCTGGTATCGGAGCTTCCGAAAGATGAACAAAAACATGTAGGCGTCTACTGCCGCAGTGTCATTCAGAACATGTTGGAAAAAGAGCTTGCTTCCGGCAAGTAAAGACGAAAAAAAGAGGTTCGCATCTGCGAGCCTCTTTTTAAATCGCTATTCTTTGTCTTCTTATACTTGGAATGTGGAGAGTGCATCCAACAGGCTTTCCGCTTTTGCGGTAAGACTCTGGGACGCTTCATCCAGATTCTTAACTGCCTCAAGCTGTGTTCCCGCCGCATTATGCACGGAGCTGGAGCATTCTGCCGTCTGTGTCGACGCACTTGAAATACTCTCAATCGCACTTAAGGTTTCGTTTCTTGCACCATTCATTTCCTGAACATTATTGGAAATAATCTGCAGTGCCTGTATCAACTGTTCTGCCAGTTTATCAATCTGACGGAAGGAATTGGTCGTATCCTCAACCACTCCTGACTGTGAGCTGACGGCTTCCTCTGCTTTTCTTGCAATCTGAACCACGTCCTCTGTCTTTCCGACAATTTCATCCACAATGGCCGAAATCTGTCCCGCAGATGCAAGACACTGATCTGCCAGCTTCCTGATTTCTTCCGCCACAACTGAAAATCCCCGGCCTGCTTCTCCTGCTCTTGCCGCTTCGATAGAGGCGTTCAGGGATAACAGGTTGGTCTGTTCCGCAATATCGTTGATTGCAGAAACAATGTGGCTGATGGACTTGGACTTGTCCTCCAGTTCCTGTATGGATTGAATAACCTCTCTGGTAATCTCGGCTGTGGCCTCAGATGTCTCAGTCAGACTCTGAACCGACGCAATTCCCACCGCAATCGTTTCGCCTGTCTTACCGGTCAGTCTTCCCAGCTC
The DNA here is from genome assembly GCA_029227035.1 of Lachnospiraceae bacterium. GTDB lineage: Bacteria > Bacillota > Clostridia > Lachnospirales > Lachnospiraceae > Roseburia. Next base: position 24,243 of record JAQXZD010000017.1, read on the forward strand.
GTCTGCATTGGAGCTGACGTTATTAATCTTTCCTGACAGGGAATCCATCTGGCTTAAGCAGTTATCCGAACCGCTGTCCAGCTTGTTGACTCCGCTCTCAATCTCCAGTACTGCGTCCTGAATATTCTGTGAGGTCTGCATAAAGGTTCCGGAAGACTCTGCCACATGCACTGCGGCTTCTCCGACCTGCTGACTGACATCATTGACATCCAGAATCAGCGACTTCATATGCTCTACCGTATCATTAACACCCTCGCACAAAAGTCCGAGCTCGTCCTTATGCTTACCCTGCAGGTGAACCGTCAGATCACCCTTGGATACCTTGCGCAACTGACGCAGGATATACTGAATGGTTCCGGAAATCTGTCTGGAAATCAACGTTCCCAAAAGCAATGCCACAATCGCACAAATCAGTCCCATAATCGTTGTAAGGTTCTTGATACCTGCGGACTGATCCAAAAGCTCTGCAGACGGAATCAATGCCGCAATCAATACATCTCCGGTGGTGAGCTTGCTGTATACAAACATGTACTCATCGCCATCAATTTTTACCATCTGATTGCCGCTGGTCTCCTTGCCCTCCATGGCCTTCTGATAAAAATCCGTTCCGTAAAAGACTGCTTCTGTCTGTTCCCTTGTCTCGTCGGAATAGAACTCCCTGCCGTCTGTCGTAATCATGGCAACACATCCGTTCTCACCCGGATCCAGCGACGCCATCGCATCGCGCACAAATGACGCACTGATGTCAATAATCATAACCGCCGGCTGGTTGTTCATCTTCTTTGCAATACGGATACAGTAATCCGTACTGGTCATTCCAAGAGCCTCATCCGCTTCATCGTTCTGTCCAAAGGTAAACCATTCTGTCGCACTGTCGCACACCGGTTTTCCCTGTTCCGTATTCTTGTAATTGGTATAAATCTGCTTGTCATTGACATAATTCTCTGTGTCAATCGCCATACGGTCATCCGCAACAAAATATGCCCCCTCCAGCTTACTGTCGATTGCAAGCTTATTGAGAATCTTCGTGCGGTAATCGTTTCTGGTGGTATTCAACTCTGTCACATCCATGAGACCGCCAAAATACTTCTTCAGTTTTTTCTCGGTCAGATAAGGCTTGAAATCATCCTTCTCACTGGACACAATCAGACTGACATACTGCTGGATGGTCTCCGTTGTCTGCTGCACAGAGTCCTTATATGTATTCACAATCGCACTGGATGCCGTCTTATAGGAAGCAACACCCAGAACAACCACACTCAGAACTGGAACCAGAAAGCTCGCAATCAGCCTCACCGCAATACTTCTGAAAAACGGAACCTCCGACTTCTCATGCGGTCTCTTCTCTTTCTTCCCTGCCTTTTGCTTTGCATTCTTTATCTTAACCGTTGTCTTTGGTGCTCTCTTTTTTTCCGGTTTTACTTTTGCTTTTTTCGGTGCATTTTTCATTTTCTTCATAGTTCTATCCTCTGTCACTTCAATCTCTGCACTTATATGCCACTTTTTATCCTTAATATACAATATTTTTCTTCAAAAGGCAATTGCTTTATTCATATTTCACCATGTATTCGCAGTTTTTTCGAAATTTTTCTTTAAATTTCCGCAATTTTTACTCACTTTTAATTGCAGCTTTTTCGAAAGTAAATTATAATATATTTAAATGGGAACGATTCCGTTCCTAAAAATTTGTTGTAATTTTAAACCCCGAATCACTATGGGCATAGGAGAGATTATATGGCTACTATTAAAGATATTGCAAACCGTCTCGGAGTATCCATCAGCACCGTTTCCAAAGGTTTAAACGGTGCCAGTGATATCAGCGATGAGCTCCGGCAGACCGTCCTCGACACAGCGGTTGAAATGGGATATTCAACCAAGCGCTCCCGGAAAGAAGAAAACCGAAAGCTTTGCGTCTTTGTAGAGAACATGAACTACGATGCGACCGACGAGTTTGGTTACAACGTTGTGCTTGGTTTCCGGCAGAATGCTTTCCGTTATCACTGGAATGTGGATGTTCTTCCCATCACTCCTGCTTTTCAGGAGGAAAACAAATACGACACTTTCCTGTTAAAAGAAGGTTACAGTGGTGCTTTTCTCATGGGATTTACGTTACGTGACGCCTGGATGACATCCCTTCAGACCAGCATTATGCCAACGGTTCTTTTGGACAACTTCATTGCCAATAATCCGAATGTCTGCTATGTGGGAACGGATAGTTTTGAAGGAATCCACATGGCTGTACGCCATCTGTTTTCTCTCGGGCATAAAAATATCGGTTTTTTGAACGGACCTCTCTATTCCAAAGTTTCGGATGACAGACAGAATGCGTTTGAAAGTTCCATGCGTTCTTTCAATCTTCCTGTCACGGAGGCCTCTTCGGCACACAGCTACTATTCGCCGGAAGCCGCCAAGCACCATGTGTCAAACTTCCTCGCCAACGGTATCACCGCAATCATCTGCGGCAGCGACCTCATCGCCAAAGGTGTCATCGAGGAATGCCAGCGGCAGAATTACCGCGTCCCGGAAGATATCAGCGTTGTGGGATTTGATGATGCGCCGATTGCGACCACATTTACTCCGCCGCTTACCACCATCCGGCAGGAGCACAACGAACTGGGACGATGTGCTTATGTCAGCCTGAGTTCCCTGATCAACCATATTCCAATCAGCAAAATGCTTATGCGCCCTAAACTGATTGAGCGAAGTTCTACCGCCTTCTGCAACGGTACGGTTAAGAAAAAGGATGTCACATAAATGTGACATCCTTTTTTTCATGGGTAGAGGTGGATTCGAACCACCGAAGCAAGTTGCAGCAGATTTACAGTCTGTCCCCTTTGGCCACTCGGGAATCTACCCACAATCTATTTGGTTCTGTAACTGTTCTGAACAATTACTTAGGCATTATAGCATATCCTTTTTACTCTGGCAAGAGAAAGTTTAAAAATAAAAGATGCAAAGAACAGCTTTCCTACCAAGTAAAAAGACAGCGGCGAACGCTGTCTTTTTAGGAGAAGGTATTTTTACTATGGGGTATAGTAAAAACTATATAATGTATTGGGGGGTTTTTACGTTAATTATAATACCATGTCCTTGTCGATAAGTGTGAACAAATCGTTCGTTTTTTTCGCATTTTTTCTGTGCATCTTGCACAAATGCTGCAGGTGCCTTCCCACCGCATGTGAAAAGAGCCGAATACAGGCTGAAATTTCGAACGGATATGTTTATACAAAGTGAAAAGGCGGCTACGAACGCCGCCTTTTCAGGAGAAGGTATTTTTACTATGGGGTATAGTAAAAACTATATAATGTATTGGGGGTTTTACAGGTATTATAATATCACGAAATGCCCTGTAAGCGTTCACAAATAATCGTTTTTTTTCGACTTTTTTCTGTGAATTTTGCACATATTTTAATCAAATAACGCCTCAAACTCTTCTCTGGTAATCTTTTCCTTTTCCAGAAGAAGGTTTGCGCAGCTCTCCAATACATTCCGATGCTCACCAATGATTTTCTTTGCTTTCTCATAGGCTTCATCAATAATACGCTTTACTTCGGCATCGATTGCCGTAGCAATTCCCTCGCTGTAATTGCGTGCATGTGCCAGATCCCGTCCGATAAACACTTCGTCATCATCATCTTTGTAACAAATCAATCCGACATTCTCCGACATACCGTAACGTGTTACCATATCACGCGCCATCGTGGTTGCCTGCTTAATATCCTGCGAAGCGCCGGTCGTAATATCGTCAAAAACCAGTTCCTCAGCCACACGGCCTCCTAAATCCACAACAATTTCCTGAAGCATGCGCCCCTTGGAATTGAACATCTCATCTCTCTCCGGCAGTGGCATGGTATATCCTGCTGCGCCGTTTCCTGTCGGAATAATGGACACGGTATGCACCGGTCCCACATCCGGAAGCACATGGAACAAAATCGCATGTCCCGCCTCATGATACGCGGTAATCTTCTTCTCTTTCTCGGAAATGATACGGCTTCTTTTCTCCGCACCGATTCCAACCTTGATAAATGCCTGACGGATATCGTCCTGCACCACATAAGCACGGTCTTCCTTCGCTGCCAGAATCGCCGCTTCATTCAAGAGATTCTCCAGATCCGCTCCGGTAAATCCCGCTGTGGTCTGTGCCACCTGCTTCAAATCCACATCCTCCGCAAGCGGTTTGTTCTTGGCATGAACCGCCAGAATCTCTTCCCTGCCTGCAATGTCCGGTCTTCCGACCATAATCTTTCTGTCAAAACGGCCCGGACGCATAATTGCCGGATCCAGAATATCCACACGGTTGGTGGCTGCCATGACAATAATTCCCTCGTTGACACCAAATCCGTCCATCTCCACAAGCATCTGGTTCAAGGTCTGTTCACGCTCGTCATGTCCGCCGCCCATTCCGGTTCCGCGCCTTCTTGCCACGGCATCAATCTCATCGATAAAGACAATACACGGAGCATTCTTCTTGGCATCCTCGAACAAATCTCTCACACGGGACGCACCCACACCTACAAACATCTCCACGAAATCGGAACCTGAAATACTGAAAAACGGTACCCCGGCTTCGCCTGCCACAGCCTTGGCAAGAAGTGTTTTACCGGTTCCGGGAGGTCCGACCAAAAGTACACCCTTTGGAATGCGCGCACCGAGGTTGGTGTATTTTCCCGGATTACGCAGGAAATCCACAAGCTCTTCCAGCTCTTCTTTTTCCTCTTTTAAGCCTGCAACGTTCTCAAAAGTTGTCTTATTCTCGCCTTCGGTAGAAAGCTTTGCCCGGCTTTTGCCAAAATTCATCATCTTCCCGCCGCTGTTGTTGGCTGCTGCATTATTATTTAAAATCACAAACAGAATAAACAAAGCCCCAAAGATCAAAAGGTACGGAAGAAGCGTCATAATCCAGCTCTCGGAAGGCACATCCGCCACCACATAAGTTTTGAACTGATACTCTTTCATCAGCTCCTGCATCTCATTTACATCCGAAGTATACAGCTTCTGCTGCGATCCATCCTCCAACCGTATCTGCAGACTTCCGGTAGGAATCTCACGGTTCTGCACCACCTTAACGGCGGCAACTTTTCCATTCCCCAGCGCCGCTTCAAAATCTGCTTTGGTATAGGTACTTGTCGTCGTGTTTCCGCTTACCATATACCAGATTATAATCACAACAAGAATCAGCACCGCATAGATGCCAAATCCATGAAATCCACTCTTATTTTTTGTATTCACCTTATTCTCCTTTTCTCAATCAGCATCTTCCACAAAACCAATATATGGAAGATTGCGGTATCTCTGGTCGTAATCCATTCCGAATCCAACAGCAAACTTATCCGGAATCACAAACCCCGTATAATCCACCTTCAGATTATCCACAACACGCCTGTCCGGTTTGTCCAAAAGCGTACAGACGGTCAGTGTCTTCGGGTTCCGGCTCTCAAAAAGCTGCATCAGCCGGCTTAAGGTATGCCCGGAGTCCACAATGTCCTCCACCACAATCACATTCTCGCCCTCAATGGAATTTTCCAGATCCTTCTTCACATTCACCACCCCGCTGGAGCGTGTCTGCGCCCCATAACTGGATACGGACATAAAGTCAATCGTCATCGGAAGCGCAATTCTCTTGGCAAGCTCTGTTGTAAAAAAAATGGAGCCGCGCAGAATACAGACGAGATATACCGACTCCCCGGCAAACCGCTTCGTAATATCTGCCCCGATTTCAGCAATTCGCTTATTCAATTGTTCTTCCGTAAGATATACAGATATATTATGCTTTTTGCTATAATCCATCATCTATTCCTCCTTAACATATGTAATTTCAAGAATCATACGTGTATGCTCCGCAATCCCGGCACCATAGCCCATACGTCCTCCGACAATCCACAGCACCTTTGCTCCCTGTGTCAGAAGAAGTCTGCTATCCCTCTCGGCAGCCGGCACTTTTTCATCTACATAATAGTCTTCTATTTTTTTATGATGTCCCTCGGCATCCAACACAAAATAATCCTTCGGCTTTCTTGTCCGAACAGAAAAGCCATTCTTAATCATATCATAATCGAACCATTTCGTATACATTTTTCGGGGAATTTTCCCCATATTTCCATCAAAGGAAAAAATCCTGCATTCCATCTTTCCGTCCGATACCGGAATGGCAAAACAGGGCTTTTTCATATCTTCTTCCAGGATTTCCACACAAATCCCCTGCGTCCCGTCCGGCACCTTTCGCCGGATTGCAATCTCCTGATATTCCCGCCTTGCCACCATGCCGCCGGGCAGACTTGCCATGCATCCGGTCTGCCGGTCAAGCAGTGCCCACACGGCCTCCAGATGTGTACTTGTGACATCCTTTTTGCGTCCTGCCAGGCCTATCGCCCGATGCAAAAGCCGCATCCCCAGCGCCTTCGGAAGCTGCTGCAGTTTTTCTGCATCCAGATATACCGCATCCGCTTCCTTCCGGATGATGTCCTGTCCGCACCGTGCCTCCTGCTCATCCAGATAATCCCGGACTTCCCTCATCCGCTCGGCCGCATCATTCATATGCTTTATCGCCTGCCGGTTCACCTCACAAAGCTCCGGCATCACCCTATGCCTTATCCGGTTGCGGTTGTAATCCGCATCTGCGTTTGTACTGTCCTCACAAAAAGGCTGATTTTTTTGTCTGAGATATTCTTCGATATCCCGGCGTTCCAAAGCAAGAAACGGCCGGATATACACCTCGCCCCTGCCGCCCTCTCGCACGGGACGCATTCCGCACAAACCGTCAATTCCGCTGCCCCGCACAAGCTGCATCAGCATTGTTTCCGCATTGTCTTCCATATGATGCGCAAGCGCAATCTTATCTCCACATTCCGCTTCTTCCGCAAAAGCCTCATAGCGCAATATCCGCGCGGCTTCCTCCGTTCCCAGGTGATTCTGCTTTGCATATTCCGGTACATCCACCCTGATGACATGGCAGCAAAGTCCCAGACCTTCGCACAGCTTCCGCACAAATTCAGCATCCCTTATGCTTTCCTCTCCCCGTATTCCATGCTCCACATGAATAATTTCAAGGGAAAAATCCAATTCCGCAGACAGCTCTGCCAGAATCAGACACAGGCACACCGAATCTGCTCCTCCGGACACTCCGGCCAGTACACGGTCTCCCGGTTCAATCATATTCCATTCCCTGATGAAGCTTTTTACCCGTTCTCTCACTATTTCTCCCAAATTCCCGTCACAATAATCGTCATGTCATCCAATGCATGTCCGCCCGTAAAAAGCATAACCCGCTCCATGAGCGTCTGCGCCAGCGCACCGGCATTATCCGTCCGGATTTCACTGATCATCTCCGCAATCTTTTCTTCCGGATTTCTGACATGTAGATATTCTAACACACCATCCGTTACCATGACAAGAAAATCGCCATTGGAAAGTTTACTCCTGGCAGGCTCCTGTATCTCTTTGGCATCCGCGCCTGCCGGAAGGGAATCATTTACCACACAGCTCACTTTCTGCCTGTGCCGGATAAAGGATGCCGCCGCCCCTATCTTCGTCAGTTCAAGCTCGCCGGTATACAGATCCAGCACCGCAAAATCCATGGTGGAAAAAGATGCATTTTCCCCCTTCAGCACCATCGTCGAATTCATCATACGGATTGCCGTCTCCCTAGGAAATCCGGCTTCCATAAACTTTTCCATCAGTTCCACCACCATATCACTTTCCCGGTTTGCCTCCGGACCGCTTCCCATGCCATCCGAAAGGCAGATATGATATTTGCCGTCTTCCGATGTAAAAAGTGAAAAATTATCGCCGCTGATGCTCACTCCGTCTTTCGGCTTTGCCGACACCGCAGACATGGCATAAAAACAGGTATCTTCATAAGCGGTAATTGCAGTCTTCTCCTGCGTCAGAATCGACCTTGCATCCTTCTGCAGACGAAGTGCCTGTCCCGTCGCACGCTCCAGCGCTTTCAGATAATTCTTCGCCGGAATTCCTCCGCCCCATTTGCTTCTCACAACCGCCCGTATGCAGCGCCTTTTTTCCGTATCCTCATAGATATGCACTTCCTCGGCCTCCAGCCCCCGCTCCTTTACCTCAAAACGGATGCGTGCCAAAAGCATCCGGGATTTTGCGTCCAGGCACTTTTCCTCCATGCCGAATTCCTGCAGCATTCCCGCCATCGCATCAAGCTGCTCCGCAATCACAAGACGGTTTTCCCGAAGCCTTTTATACCATGCTTCGTTTAATTCCATACGGGAAAAAGCGCGTATCGCCTCTTCCACCATCCCCGAGTAAAGCGGACAGTCCTCCACATAATTGCGGTTAAGGATTTCTTCCTTTGTACTATGCTCCATTACCGCCCTGAGCATACGCTGTATTTTTGCAGACAGCACATTGGTTTTCTCATTCCAGCAAACCGTACAGCCGGAACAGCCCGCACAAAGCTTTGTTGTAATCTCCCGCTCCAGCACCGCCACGCTCTCATGCCCGGACATCTGCGTCCTCTGCCCCATCGCTGCAAACGCAACCGAAAGCCCGTCCACTGCTTCCGCAAACGCATGCATGCGTCCTCCCGCCGGTCTCCGGAGCTGTGGCAGTTCCTCTTCCGGCTTTTCCAAAACCCGGCTTTCCACAAGCTCCGAACACATATGAAGCAGATAATGTAAAATCACGGTAATGCCGAACACGGACATTCCTTCCAATATGCCAAGAATCAGTTCTCTTTTGTCCAGTCCGGTAAAAAGCATGCCGGAGCAATTCATCGCCGCTACCACAAGTCCAGCAATCAGACCTGCCGTCCAACCACTGCAACGCCTGTTTGCCCACCGGTAGAACCGGATGGCAATTCCCAGCACCAGTACGACAAACAGATACTTGACCGTAGCTCCAAGGGGCATAAAAAATCCCATTCCCGTAAACATTCCTATGTACAATAACAGATTTCTTCTTTGGTCCAGACAGCAGCTTGCAAAGAATGCCGGGACAAACGGATAATATCCCATAACCGAAATCATCCCCGACAACACGCCCAGTAAAGCATATCCCACCTTGCCCGCTGCTTCCATACATTTGTTTTTCATCTCCATATTCACCTCCATATTTGGTTAGTCAAGCTGACATTATACACAGCCTCTATGGAGATTCTTGTCAAATTGCATCCGGATTTTTTAAAACTTTTCCCTAAAATATCCCCTCAACTTCATAATAAAAAAGGAAGAACCCTTCTTTTGGATTCTTCCTCTATTGATCCTCTTCCTTAAAGACAATCTCATTCTTATATGTAAGTCCGAGCTTACTCTTTGCAACATCCTCTATATATTCAGATGACTGCATGTAACTCTCCAGTTCATCAAGTTCCGTTGCACGTTGTGTCTCATCCTGATATTCCTGTTTAAGCTCCTGTTCCTTTGCTGCGTATTCCGCATCCTTTGCCTGAATTCTTACGATCTGAACTACCATAACTGCCAGAAAAGCAATCACGATTACGATAATCCCAACCGCACCGTTACTACGGCGTCTTCTTTTCTTCGTTCTCATATTCCTCTCCCGCTTTCTGAACTTCAGCCTGTTTCCTGTGATTACGAATTTTCTCTGTCTTCATTGTAATCATTTTATGCCATTTTTTCAATTGCTTTTTCACCCGAATGACCGCTTTGGTCAGAATTCGCATCATCCGCCTGCTGCAAAAATAATAGTAACTCCAGGCTCCCAAGAGGATTCCAAGCAGAATATACCCCCGGATAATTCCATTATTTACCTGACATAACTTAAGGAAAAAGAAGCCTCCCGCCAGCAGCCAGTAAAAAATATCTTCTGCCGAAATCCATAAAATACCATGTGGAAACAGTCTTCGAAAAATCCGAAGTACATCATACCCGGCCAGCAGTCCCATCCCATACAACAGGGATTGTCCAAGCAGTTCCAGTTCCCTTCCCAGTCCCTGAACCGGCGCCACTATCCCAACAGCTTTCCGAGCAGCGAACCGCTCTTTTTCTTTGCTCCGGGAAGCTGCGAATAATCCATTGATTCCACTTCGCCGTCGATATCCGCCTCGCCTTTATCCAGGTCCAGACGGTTTACATGAAGGTTACTTCCTTTCACATGAAGCATCCCAAGTTCCGTTTCAAGTAAAATCTCATTCAAATCAAAGGAAAGCACATCCACCACTCCGGTAAAGCTGCCTGCCTTTCGATTGGTAAGCGTCAGCTTGTGCTGTCCAGTAACCGGTCTTTCTTCCATATGGAATCCTCCGAATATTCTATATCCGTACAATATATTCGGAAAGGTCCCCTTTTATGTTACAGATATTCAAACAAATCCTTTGCCTGCTCCTTCTTGGTGGTATCCAGCAGATTTAAAACGCGAACCTTTACGGACTTTTGCCCGAAAAGAATCTCAATCTCATCCCCTACCTTAACCGTTGTCGAAGCCTTTGCCTGCTTTCCATTGACCATGACTCGTCCCGCATCACAGGCCTCATTTGCCACAGTACGTCTCTTAATCAGACGTGATACCTTTAAAAACTTATCTAATCTCATATTCTCTCCCAGGTATTTCCTATGAAAAAAATGGAGCCCACCCCCGGGCTCCACTCACTACTCGTTTTAATTAGTTCAAAGAATCCTTTAAAGCCTTACCAGCCTTAAACTTAGGTGCCTTTGATGCAGGAATTGTAATTTCCTTCTTAGTCTGTGGATTTCTTCCAACTCTTGCAGCTCTCTCGGTTACCTCAAATGTACCGAATCCAACTAACTGAATCTTCTCCCCCTTCTTAAGCTCTTCTGCAACGACATCTGTAAATGCCTTTACTGCTGCTTCCGCATCTTTCTTAGAAATCTCTGCTTTCTCAGCAATAGCTGCAACTAACTCTGCTTTGTTCATGTTAAATTCCTCCTATGGATTCAATATATTATAATTCGAGTTGCTTTCTCAAATTACCTACAAATCTATTTATACTTGTTTTCCATTCATTTGTCAAGGCAAAAAGCCCATTTTTGGCGCTTTTTGCCACTTAAAATCAAACAAAAACATGAAACAAAAATCGTCAGTTTGTCACAAGAGAACTGGCCTCATTCATTCCGGAAATTAAATCCTTAATTAAATCCAGTTCGTCCTGCCGCTTTTCACTCTCACTCTGGGTATCCTGCTGCGAACTCTCACTTTCGCTCTCCGTTTCCTTCTCCTGGGTGTCCTGCGATCCTGTATCCGAAGTAATTGTCTCGGTTTCGTCTTCTTCGTCCTTCAGTTCAATGACAATCGTAGACTTCGGAGAATTGACATAAAGATTTCTCTCCCACGGATCAAACCCATCCGCATAAACAGAAAGCTTGTGCAGACCATAGGTCAGCTTAACCGGCTTCTCATAATCCACTTCTTTTCCATCCAGCATGAGAATGGCATCCTCCACATCAATGACAAACTGTATCTTTCCGGACTTCGGACCTTCACCCTTAATCTTGTCCAGATCCACCGTTGTGGTCTCTCCCCGGACAATGGTAACCTCCGTGCTTCCGCCCCAGCCGTTGTTTGCCACCGAAACCTCATAGGTTCCCTCCGGAATCTGTATCTGCATGTCCGGCGTAATCTCAGAAAAATACCGCGTTCCCACCTGCACGAAGCTTCCTTCAAACAGCTCGGTATTGACAAGCTTAAGCGTTCCCTGCGCATTTACAATATTGACGGAGAGAATCTGCTTTCCGATTCCCACCACGGACAATGTATCCCCGCTTCTGATGTCCTCCATGCTCACCTGCATGTCACCGGAAAACACATGCGTTGTCTCATCATACCTGTACTTACTGTCCGCAATCTTGAGCATCTGAAGCTCCGTGTTAACCGAGAAGCGCTGGATGTTATCATACACCCACGCCTGATCCGACACCGTAGCCTCCGTCAGAATGCCCTCATCATTGACTTCCCCGATGGTAATCAAAAGTCCCTGGCGAAACGAAGCAATCGTTGTCCGGTTTCCGTACTTGTCATAAAAACGGGTTCCGGTTCCATAATAATACCGATACTCCATCCCATTGGCATAGCGATAAAGCTGCAGGGTTTCCTCCGTCTGATCGACCGCCGAAATCAGATACATCTCCTGCTCATTCGTGCTTTCCTCTTCCGTCTGTGTCTCCCTCTGCTCAGCAAGCGAATGATGGAAATAGGTCATTCCATCCTCCTCCTGCTTTTTCCCACAGCCTGCCAGTATCCCCGTAAGCAGGAACAACATGGCGCAATATGTAATTATCTTCTGTATCTTTCTCTTTTCCATACCTCTTAGTATACCTTATTCTCATAATAAAGAAAATAAATTTTCCAAAAAATCTGTCCGTGCCGGTTCCACCGCAATCATACGATTCATTTTTTCAATGTTCCGCTCCGACACCCATGCCTTGTGGGAATTACTGTAATGATTGGATATTTTCCAGAATTTCTCCGGAAAAAGCAGCAGCACATAAACCAGTTTCCACTCATAGGCAGACAATTCCCTCTTTTTGTCATATGCCTCCAGAAGCCGCATGCCAAGCTTTCTGTCCCAACTGTTCTTCTCCATCATCTTGCGCAAGAAATTGGCAAGATCCACCACCGGCTCATTACAACACAGATTTTCAAAATTAATAATTCGCATTCCATCTGCCGTATGTAACGCATTATGCTGGTTAAAGTCCCCGTGACAGAGTTTGTGGCAGTTTCCGCTTTTTTTCTCCTGCTCCAGAAACGCAACGGCCTCAGAAGCATTCTCAATATAATGTGCATACTGCTCCAGAAACTTCCTCTCAAACTCATTGTGGCTTTTTCTGGTTCTGACATAATTCTTTACTTTAATCAGTTCCCGATAACGCCGCCTATACATTTCCGCCGGTTCATTCCGCTCATTTCGCATAAATTCCGGAATCTCCGCCGTACATTGCAAAAGCACCGTATGCAGCCCGGCAAGGCAGTCCAGCGCACCCTCCATATCCTCTTCCCTTCCCGTACTGCACTCGCTTCCCTGAACCATATCCTTCAGACAGTAACGCATGCCGGACTCATCCTCCGCCAGCGCCTCTCCCTCCTTTGTCACAAGAATCTGCTCTGCCGGAAATCCTTGTTCCTTAATCTCCTGCAGTATGCTGCGCAAAAATGCCGCTCTCTCCTTCGAGCCACGAAACGGGGCCAGCAGCTTGATTCCCCGATCGGTTTCACAGATAAAAACTCCCCTTCCCTTCGAGATCTGTTTTATATCCAAGTCGTACTGCTCTAATATCGTCTCCGGCTGATTATACAAAAAAACCCCTCCCATATGATTTCACTGTGTTTTATCATATGAGACGAGGTTTGGTTTTATGCGCTAGCTCCAGCAATTTCTCTCTGGTATTCAGTTCCGGCTTCTCCAGCACTTCTTCAAACAAATCGTCCAGCACTTCGCCCAGTTCCTTGCCCGGTTTCATTCCCATGGCAATCAGATCTCTTCCGCTTATTGCCAGATCTTTCTTCTGCACACACTGGTTCTGCCGTATAATTTCATGGCATACATCTTCATACCGGTTTAAATAGTCCAGCTTTTCTTCACGCTCATACAGGCTCTGCGCCAGCATATCCGCACGCTTTACCTCAAAAAGCTCTTCCATATATTCCGTGCCGATCCTGCTCATGGCTCTTCTGATGTTGCGCGGGGTAATCTCCGGACGTTCATCGTGATACCGCACCAGCCTGCACACCTTTGCCGTAGTATCATTGTCAAATTTCAGACGGCGCAGAATCTCTCTTGCCATCTTCTCTCCCTCAACCGGATGTACCTTGAAATGATCCTGACCGCTTTCATCCGTTGTCCGGCACACAGGCTTTGCCACATCATGAAGCAACATGGTAAGACGCAGCACCTTGTCTGCCCGAATCTCCTGCAAGGCATGTATCGTATGCTCTCCCACCGTATACATGTGATGCGGCGTATTCTGTTCACTTTCCATCATCCGGTCAAATTCCGGCAAAAACACCTTTGAAAGTCCCAGTTCATATAAAAGCCTCATCTCCTCCGGATGATCCGAAGTAATGAGCTTCACCAGTTCCATCTGAATCCGTTCTGCGCTGACCTTCTGCAGCCGCTCTGCAAGCTCTGCAATCGCCTGCTGCGTGCTTTCCTCAATGGAAAAGCCAAGCTGTGCCGCAAAACGCAGTGCCCTGAGCATCCGCAGGGCATCTTCGTCAAAGCGGTCATGTGGATTCCCGACGCAGCGGATAATTCCCGCCTGCAAATCGGAAATCCCGTCAAATGCATCCACCAGGCCTGCGCGGTCATTATATGCCATCGCATTGATGGTAAAATCCCGCCGCTTCAAGTCCTCCAGAAGATTTCCGGTAAAGACCACCTCTTTCGGATGACGGGCATCCTCATACTCTCCGTCAATCCGGTAGGTAGTCACCTCATATCCGGTATGATCCAGCATCACCGTCACGGTTCCATGCTGAATTCCGGTGTCTATGGTTCTGCGAAAAAGAGCCTTGACTTCCTGCGGATGTGCAGATGTGGTGATGTCCCAGTCTTTGGGTTCTCTCCCCAACAGGGCATCCCTGACGCAGCCGCCCACAGCATAGGCCTCATAGCCGTTTTGCTGCAACCGGCCGATTATTTGGTTTACATGTTCCGGTAATTTCATTCTCATAAAAATGCGTAGTGTCCTTTTTCTCCTGTCTTAACCGTATAGAGCAAATCATCCGCCTTATTGATAAGAGAATCCACATCTTCTGCTTTCCGGACATCCTTAGCCCTGGCAATACCGATGGAACAGGTAATCAGGCGCTCCTGATTCATCACCACCTCATGCCCCAGATGCTTTTCAATCTGCTTTTTAAAGCCCTCGCTTGCATAAATCTGTGCATATATCTCTTTGGCAATCGCCTCCAGCTCCTGCTTCTCATCCGTGTCAAGTATAATGATAAACTCATCTCCGCCGAATCGGCTGACAAAACCGCGTTCCTTTGTGGTCTCCTGGAAAATAGCCGCCATTTCCTTAAGAACCAGATCTCCGATATCATGCCCGTAAGTATCATTATAATGCTTGAAATTGTCCAGATCGATAAACATCAGTCCCATGCCCTGCGGCTTGCCGGACTCACGAATCTGTTCCACCTTGCGGCGAATCTCCTCATACATGCCTGTCCGGTTATAGATTCCTGTCAGCATATCCGTGGATGCCGCCATCTGCAGCTTGCGATTGACTTCATGTACCCTCTGATTTGCCTCCATTCGCTTAATGGAATGCTCCATCTCGCGAAACAGCAGCCTGTAAAAATTAAGGTCTGATTCATTCAGCATATATCGCTCAATAGATCCATGCCAGTTATCTTTCATGTATACATAAGCAATCAGCAGACTTGTCAGCTTGTCGTTTCGCACATACGGAACCGCCACAAAGGAACAGACATTGTCCACTCCAAAGTATGAAATAATATCCTGATGCTCCAAAAAGCCGTCCCCGATTTTCGATACCACAATTCCCTGCGGCGTATCCTCCATTTCCTGACAGATCTTGCGCAACACACTGTCCGGTATTTCAAGACCGGTATCATTGTAGAAAATATTCGGATTACCTTTCTGACAGCAGATATATAATGCACAGTCCAGATTAAAATGATTCTCAAAAATACCGATTGCATTCTGCACCATGAAAAGTATATCCTGATCGTTTACATCAATCAGCTTCTGCCACGAGGCAACAAACTCCATCTGATCCTTCACAATTGCATATTCCCGCAATATCGCTTCCTGCTTAATCAGACTCTCAATATCCTCCTCCGGGATGCTCTCCTTATCCCGGTAGTCGCTCATATCGACTTCCGCCAAAAGGTCTTTCGGAAAACTCTCCCGCATCCGGCAGTCATGTTCCTTTCTCTGTTCCAGAAGCTCTTTTTCCTGCTCGTAACCCTCCTTCATTTCCATCTCTTTGTATAATTCCATCTTCTTTTCATGGAAAATACGATAACTGAAGAACTGATTGCCTTCTGTTTTCTCCAGAAACGTCTCCGCCCTTTCAAAATCAGACAAAGCTTCTTCGTTTTCCCCACCGGCCTGTTTCAACAATGCCATTGCAAAATGATACAGGAACAAATCGTCATCACACTTTGCGAAGTCATGAATCATTTCCGCATTCTGCTTTTCTTTTTCTATTACATAATTCAAAAACTGGCTGCAGTTAAGCAGATATCTCTCACAGTTGAAGCTGTCGTGCTGCAATATGCTCACCAATGCAAGCAAGGCATATAACTTTGACAAATTGACAACCCGCAGGCTGTTCAGATGCAGTTTTTCAACAATCTTGAGGATAAGCTGCAAATCGTTTTCCGCTTCCTTGTATCTCTCCTGCATCACATAACTCAGGGAACGGTTATAATAAACTTCTGCTGCTTCCTCCAGCATCTGCAGATGATAAAAAATCTCTATCGCCCTGTTGTAATAAGGTTCCGACTCATCATTTCTGCACATGGCACTTAAGTTGTATCCCATCGCCGAAAAAGTTCTTCCTGCGAGGACATCATCATAAGTCTCCATAAACTGATAATTCCGCACCAGAGACTGCATGGCAATCTCATTCATGCCGTTGTATGCCGCCAGCATAATATTTTTCTGATAAGCTTCATTCACAAGCTGCTCATTTCCGATTTCCTTGGCAAGCGTAACTCCTTTGTCCAGATAATACGGCAGCTCGCCTCTGTGATATGCCTGCTCCAAAACCTCAGGCTTATTGTCATAGGCGTAGATATACACATGAGCCAGATAATTATTGTACTGGTACTTCTTCATTTTCTCAATCAGACTGTCATCAATCTGTATATCCTGCAGAAAATAAAAGATGTTATACCAGCCGGACATCCGCGCCGTAACCGCCAGAATCTCCGAGCGGAAGATGAGTTTCTCATCCCCGTATTCTTCCGCTTCCTTTTTGGCAAGGCTTGCATACATTTCCGCCTCTTCCAGCTTTCCCTGATACATAAAGCCGGTAGCCTTCAGGTAATTGCACTCCCAGCGATAAAAATGCTCTCTTCTGTCCTGCGTAATCTTGGCCGCCTCTGACACCATCTCCAATGCCTTGGAGAGCTCACCCAGCAAAATGGAATTACGCGCATAGAGAATATAATATTCATGCTTAACGGCATCGTCCATGGATGCATCTTCAAATTTCAGTTTCTGCTCCACTTTCTGAAAAAAATCTTCTGCCTGCTCATAATCCAGAAAGCCTATGATATTTTTAATCTCCGACAGCATGTCCGCATAATTTCCACGCAGCTCAACACTGTCATTTTTTTCCCTTATTTTCTGTCGTCCCGAATTACCGATACTGTAGACTCTGTTGTCGTCCCTTAAACGTTCCACAATCTTGTCCCAGACGTCGGATGCCGAGCTGATATGCGCCCGCATCTCACTGACTCCCAGTACCAGTCCGATATTTTTGGACGGATTGTCAATCAGTTGGCACACCAGTTCCATCGTACTGCGTCCCGTCATCTGAAAACGGTTGATTACAATTACCAGAGGATGCACTTTGGCAAGCGCCCGAAGCATCTGTGCAATTGCTTTCGTCATACGCCCCTGCTCGTAAGCGACCTCATTTAACAGGACATCTTCTCTTCTCTCACAGATTCCGTTCTCATAATAACTGAGAAAAAGAGGTTTCTGCAGTTCATACACTCCGCACTCTTCCAGAAATGCCGCAAAGTCCTCATTGACATACAGGCGGTACATATCGCAGATAACATCCAGAAACGGCGCATACGCCCCTGCCAGTGTCCCGTGTTCAAACTCATGCCATGCAATATATACGTTATCCTTCCGCTTCTGATAACGCTCCAGATTCTTGAGCACTGCAATCGAAAAATCATTGTAATAGCTTGCCAGAACAATGTTTTTTTCTTCTTTGCCAACCCGTCTGTACACCTGCTCTATTACGCCATTATAATACTTATCAATCATGCCCTACTCCCCTCTGTAAAGTCACAATTCCATTGATGCACGCTACGAAAATTTCCTATAAAAATAATATGCCAAACCTCACATATTGTCAAGGTTTGGTATATTGTTCATCGCCGTTATTTCTTTGCCTCGCGGGCATATTTCATAGACCATTTTCCGGTTGTTTTCCGGATGTATAAAATCAATGTGATAAGAGCAGAGCGAAAGCTCTCCGTTTCCTCCTTTTCCGTACTTTGCATCCCCGCAAATCGGTATGCCGTGATGTGCCAGTTGCACACGGATCTGATGGTGTCTGCCGGTATGCAGCGTAATGTCCAGCAATGCCTTGTCCTCTTTTTCCGCCACCAGTCTGTAATCAAGCTTTGCTTTCCTGGCTCCTTTCGTTCCTGCGGGAACAACGGAAGATATATTTGTCCCTGCCTGAAAAAGGATTTCATCGCAGAACGTACCCTCTTTTTCCAGCCCGGTTGCTTTCGCAAAATCCGCATTTTTCTCAGGAAGCTGTACCAGTGCATAATACTTTTTCCCTATTGAGCGTTTTTGTATCTGTGCCGAAAGTCCTGCTGCCGCCTTTGGAGTCTTTGCAAAAAGCATGACGCCTTCCACCGGCTGGTCCAGCCTGTGCACCACACCGATATAAGGGCTTTCGCCCTTCTGCGCCCTGTAATTTTTCAACAGGCTTACCATATCTTTTTGCCCGATACGTTTCGTCTCCACCGCAATCCCTGCCGGCTTATAGCACACCATAAGTGCCTGATCTTCATAAAGAATATCCAGTTTTTCCGTTTTCATCATTAATTCCCGTTCCTTTTATTAAAAAATTATAATATATTCCTTTCCGAATGACAAGACAGCACAAAAAATCCACTTGACAGATGTTTCGCTTCTCCCTATAATTTGCTTGTAAAAAAAATAGGAACGCTAGGGGAGCACATCGCTGAGATTGGATGCAGAGCATTCTAACCCTCACTACTTGAACCGGGTAATACCGGCGTAAGGAAGCATACAAAAGATGTCTTTCCTCTTTGCGTGCAGTAAGGAGGCCTTTTTTATGAGCAAAATTTTTTTCCGTCCCACCGACGAGTGGGGTGACGATGCCGTCAAAATGACCACAACCGGCATCCTGACCGTGGTCGCAGTCATTGTAATTCTAATTGCTGTCGCACTGATTGTGTACCGCATTCATTCCAAGCAGAAATCCTTTAAAATCACAACAAAACAATTGGTCTTTTCTGCTATGGCAATCGCACTTGCCACGGTTACTTCCATGATTAAACTGTTTGACCTGCCTATGGGTGGTTCGGTAACACTTTTAAGCATGTTCTTTATTGTGTTTGTGGGCTATCTGTACGGGCCTTACGCAGGCATTCTGACCGGTATGGCTTATGGACTTCTGCAATTTGTTCTGGAGCCGATTTTCTACACAATTCCGCAGATGCTTGTGGACTATCCGCTGGCTTTTGGCGCGCTTGGCCTGGCAGGCTTTTTTGCCGGCAAAAAGCACGGTCTTGTAATCGGCTACATTTTCGGAGTATGCGGAAGATTTGTATTTGCATTTCTCTCCGGTATTCTTTTCTTTGCATCTTATGCGCCGGAAGGAATGAATGTCGCATTGTACTCCATTGTGTACAATGGTTCTTATCTGCTTCCGGAAGCAGTAATTACCGTTGTGATTTTGCTGATTCCGCCTGTAAACAAGGCGCTGCAGCATGTAAAGCAAATTGCGGAAAGTTCCTGATACCAATTTTTACATAAGAATAAAAATGGTTTAGAACTTGACAAAATTACTCTTTCGGTTTATTCTATTGTCAGTCCGTTTATGGACGGTACAAATTACGACCATCAGGCACAGGAGGTGAGGGTACAGAGCGCAAAACGGATAGGACATGATTCTTACGCCGGTTATTTTGTAAGCTCAGGTTGCTAGATACCCTATATTCTGCATGAAAAGCATTTTCGATTGTCCTTTGCAGAATTTTGGTTTCTGTTTATTTGTATATTATGGTGCGATTCGATATCAGCACGGATTTCACTTTCAAATATGTTAGTAAACTGTCAGCATAGCATAATAGCAGCGGAAGATGAAAGGTTTGTCCGGATCGGGATTCCTGCGGAGGATTCCAATATCCGCCACGTACTCGTCACCCCTGCCGGAGAGGTTTTTACAAAGCAGCATAAGTTGCTGCCCTCAATATGATTAAACAAAAAGCATGGAGTCAACCGTCTCCTTTCCGGAGCAGTTCTCCATGCTTAATGGAAAAATTTCTACATCTTAAATCGATATCCAACCCCCCAAATTGTTTCAATATACTGTGGTTTATTCGTGTTCATCTCTATTTTTTCACGAATTTTTTTGATATGCACAGTCACGGTTGCAATATCACCTATGGATTCCATATCCCAGATTTCCCGGAATAATTCTTCCTTTGTAAATACATGATTCGGATGCTCCGCAAGAAAAGTCAGAAGATCAAACTCTTTTGTGGTAAACTGTTTTTCCTCACCGTTCACCCATACGCGGCGTGCCGTCTTATCAATGCGGATTCCACGGATTTCAACGATATCATTTTCCGGCATGTTACTGCCAATCAGTCTCTCATAACGGGCAAGGTGCGCTTTTACCCGTGCAACAAGTTCGCTCGGCGAAAAAGGTTTTGTAATGTAATCGTCTGCGCCAAGTCCCAGTCCGCGGATTTTGTCAATGTCATCTTTCTTCGCCGAAACCATCAAAATCGGTGTGTTCTTCTTATCACGTATCTGCCGGCAGATTTCAAAGCCGTCTATGCCCGGAAGCATCAGATCCAGAATAAACAAATCAAACTCCTCATTCAAAGCCCTGGAAAGCCCGCTCTGTCCCTCGTTTTCAATCTCTACTTCAAAGCCACTCAGTTCCAGATAGTCTTTTTCCAGATCTGCAATTGCAGTCTCGTCCTCCACAATCAATATTCTACTCATTTGCTGTTACCTCCTGATATTTTCTTATAACAAAGTACATAATCGTCCCGGCGTCTTCCTTACTGGTTGCCCATATCTTGCCGCCATGGTCTTCCACGATTTTTTTCACGATGGACAAACCGATTCCGCTTCCTCCGGTTGCCGAATTGCGGGATGCGTCCGTCCTGTAAAACCGGTCAAATATGTAAGGCAGATCCTTCTGTGCAATTCCCCGGCCATTGTCTTCGATTTCCACCTGTATAAAATCTCCGACGTCCTTAATCCGGATATTGATAAATTTCTCCGTCTTGTTCATATATTTCACGGAATTGCCGATGATGTTGTTAATTACTCTTCTGAGCTGCTCCGGATCCGCGATAATCATGGTATCTTCCGTTGTATAATTAAAGTAGGACAATCCGATTCCTTTTGCCTCCAGATCCAATCCGATTTCTTCCACACAGTCCCTGAAATATTCCGAAACATGTATCCGTGCAAATTCATAAGGAATACGATTTGTATCAATCTTAGAATAAAGTGTCAGCTCATTAATCAAGGTGTCCATCTCATTCGCCTTATTATATATTGTGCGAACGTATTTATCGACCTTTTCCGGGGTATTTGCCACACCATCCATAATTCCTTCCGCATATCCTTTAACTGCCGTAATCGGAGTCTTCAGGTCATGGGCGATATTGCTGATCAGCGCACGGTTTTCCTTTTCATTGCTCAGCTTCTCCTCCGCATTATCCTTAAGACGCTTACGCATCTCTTCAAATGTGGTGCAAAGCTCCCCTATTTCATCGTCTCTGCTGACATCCAGATAAAAATCCAGATTTCCTTCTTTAATGCTTTCTGCCGCGTCCTGAAGCTTTCTCAGCGGGTTTAAAATACTGCGGTATATCCACAAGGTCATCATAAATGCCGTGAGCACAAATACCACTACTATCAGGACTATTCCTGCCACCAGAAGCCGCCGGACTTCCAATACCGAGCCATCCGTCGCCGTAATCACATATGCCGACATCTCTGCCCCGGACACGCTGCGGAAATCCACCTGTTTTACAAATATATTTCCTTCGTCCACAAGATAGTTTCCGACTCCCAGGCTGCTCTCCGACGTTCCATACTCATGCAGCTCTTTCAGCACCGAATCATTGTCGGCAGCTCCATTATAATAAAGGACACCACTTCTGTACACTACCAGATAAGAATATTTCTGATGCAGTTCTTCATTGACGCTTTCCAGATATTCCCTGTCCTCCATCCGCTTCGGCTTCTGCCTTGCTGTTCTTCTGATTTGTTCAAAGACTCTCTCCGTATAATGGTTCATAAGCTGAACCGAATTGATCAGACTGTACGCATTTGCATCCTCCATGCCATAAGTCTGCTTCATCGCATTCACCTGAAAGTTGCAAAATCCTGCAACCGATGCTCCGATCAGAAGCGTCGGGACAAAAACCAGTATGCAAAAAAGAATCATCAGTTTCGTCTTAATCTTCATCCGTATTTCCTTTCAAAAAAAGAACACAGGGAATCATTCCCTGTGTCCTATTATAGCATTCTTCTATAAAAAATTATGTTAATTTTTCATAAACTGTAATTATCCGGAGCCAAGGCAAGCAATCCAAAGGCAGACATTATGCTTGCATATTACAAGTATTTTTTCAACGCTTCCGCCTTATCTGTCGCTTCCCAAGGAAGGTTCAAATCGGTACGTCCGAAATGTCCGTAAGCGGCTGTCGGACGATAAATCGGTCTGCGCAAATCCAGCATCTTGATAATTCCTGCCGGTCTGAGGTCAAAGTTTTCTCTGACAATCTCCACCAGCTTGTCATCGGAAAGCTTACCTGTTCCGAAGGTGTCTACCATGATGGAAGTCGGCTGTGCCACACCAATTGCATAAGACAACTGAATCTCACACTTCTCTGCAAGGCCTGCTGCCACAATATTCTTTGCCACATAACGGGCTGCGTAAGCTGCGGAGCGGTCTACCTTTGTGCAGTCTTTTCCGGAGAATGCTCCGCCGCCGTGACGGGCATATCCGCCGTAAGTGTCCACGATAATCTTACGTCCGGTAAGGCCTGCATCTCCGTGCGGTCCGCCAATAACGAAACGTCCGGTCGGGTTGATAAAGAACTTGGTCTCTGCATCTACCATACTCTTGTCCAGAATCGGATCAAACACATACTTTTTAATGTCCTCATGGATCTGCTCCTGGGTAACATCCTCATCATGCTGTGTGGATAATACTACCGCTTCAAGTCTCTTCGGTTTTCCTGCCTCATCATACTCTACAGATACCTGTGTCTTTCCATCCGGGCGAAGATACTTCAAAGTTCCGTCCTTGCGAACCTTTGTAAGCTGAAGTGCCAGCTTGTGCGCAAGGGAAATCGGATACGGCATCAGCTCTTCGGTCTCGTTGGTTGCATAACCAAACATCATACCCTGGTCTCCCGCTCCTGTATCAAGGTCATCAGCCAAAGAGCCCTCTTTTGCCTCCAGAGCCTTATCCACACCCATGGCAATATCTGCAGACTGCTGATCCAGTGCTACCATAACAGCACAGGTATTTCCGTCAAATCCTGTCTTGGCATCGTTATAGCCAATCTCATTCACGGTCTTTCTGACAATTGCCGGAATATCCAGGCTTGCCTTCGTCGTAATCTCTCCCGTAACCAGCACAAATCCTGTACAGCTTGCAGTCTCACATGCCACACGGCTCATCGGATCCTGCTCCATGCATGCGTCCAGAATGGCATCGGAAATGGCATCGCACATTTTGTCCGGATGTCCTTCTGTTACAGACTCTGATGTAAATAATAATTTTTCCATCGTCTTTCTCCTTTTTGTAATAGAATAATGTAAAAAAAATCCGCTCAAAAGCGGACTAATTATAAAGATAATCAAATCCCCTTATTGTTCGATAAACTCGCTCAGGTTGGCACCTTCCCATGCCTGCGACGCATAAATGGGGGTTGCCGTGATTTCACAGATCCTATGTATCTCCATCACTCTGAATAAGAGAAAAGCTTACAATATTAAATTTGAAATCTTCGTATGCTACAATACTCCTGTTTTTTCTATCTGTCAAGCCCTATTTTATTGACATTTCCCGCAAATAATCCTATACTTTTAATATACTTGTTTTTAACACGGAGGAAGAAAATGCGAACGCTAAAGCCTAAACAACTGGAAGAAGGCATGAAGACTGCCAATCCTGTTAAAACTCCCCTTGGTCAGATTCTGGCACCGGAAGATACCATTATTACCCGCCAGCTAATCAATAAAATCAAACTTTACCGCGTGGAATCCGTTGACGTGGAAGGTGACGCACCGGAGATTGATATTCCGGAACTGAATCCTGTACCGGCAGCTCCTGTGGCACCGGCAAAACCTGCCCCTGCCCAGACCCATGCGCAGCAAAGCAGAACGCACACTCAGAAGGTTGCGTCTTCTTCTGAATTTCAGACATTCCAATTGCAATATCTTCAGGCAATTGAAGTCTTAAAAGAGACTTTTGAGTCGGCAACGATTAAGAGCGCACCTATCGATCCGCAGTTTTTATTAAACAGCGTATCGGAACTGTTCCGTTCCCGCAGTACCATATCAGAACTGTTTGATATGCTTTACAACATGCGGACCATCAATGATTCCGTCTATTCGCACTGTCTGAATGTTGCATTAATTTCGCGCATGATCGGGCGCTGGCTACGGCTTGATTCCCATGACTGGGATATCCTTACGGTTGCCGGACTTTTGCATGACATTGGCAAAATCCGAATCCCGGAAAAGATTCTCAACAAACCGGGATCTCTGACCGACGAAGAGTTTGCCTTAATCAAGCAGCATCCTCAGCTCGGCTACGATATCTTAAAAGACCAGCCGAATCTGGATGTCCGAATCAAAAATGCCGCCCTGATGCATCACGAGCGCTGTGACGGAAGCGGTTATCCATCCCATCTTAAGGGAGAAGAAATTGACAAATGTGCTATGATTCTTGCCATTGCAGATGTATATGATGCCATGACGGCAGCACGTTCCTACCGTTCTCCGCTGTGTCCGTTTCAGGTTATCAGCAACTTTGAACAGGACGGTTTTCAGAAATATCAGACAAAATATATCCTGACGTTCCTGAACCATATTGCCTCCACCTATCAGAACAACCGCGTTCTCCTGAGTGATGGCAGAAGCTGCAATATTGTTATGCTGAACCAGAATGCGCTGTCCCGTCCGATTGTACAGTTCGATGACAACACCTGTCTTGACCTGTCCAGGGAGAGCAGAGATTTATATATCAAAGCGGTATTATAACGAAAAAGGACCTTGCGATTGGCAAGGTCCTTTTTTGTTATTTATAACTATTCAGAACCTCCCCTGCATTCGCATTTCCGCACTCTCTACGAGTGCTTTCCCGTCCTCTTAGGGCTAAATTGGGAACATCAGCCCATGAAAAATTTCCCTACGGGAAATGGGCTGACGCTGCATAACCGGTCCCTACAGGACCGATTACATAGCTCATATTGGGGGAGGTAACTCTATTCGAACCACCTCTCGAATAAAATAAACAGCTTCTTACATGCAAGCATGACGAATCTGCATATTTTATTCTAAAGGGTTCTGAATAGTTACGATACTTTTAATATGAATTTTTGTATTTCTTTTTCGTCGGAGACTTTCTCAATTCGGGCACCGATTCCACTGAGTTTCTGTTCAAATCTTTCGTAACCGCGCTCAATATAATAGATATCATCTATCACCGTGATTCCCTCTGCCACAAGCCCTGCAATCACCAACGCTGCCCCGGCTCTCAAATCCGGCGCATTGACTCTGGCTCCGGTATATCTCTGTACGCCGTTGATAATCGCAATATTACTCTCAACCTTAATATCCGCTCCCATACGAGTCAGCTCATCCACATACTTAAACCGGTTTTCAAAAATGCTTTCCGTCACCGTGCTAGTGCCTTCTGCCAGTCCAAGAAGTACCGCCATCTGCGGCTGCATATCCGTCGGAAATCCCGGATAAGGAAGTGTGGTCACCTGCGTATGGTGCAGTTTCCCGTTGGAAATGATACGAACCGCATCATCAAATTCCTCTACCTTACATCCTGCCTCCAGAAGCTTTGCGGTTGTTGCCTCCAAATGCTTCGGAATCACATCTTTTACGAGAACATCTCCGCCTGTGGCTGCTACCGCAAACATAAAAGTTCCCGCCTCTATCTGATCCGGTATCACGGAATACTCTGTCTTATGAAGCTTTTCCACACCGACAATACGGATCACATCCGTACCTGCTCCACGGATATTGGCACCCATGCTGTTCAGAAAGTTTGCAACATCAACCACATGCGGCTCTTTTGCAGCATTCTCGATTACTGTCTTTCCCTGCGCCATAGCCGCTGCCATCATAATATTGATTGTGGCGCCCACGGACACCTTATCCAGATAAATATGCGTTCCAACCAGTTCGGAAGCTTCCGCTGCCACCAGCCCATGCGCAATATCCACCTTCGCGCCCATTGCACGAAATCCCTTAATATGAAGATCTATCGGACGACTACCGATATCACAGCCTCCCGGAAGCGCAACCTCCGCCTTCTTATACTTTCCAAGTAACGCTCCAATCAGATAATAGGACGCCCGGATTCTGCGGATAAATTCATTGTCCACAACCACATCCCGGATATAGGAACCATTAATTTTTACCGTATGGTCATCTATACGATCCACCATTGCCCCGATTTCCTCAATAGCCTGAAGCATGACATTGATATCTCTGACATTTGGTAAATTCTCAATTGTAACAGTTTCATCTGTCATGATGGAAGCCGCCAGAATTGCAAGCGCAGCATTCTTTGCACCACCGATTTCCACTTCTCCATTGAGCTGATTCCCGCCCTTGATTATATACTGTTCCATATCTCACCTCAAACTGAAATGCCCCTACTTAATATACTATTCGTATCTTTTGCAATTGCTATTCACAGATTCTGTATTTTTACAATTTCTTCTACTGTATGTTCTACATCCAATCCGCTCTCGGATATTCTGATATCTGCATACTTTTCATACAGCGGTGTGCGCTCCAGATACAGGTCATGCAAATCCTGTCCCTCCCGCAAAACGACACCACGCCCGCTGATATCCTCAAGTCGCTTTTCCAGCACCGAATATTCCTCTGCGAGATAAATAATTCTGCCTATCTCTCCAAGATGCCGCATGGCATCCTTTCCATAGACCGCACTGCCTCCGGTCGCAATCACCGAATCTGTTACTTCGAGAGAAGCAATGACACGATTCTCTATTTCCAAAAACGCATCCGTGCCCTTCTTAGCAATAATCTCATGCAGAAGCTGTCCCTCCTGCTGCTGTATCACCAAATCGGTATCCACAAACTGATATCCGAGTACCTTGGCAAGGATAACGCCGACGGTGCTCTTACCCACCCCCGGCATTCCGATTAACACAATGTTATTAGCAGCCATTACTGTGTACTCTCCGCTCCTTCTGTCTGCGTCGAAGCATTTGGATCCTGCTGGGTAAAAGAATTCTTAAACTGAATCTTTTCCAGCATATCTTCATCCACCTTCCAGTTGTCATCCTTCTGCCAGCCTTCCAGTGTCTCCTGATACAAGTCACTCTTACGCTGATTTATAATTGCTTCGCGGTTCTGCTCGGTTGCCTCTTTATCGGTCTCTGCGTCAAGGCGAAGAAAATAAATTGCATCTTCTGTCTCAACCTTGCCGGAAGTCTCACCTTCCTTCAAACCGTCAAGTGCCTTTTTAACTGCTTCATCCAATGCGCTGTCATCCGAGGCATAAGAACCTGTCGTAACCTCATATCCGTATTCCTTTGCGACATCCTCGAGCTTTGTATCCTCAGTCTGAAGCTTCTCCTCCATGGCATCTGCCTTCTCGGTGAGCTCCGCTTTTTCTTCCTCCGTATATTCTACCTGGCTACCGCTTTCGTCCGTCGTACCGGTAGTCTCTATCTTAACCATGCTGTAACCGCGCTTGTTCGCCTCTTCATCCGAGACATTCGTATCTGCCTCCGCTTCAATGGCGGCTACCATCTTTGTCCGAACCGTCATAAGTGTCAGATACTCTTCCACAAGCTCCTGACTGGCGCCCATCTCCTTGAGCGTATCCGATGCGTTGCCGTCCATAAACTTCTTTGCTGCCTCTGTTATGGCACTCTTTTCCGAATCTGTAAGTGAGATGTTGTAATCTCCCATATGTGCTTCCAAAGTATACATCTCATGGAGCATCTCCATAACGGATTCTTTCATGCTGTCTTCCAGCGTCGTACCGTTGCCATACACATCCTGCTCCCAGATATCTCCACTGCTGCCCATCATGCTCTTGTAATAATCTTCCACACAGGACTGCTGATAACGGCAATAAAAATTGGCGATTCCCATGGTTACTTCTTTGCCCTTCATCGTGGCGATTGCTGCATCTTTATCTATTCCGCATCCGGTCAGCGCCGATGCACAAAGTACACCTGCCAACACCAATGCTGCTATACGTTTTGCTTTCATGTTTCCTCCTAACAGCCGCTCTCAGAGCGAGCTTTTGCTCATAATATTATAGTGCTTTTTTTCCTATCTAGCAAGAACTTTCTGCATTTTCAACAATTTCCCTATTTAACAGTACTCTCATGTTCTCCAGAAGCGGCTTAAGCACCTCCAGAATCTCCCTGTTTTTTTCCCGTGAATTCACCCGAAGCTGATACAGAAAATACGGTGCTTTGGAATCTGCCACAAATTTCAGTGCCGGCGCACACATCTGAATCAGTGTCGGAATCTTCGCCGGATCAATCCCCGCATGCTCGTACATGGTAATCTTAAGCGAATCTTCATTCTGCGTAATTTCACTGACATACACACTGTGAGCCGCTGCCTTAATCCTTGCAATCTCCAACAGGTTCTGAACCGATTTCGGAGGCTCCCCGAAACGGTCAATCAGCTCTTCCAGCATTTCCTCCACTTCCTCATCCGTCTCAATTCCGGCAATTCTCTTATAAATATCCAGTTTCTGCGATTCATTGGCAATATAGGTTCCCGGAATAAAGGCATCCGTCCGGATATCCACGGAGGTATCAAAGGACTCTTCCACCTTCTCGCCTTTGGCTTCCCGCACTGCCTCATGGAGCATTTTGCAGTACAAATCGTAACCGACGGCTTCCATATGTCCGCTCTGCTGCGCGCCCAAAAGGTTTCCGGCGCCGCGAATCTCCAGATCGCGCATTGCAATCTTAAACCCACTCCCCAGATCTGAATATTCACGAATTGCGGCAAGCCTCTTTTCTGCCACCTCTTTCAGCATCTTATTCCTGCGATACATCAGAAAAGCATATGCCGTGCGATTGGAGCGTCCCACTCGTCCCCTGAGCTGATAAAGCTGTGACAAACCCATATTATCCGCATCATGAATGATCATTGTATTGACGTTTGAAATATCAAGTCCTGTTTCAATAATTGTCGTAGACACCAGTACATCAATCTCTCCGTTAATAAACCGGTACATGATATCCTCCAGTTGCGTCTCCCGCATCTGCCCGTGGGCAAAGGCCACATTTGCTTCCGGCACCAATGCCTGAATCCGGCTTGCCATCTCTGCAATATCCTTTACGCGGTTATAGACATAGTACACCTGACCGTTTCTTCCCATCTCACGGGTTATCGCTTCCCGAACCAGTTCTTCATTATATTCCATAACATAAGTCTGTATCGGCACCCGGTCCATTGGCGGTTCCTCCAGAACGCTCATATCCCGGATTCCAATCAGACTCATATGCAGGGTACGGGGAATCGGAGTTGCCGTCAATGTCAGGACATCCACATTTGTCTTCATCTGCTTAATTTTTTCTTTATGTGCCACGCCAAACCGTTGTTCCTCATCCACCACCAAAAGTCCCAGATCCTTAAACACCACATCCTTGGACAGAAGCCGGTGCGTTCCGATCAGAATATCCACCTGCCCTTTCTTCAGGTCGGAAATGGTCTGCTTCTGCTGCGCCGCGGTGCGGAATCTGCATAATAAATCCACGCGAACCGGAAAATCCTTCATTCGCTGGGAAAAGGTGTTATATATCTGTTGTGCCAGAATCGTGGTCGGTGCCAGATATGCTACCTGCTTGTTCTCCTGAACTGCCTTAAAAGCTGCGCGAATCGCAATCTCTGTCTTGCCGTAGCCAACATCCCCGCAGATGAGGCGATCCATGATCTTGTGGCTCTCCATGTCTTTTTTCGTCGCTTCAATGGCAAGTACCTGATCTTCGGTCTCTTCAAACGGAAACAATTCCTCAAACTCTTTCTGCCATACGGTATCCGGTCCATACATATAACCGTTCTGTTCCTCCCGTAAAGCGTAAAGTTTCACCAGATCCTGTGCAATCTCCTGAACCGCTCCGCGCACCTTCGTCTTGGTTTTCGTCCATTCCTGTCCGCCCAGCTTGTTCAGTTTTGGCTTTCGGGCATCCTTGCCCGCATATTTTTGTATCAGTTCCAACTGGGTTGCAAGAATGTAGAGGTTGGAGCCTCCCGCATATTCAATCTTGATATAATCTTTGACCTTGCGATCCACTTCAATCTTCTCAATTCCCTTATAAACGCCCAGTCCGTGGTTCTCATGTACCACATAATCGCCCACGCTCAGGTCGGTAAAGCTCTGTATCTTCTCCCCCTCATAAGTGTGATGCCGCTTCTTTTTCTTCTTCTCCGCGCCAAAGATATCACTTTCCGTGATGACCGCAAAGGAAAGCATCGGATATTCATATCCTTTATGCACCTTTCCATAGCAGACCATAATCTGTCCCGGAAGAAGCTCGTGATCATAGTCCTCTGTGTAAAAGCATGTTAAGTCCTCATTTAATATATCCTCTGCAAGCCTCTGCGCACGGGTTTTGGACCCGGAAAGGAGAATAATCCGGTAACCGTTCTTCTTATACCGCTTTAAATCCTTAATCAGAAGCTCAAAACTGTTGTTATAGGCGCTGACGCTTTTTACATGCAGTCCAAACTGTCCGTTCGATTGCAGCCCGCAGGTTTTGATATCCAGTGCAGACAGCGCAATACAGGAATACCGTTCCAGCTTTGCCATGATTTCCTTATAGGAAAAAAGCTCTTTCATCTGTCCCGGAAGAATATATCCCTTCTCCAGACGCTGTTTCATGCTTTCCGCAAACTCCAGCTCTGTCTGCCGCCCACGCTCCGTGCTCCGGCTCAATTCATCAAAAAACAAAAATGTCTCTTCTGGTGCAAAATAATCCAGAAGTCCAACCTTTTCCTTACAAAAATACGACAAAAAAGCATCCATTCCAGCCGTATCGGAAAGTTCTTCCCATCCTTCCGCCAATTCGTCAATCTCTGATTGCAGGCGGTACGCCTCCTCCGTCTTCATTTCCGAACGGAATTTCCGGGCACATTCCTTTGCCTCCTCCCGGATCGCATCAATACCTACCTGCCTCTGTTCCGTAGTCAATACCAGCTCACATGCCGGATAAATAGCGATTTCCGTCAGATTTTCAATCGACTTTTGACTTTCTACATCAAAAAAACGAATGGTATCCACTTCGTCATCCCACATCTCAATACGAACCGGATTCTCCTCCGTCAACGGGAAAACATCAATAATTCCTCCCCTCACCGCAAACTGTCCGATATTTTCCACCTGATATTCTTTTTCATATCCCATGCGCACAAAAAGCGCCACAAGCTCCTCTATGTCGAGGACGTCTCCCGGCGCAATCCGCACGATGGAATCCCACATCCGCTTTGCCGGTGCCATGGTATTCATCAGTGCATCAAAGGTTGTAATGATGGTTACTTCTTCCTGTTCGTGCATGGCACGAAGCGCATTCATCCGCTCCGCCGTCAACAAATTTCCACGAATATCCGACTGGTAGAACAGCACATCCTTTGCCGGATAATACACCACCGACGAATCGAAAAAACGGTAATCCTCATACAGTTCCTTTGCTTTCTGTTCCTGAAAGGTAACAACTATTCTCTTTTTTCTGCCGCCCGCCAGCGCATAGATGAAATGCGGCTTCTGCGCGTCGATACAGCCGCTTACGGTTACAAGCCCTGCCTTTTGCGTTGCGCGCACCATATCTTCATATCCGCCCAGCTCCCGCAGCGGTTTAACAAATGCTTCCACTTATTCCTTACTCCCCTGCTTTTTTGCATTAAAATCATTCATTGCCTTGTCCACCTGTCCCTGAAGCATCATAACCACCGCTTCCTGTGCATCCTCTATGGCGCTATTTACCGCCTTTCTGTCCTCCTCTGGAAATTTTCCCAGAACATAATCCGCAAGGTCCCAGCCTGCAGGTTTTTCTCCGACGCCGACTTTAATCCGCATAAAATTCTGTGTACCGACGTCCGCAATGATGCTCTTGACTCCGTTATGTCCACCGGCGCTTCCCTTTTTCCTTATCCGGATATTCCCCGGTGCCAAAGATATGTCATCAAAAATAACCAGCATTTCCTCTTCCGGATCCAGCTTATAAAACTGAACAATCTCCGCAACGCTCTCTCCGCTGAGGTTCATGTATGTCTGCGGTTTTGCCAGCATAACCTTTGTTCCTTCAATCACGCCGGTTCCGCACAAAGCCTTATGCTTCTTATCCTTTACCGGAATATGATAGCGCTCCGCCAGCGCATCAATGGTATCAAATCCCACATTATGTCTTGTATTTTCATATCTTTTGTCCGGATTGCCCAGACCAACAATTAAAAACATCGCATTCTCTCCTATCATGTCCTAAGAAAAGGGCTATGGATTACTCCACAGCCCCATGCCTTTTATTTTAATTGTTTATTCGGTTTCCTGCAAGACCTCTTCGTATTTTTCCAAAATTAATCTCTGGATATTCTCTCTTGTCTGGGAGTTAATCGGATGAGCAATATCCCGATATTCGCCGTCTGCCGCCTTGCGGCTCGGCATTGCAATGAACAGGCCTTTCTCACCCTCGATAATCTTGATATCATGCACCACAAACTCATTTTCAATGGTGATTGATACCACAGCTTTCATTTTGCCTTCTTTATCCATCTTGCGAATTCTAATGTCTGTAATCTGCATACATAATCCCCCTTGTTGTCTTAAAGCTCGTATCTTTCGTTCTTTTCTGAAATAATCAATATTTCGTTGTCTCCACAATAATAATTGTTTGCTTTGAGCGTTCCGTTGCTTTCCACAATACAGTTCTCCACATGCGTATTATCCGCAATATATGCACCGTTTAATATGATGGAATTCTTGATTACGCAGTTCTTTCCGATAAACACTTTCTTGAACAATACGGAGTTTTCCACCTTGCCGTTGATGATGCATCCGCTTGAAATCAGACTGTTGCAGATATCGGAACCAACATTGTATTTTGCCGGAGGAAGATCGTCCACCCTGGAGTAAATCTTAGGTTCTTCCCGGAAAAAGTACTTGCGCACATCTGTTTTCAGGAAATCCATGTTTGTCCGGTAATAATCGTTGGTACTTGCAATATTGCTCCAATAATGCTTCATCTTGTAACCAAAAATCCGGTTTACATTGCGGTAGCGTATCAGAATATCCGTCACAAAGTCAAAACGGTTTTCTTCTGCGGCTTTCTCCAAAAGTTCTATCAGCCTTCTTCTTCTGATTATGTATACACCCGCTGAAATCGTGTTGGACTGCGCCACCAGTGGCTTCTCCTCAAAATCAATGATTCTGGAATCCTCATTCATCCGGACAACTCCGTATCGGCTCACGTCTGCATCCGCCGGCATATCCTTACATGCCACGGTGATATCCGCTTTCTTTTCAATATGGTAATTCAACAGCTCATTGTAATCCATCTTATATACACAGTCACCGCTGGATATAATGACATACGGTTCATGATGATTCTTAAGGAAATCGATATTCTGATACATGGCATCTGCCGTTCCTCTGTACCAGTCCCTGTTCTCTGCCGTCACCGTCGGTGTAAACAGATACATGCCGCCCTGCTTACGTCCAAAATTCCACCATTTTGAAGAACTTAAATGTTCATTTAATGATCGCGTATTGTACTGTGTCAACACCGCAACTGTCTGCACATGAGAATTGCTCATATTGCTCAGCGCAAAATCTATACAGCGGAAGCTTCCTCCGATCGGCATTGCGGGAATCGCCCGTTTCTTTGATAACTCGCCCATTCGATTGCTATTGCCGCCAGCTAAAATAATTCCTATTGCCTTCATTTCTTGTCACCTGCCTTAATAATTACTTCGCCGCTTGCCAATATTCCGTTCGGATAATCCTCCTTCTCTGTCACTCCGGAAATCGCAGTATTCTTTCCAATCTTAACATTTTCCGGAATAACGGAGTTTTCTCCCACTGTCACAAGCCCAAATGAATAGATACTCTCATTCAGCTTATTCGGTGCTTCATCTCCAATGCCCAGAATTGCGCCATCTTCTATACGGCAATTCTCCGCCACAATGGATTTGTCAATCGTAACATTTCTTCCGATACTGGAATCCTTCATAATAATGGAATTACGGATAATCGTTCCTGGTCCGATATACACATTCGGTCCGATTACGGAATTGATGACCACTCCGTAAATCTCGGAGGCTTCACCAATGATACATTTCTCCACATGTGCTTCCCTGGACAGGTACTGTGGTTCAATCGTATCGCTCTTCGTATAAATCTTCCAATATTCCTCGTACAGATTAAATTCCGGTATCAGATCAATCAGCTCCATATTGGCTTCCCAATAGGAACCGAGCGTTCCCACATCTTTCCAGTATCCGTTAAATTCATAAGCAAAAAGCCGCTTGTCATTCTTGAAGCAGTACGGGATAATATGCTTACCAAAATCACAACTTTGTTCATCCCGAAGCTCAATCAGCGCCTCCTTTAACACCTTCCACGAGAAAATGTAAATTCCCATGGAAGCCAGATTGCTTCTCGGATTCTCCGGCTTTTCTTCAAAGTCCATAATCTTCTTGTTCTCATCCGCAATCACAATTCCAAAACGGCTTGCCTCCTCCATCGGAACCGGCATTGTGGCGATTGTAACATCCGCCTGATTCTGTTTGTGAAAATCAAGCATCACCTCATAGTCCATCTTGTAAATGTGATCCCCGGAAAGAATCAATACATACTCCGGATTATAATTCTCCATATAGCGCAGATTCTGATAAATCGCATTTGCCGTACCGGTATACCACTCACTGTTATTACTTCTCTCATACGGTGGCAGAACCGTAACTCCCCCATTATTTCGATCCAAATCCCACGGAATGCCGATTCCGATGTGCGTATTCAGCCGGAGTGGCTGATACTGTGTCAGCACACCTACCGTATCGATACCGGAATTAATGCAGTTACTGAGCGGAAAATCTATGATTCTGTACTTCCCCCCAAATGTCACCGCAGGCTTGGCTACATCTGCCGTCAGAACTCCAAGTCTGCTGCCTTGACCGCCTGCTAAAAGCATAGCTATCATTTCTTTTCTAATCACGTTATCACTCCTCGTCTGTTCTAAAAAATATCCCAATTGCAACACAGCATACTGTCATGTTTATTCCCACATGATATATTTTGCTATGTTCATTATAACATATTGTACCCCTATAAACAACATTTTTCACAAATGTATTCCAAAATATTGTTTTTTTTCAGCAAAATGCACAACATATTTTTAGGTGCACCACAAGTGGCAGAGTGGTATAATGCTAATAAAATATAAGTATAAAACAGGTAGGTAATCTCATGTACAAATTAAATTTCAACGAACCAATTCACATACACTTTATAGGAATTGGCGGTATCAGTATGAGCGGACTTGCGGAAATCCTTCTTGCGGAAGGCTTCACCATCTCCGGCTCCGATTCCAAAGAATCCAATCTGACACGCGCGCTGGCTTCCAAAGGAGCCAGAGTCATTTACGGACAAAGCGCAGACAACATCACTTCCGACATTGATCTGGTAGTCTATACGGCTGCCATTCATCCGGATAATCCGGAATACATGCAGGCGCAGAACCTGAAACTTCCGATGCTTTCCCGCGCCGAACTGCTCGGCCAGATTATGGATAATTACAGCAGTTCTGTCGCCATAGCCGGAACCCACGGTAAGACCACCACCACATCAATGGTCAGTGAGATTCTCATGGCTGCAAAAAAGGATCCAACCATCTCCGTGGGAGGAATCCTGCCGTCCATCGGAGGCAATCTTCGAGTCGGTTCTTCCCCTGTATTTGTCTCAGAGGCATGCGAATACACCAACAGCTTTTTGCACCTTTGTCCAAAATACAGCATTATCTTAAATATTGAAGCTGAACATCTGGACTTTTTCAAGGATCTGGATGATATCCGTCATTCTTTCCGGCAGTTTGCAGGCAACACGCACCCTGACGGCGCCACCATCATAAACGGCGAAATCACCGATACCGAAGCCATTACTGCCGGACTTCCGCAGCAGATCATTACATATGGTTTTGATTCGCAATTTGACTTCTATGCCACAGATATTTCCTTTGATGAAAAAGCGTGTCCGAGTTTTCTTGCCATGCACGGTGACACAGAACTTGCAAGAATCACCTTGTCCGTACCGGGACGGCACAATGTAAGCAATGCCCTTGCCGCCATTGCCCTTGCCGTTACAATGGGTATCGATATGGAAACCATCGCTTCCGGTCTGCACAATTTCGGCGGCACGAACCGCCGTTTCCAGTACAAAGGCTGTGTGGACGGTGTCACAATTATCGACGATTACGCACACCATCCTACCGAGATTCGCGCGACGCTGACCGCAGCACAAAACTATCCGCACAAACGGCTTGTTGTTGTGTTCCAGCCTCACACCTATTCCCGGACCAAAGCATTCCTGGATGACTTTGCTGAAGTGCTTTCGCTGGCAGACATGGTTGTTCTTGCAGATATTTTTGCCGCCCGCGAGCAGAACACATACGGTATTTCCTCAAAAGATATTCTGTGCCGATTACAGGAAAAGGGAACAGAAGCCTACTATTTTCCTTCTTTTGAAGAAATCGAAAAATTTTTATTAAAAAAATGTATGCACGATGACCTGTTGATAACCATGGGAGCCGGAAATGTAGTAGAAATCGGCGAAGCTCTTCTTGGTCAATAACTTATCCACATTATCCACATGGAGATGTTCATTTTTATTCCCGGCTCCATGTGGATTTTTTATTTGCAGGAACAAAAAAGTTCACCTGCCACATCCCCCTTATTTTATGCATTCCTTATGTTTTTTTAAATGGTCCATTGATTTTTATCCGGATTTATCCACTTTATCCACTCAGTATCTTATGTTCGTAAAATCCTTGTTATTACTGGATTTGGGGACTTTTTTCTTCTTCCATTTGGAAAATTGTTGTGCTATAATCACAGATGCACAATCGTAATGTTCGTATATTTGGACATTACCTGCGCAGATGTCGCAAGCAGACATCTGCTTTGTAAGAGAGGTATGGCTATGGTAAACATCCAATTGTATAACGACTGCACAAGCGAAAATACAATCATTCCAAATCAATTCATCGACTTCTTCATGCCGGAAGCAAACGGCGAATTTGTGAAAGTATATCTATATTTATTACGTTGTATGCATTCTCATGCATATAATTGTACAATTTCTGCAATTGCAGATAAATTCAACAACACGGAGATGGATGTCATCCGCGCTCTGCGTTACTGGCAAAAGGTTGGTCTTCTCTCCCTGGAAGAAGACTCCGACAATCAGATTTGCGGAATCCGCTTTCTCCCGATTCCAACGGAGCAGCCGGCTCCTGCAGCCTGTGACAACTCTGCTCAAGCCGTTCAGGTTCTTCAGAGTTCAACCCTCGCCGCAACCCAGCAGAGTTTCCCTGCAGCCACAAGCTATAAGGCTCCTGCGAAACGCAGCTATACCGCAGATGAGATCTTGAACTTTCGAAAGGATCCTGCCGTCTCAGAGCTTTTCTTTGTGGTGGAGACCTATATCAAGCATCCTCTCAGCGAGGACGAGATGAACACGGTGCTGTTCTGGTATGAAGAGTTGCATTTTTCATCCGAACTGATTGTATATCTGTTGGAATACTGCATCAGCAAGGAACATTCCAGCATCCGCTATATGAACAAGATTGCTTTAAGCTGGCATTCCAAAGACATTCAGACGGTTGAGCAGGCCAAGCAGGATGCAGCCATCCACAGCAAGGCATATTACGGCATCATGAAGGCACTTGGCATCACCGGCAGAAATCTTGTGGATTCCGAGACTTCTTTTATCCGGAAAT
This sequence comes from Lachnospiraceae bacterium, assembly GCA_029227035.1. Taxonomy (GTDB): domain Bacteria; phylum Bacillota; class Clostridia; order Lachnospirales; family Lachnospiraceae; genus Roseburia. The sequence continues at coordinate 62,373 of JAQXZD010000017.1, forward strand.
GGACCAAAGAGTATGCCTTTGACCTTTCGCTGATTCAGGAGGCATGCAGCCGCACCATTACGGCGATTCACCAGCCGAGCTTCGAATATACGGATTCCATCCTGACAAGCTGGCACAAGAATCATGTACATACCCTGGAAGATGTCAGGAATCTGGATGCGGCTTACAGTAAAAACAAAAAGATTACGGTCAACACAGCTTCTTCCTCTTCCAAAAAGAAGAACAGTTTTAACAATTTTAATGCCCGTGATTACGATTATGATCATCTGGAAGAAATGTTGCTCTCTTCCACCGTACACTGACTTTGGAGGATATCATGCCACTTTCTAACGCACAATACGAAGAAATCATGCGTGAATACAATGAGCGCCAACTGCATAACCGCCATATTATGACGCAGAGACGTCAGGAGGCTTTCAGGAAAGTTCCGCGGCTTCAGGAAATCGACGGTGCCATCGCATCTACCGCAGTGGAGAAAGCCCGCCTGCGCCTGAACGGGGATACTTCTGCCGTTGACTCTCTTCGCTCTGAACTGACCACACTCATTTCAGAACGGGAACAGCTTCTGCTGGCCAATGGTTATGCCAAAGACTTTCTGGATCCGGTCTATACCTGTCCGGACTGCAAGGACAGCGGTTATATTAACGGAGAAAAATGTCACTGTTTCAAACAGGCTGCCATCAATGTGATCTATCAGCAGTCCAATATTCAGGAGATTCTTCGGAAAGAGAATTTTGATTCCTTTTCTTATGATTATTATTCCGATGACGATATTAATCCAAAGACCGGTCTCTCTTCTCTTGCAACCGCCCGCAATGCGGTGGAGGAATGCCGTTTCTTTATCAAAGACTTTGCCAACAAACCGAAGAATCTGCTTATTTACGGAAAAACCGGTGTCGGTAAGACTTTTTTGTCAAACTGTGTCGCACACGAGCTTCTTAATGCCGGACATTCCGTAATATACTTTACAGCTTTCCAATTATTTGATATATTAAGCAAAGGTGTATTTGACAAAGATGCCGACGCAATTGCCGCCCATCAGAATATTTTTGACTGTGACTTACTCGTCATTGACGATCTCGGAACAGAGCTTAGTAACTCTTTCACGACGTCACAGCTTTTCCTGTGTGTCAATGAGCGTCTGCTTCGTCGGAAATCGACGATAATATCTACTAATCTGAATCTGAATCAGATATGGAAAACCTATTCCGAGAGAACTTTTTCCCGTATTTGTGATGCCTATACACTGATTAATTTATTTTCAAAAACCGATATCCGCATTCAAAAGCGGCAGAAAACAACAAGTGTTACTTAATTAAATGGAGGACAAATCATGCCAAACGATGAAAGAATTCTGGAAACCCTGCCAACCGGTACTCTTGGTCTTATTCCGACACCAAGCTGTATGGAACTCGGCAAAAAAGTAAACGACTATCTTTCCACCTGGAGAGAGCATCGTGAGCACCAGCACCGCACGGACGTTGCTTTTAAGGATTATCACAAGGACAGCTACATCATTGAGCCTTATCTTCCGCGTTTCGGTACCGGAGAAGCCAAATGCGTAATCAATCAGTCTGTCCGCGGATATGATCTCTATATCATGGTAGATGTCACCAATTACAGTCTGACTTATACCGTATGCGGTCAGACCAACCATATGTCTCCGGATGACCACTTTGCGGATTTGAAGCGTGTTATTGCCGCTGTCGGTGGAAAAGCGCGCCGCATTACCGTAATTCTTCCGTTCCTGTACGAAAGCCGTCAGCACAGAAGAACAGCCCGCGAATCCCTTGACTGTCCGCTTGCTCTGCAGGAACTGTACAATATGGGAATTGACAATATTATCACCTTCGACGCTCACGATCCGCGCGTCATGAATGCAATTCCGCTGAACGGATTCGAAAATGTTATGCCTTCTTATCAGTTCATCAAGGGCATTCTGAAAAATGTTAAGGACTTGACTCTCGACTCCGATCACCTGATGATTATCAGTCCGGACGAGGGTGCAACACAGCGAGCTATCTATCTTGCAAATGTTCTGGGCGTAGATATGGGTATGTTCTATAAGCGCCGTGATTACAGTAAAATCGTGGATGGCCGCAACCCGATTGTTGCTCACGAATTCCTTGGCTCAAATGTAGCCGGAAAGGACGTGCTCATCATTGACGATATGATTTCTTCCGGTGAAAGCATGATTGACACGGCAAGAGAGCTGAAGAAACGAAATGCAAACCGAATCTTTGTTGTTTCCACATTCGGTTTATTTACAAACGGTCTGGCCGCCTTTGACCAGGCATATGAGGACGGTCTGATTTACCGTGTTGTTACCACCAATCTGATTTATCAGACTCCGGAGCTTCTCTCCAGAGAATATTATATCAGTTGTGATATGAGTAAGTACATCGCTTATATCATTGACACTTTGAACCACGACTGTTCCATCAGTGATCTGCTCAGCCCATATGACCGCATCCAGAGATGTGTTCAAAATTACAAGGATGAGCAAAAAGCAAACAAATAATCGGATTTCAATCATAACAAAGGCGCTGCATACTTATCTGCAGCGCCTCTATTATTATTTTATAACCAGAGCATTTCCATCCCCCGGCGTCTAACACTATTCTTCCCTATCATCCTGAATCCGCCCTTCTTCCAGATTAGGGTTGATGAAGTACTCCCTGGCATACTCCCACAAAAGCTTCGACCCGTCTGCGGTATGTGCGTTACGTCCCAAAATCTGGCTGAGCTTTACGCCATGCTCTTTCCATGCTTTGCCGTCTGTAGCCGCATTCAGCATGATAGGCTGGATATTATCCATGACACGGGCAAACTTTGCTTCCGGCGTCTTACGTTCCTCAAACTCCAGCCAAAGCTCATACAGCTTCCTGCCCTGTTCCTCCGGCAGTATTCCATAGATCCGGTCTGCAGCCTTTCTCTCCCTCTCTGCCTGTGTTTTCTTTCCTTCCTCATCATAGGCATAGGTATCGCCCGCATCAATCTCCACCAGGTCATGAATTAAAAGCATGCTGATGGTTCGAAGCACATCAATCTTCTCATTTGCGTATTCGCTCAATACAAGCGTCATAATCGCCATATGCCACGCATGCTCCGCATCATTCTCTTTACGCATTCCATCTGACAAATATGTCTGTCTGCCTATAAATTTCTCCCGATCAATTTCCCTGAAAAAGTCAAACTGCTGATCAAGGCGCTCTTTCTCCTGTTCGTTCATCTTCTCTCCTGTCTACTCCTTATCCTTCTTTATCGATATAAAAAAGATGCTACTGTTATCAACGTTTTCGCATCGATACAGTAACATCTTCCTTCATTCAGAAATATTAAACTAACTCAAGAAGAACTTCCAGAGCTCCGTCACCCTTACGCTGACCAATCTTAACGATTCTGGTGTAACCACCGTTACGATCTGCATACTTAGGAGCAATCTCATCAAATAACTTTGCAACAAGATCTACTTCCTTTGTACCCTTCTTGGTTCCATCACTTGTCTTTACCGGATAGAGAACCTTGAGCATCTCTCTTCTTGCATGAAGACGAGAAGGCTGATCCTTCTTAATCTTCTTTTCTACTTCATCATATACGGTAACTTTCTTACCATCTACGACTTCTTTTACTCTCTTACCATCTTTGTCCTTGCGGGCAACCTTGGCTGTTACGGTAACCTCATCAAAATTGTCCTTCTCGCGAACTGCTGCTGCGATAAGTCCTTCTGCAATCTTGCGGATTTCCTTTGCCTTTGCCTCTGTTGTCACAATCTTACCATTTGCAATAAGAGATGTAACCTGACCTCTTAATAATGCCTTTCTCTGGCTAGAGGTTCTGCTTAACTTACGATACTTTGCCATTTTATTATCCTCCATTTGTGGGGTATCCGGCCACGCTCTTTGGACTTACTTACCGAACCCATATGTCTGTTATAAGTTACCACTCATGAAACTGACGATTCCGTGCTCCTTCGGTCTTACCGGTTCCGCCAATTGAGACACCTAACATGTGTCTCCCACACGCATCCGCTCCTGCAAACAAGCCATGCGCTGTTATGTTTTCAGCGAATTAATCTTCGCCCTGATTCAACTGTAATCCCAACTCTTTCAGCTTAGCCAATACTTCTTCTAATGACTTACGCCCCAGATTACGAACCTTCATCATATCTTCCGGTGTACGATTAATCAACTCTGCAACCGTGTTAATTCCGGCTCTCTTCAGACAGTTGTATGAACGAACAGATAATTCAAGTTCGTCAATGTTCATCTCAAGAACCTTCTCCTGTACATCGTTTTCTTTCTCCACCATTACTTCTGCCTGCTGTGCTGCATCTGACAAATCAATGAACAGACTCAAATGCTCGCTCAGCACTTTTGCAGCAAGACTGATTGCCTCATCCGGCTCCAGGGTTCCATTGGTATATACATCCAATGTCAGCTTATCATAATCCGTAACCTGACCAACACGGGTATTCTCGATTGTAATATTTACACGATCTACCGGTGTATAAATAGAGTCTACTGCGATTACACCAATCGGTGTATCTTCTGATTTATTCTTGTCAGCACTGATATAACCTCTGCCCTTTGTAATGGTAAGTTCCATATACAACTTGCAGTCCGTTCCACCATTCAGATGTGCAATTACCAAATCCGGATTCATAATCTCAATATCCGAATCCACCTGAATATCTGCCGCTGTAACAACGCCTTCACCTTCGAATTCAATGTAAGCAACTTTTGGTTCATTTGTAGAACTGTTATTGCGGATGGCAAGATTCTTGATGTTCATGATAATTTCCGTAACATCCTCTTTAACACCCGGAATAGAACTGAACTCATGAAGAACACCGTCAATCTTCACCTGACTAACGGCAGCTCCCGGTAAAGAAGAAAGCATAATTCTTCTCAGAGAGTTTCCAAGTGTCGTACCATATCCTCTCTCCAAAGGCTCTACAACAAATTTGCCATATGTCTTGTCTTCTGAAATTTCAGCGATTTCAATTTTCGGTTTTTCAAAATCAAACACTACAAAGTCCCTCCTTCTGGGGTATTGTCTGGCATTATTTTACGTTATTACTTAGAATATAACTCGACGATAAGCATCTCGTTTACCGGAACGTCAATCTGCTCACGTGAAGGTAATTCCTTAACGGTTCCCTGCAGCTTCTCTGCATCTACATCCAGCCCTTCCGGAACAATTCTTCCACCAGCGACTTCTACGATGTCTTTCATACGCTGAATGTTCTTCTTGCTCTCTTTGATTTCAATAACATCTCCGGCCTTAACAAGGTAAGAAGGAATGTTTACAACCTTTCCGTTTACGGTTACAAACTTATGATCAACAATCTGTCTTGCTTCCTTTCTTGTTCTTGCAAAACCAAGACGGAAAACTACGTTATCCAATCTGGACTCAAGGATTGTCATAAGGTTTAAACCTGTTAATCCTTTCATCTTATCAGCCTTCTTATAGTAATTACGGAAAGGCTTCTCCAATACTCCGTAGATAAACTTTGCTTTCTGCTTCTCTCTTAACTGAAGTCCATACTCAGATACCTTGCGGTTTGCTCTCTGAAGATTTCTCTTTGACTTCTTATCATATCCCAAATAGCTTGGCTCTAAACCAAGTGATCTACATCTTTTCAGTACAGGTACTTTATTCACTGCCATCTTAATCGATACCTCCTAATTAAACTCTTCTACGCTTTGGTGGGCGGCATCCGTTATGAGGTACTGGGGTAACATCCTTGATTGATGTAACTTCAAGACCACATGCGGAAAGGGCACGAATTGCTGCTTCTCTTCCTGAGCCCGGTCCCTTGACCATAACATCAACTGTCTTCAAACCATGAATTAAAGCTGCCTTTGTAGCAGTTTCTGCTGCCATCTGTGCAGCATATGGAGTAGATTTCTTTGAACCTCTAAATCCAAGACCACCAGCACTAGCCCATGATAAAGCGTTTCCTTCAGT